>JASJCP010000028.1 GCA_030065935.1 Xenococcaceae cyanobacterium MO_167.B27
CAGAGTTGATGGCTAGTAAGAAGATGAAAGTTCTTACGAGTATTCGCTATTTTATGATGAAGTCTAGCAACTTTAAGCTGTGCTTTCTCCCAGTTTTTAGACCGCTTCTTTTTACGAGATGCCTTGCGTTGCAGCACTTTAAGCCTACTTTGCAAGTCTCGAAAAAATCTAGCGGGTTCAATTCTAAGATTGTCGCTAGTTACCAAAAAAGATTCCAATCCCATATCAATCCCAATTCCACGACCAAAAGGTAGTGGGTCAGGTACTTTGACATCACATTGGATAGTTACTACTGCATACCATATAGTGCCTCTAGCTCTGGCTACAATCCTTACTCCCTTAACTTTAAATCCATCTGGTATTGGTCGATGCTGATTAATTTTAACTTCCCCAATCTTAGGAAGTTTAATCAAACCATTGTTGATCGGATTATCTTTGAATTGCGGGAACAAAAAAGATTGATATCTTCCGTATTTTTTAAATCGTGGAAACCCGAATTTTTGAGCTTTAAATCTTTCCCAAGTATTATGCAGTCGTTTTACGCAATCTTGAGTCACCTGAGAATGAACAGCTTTGTAATATGGATTAGTTTTTTTCCACTGAGTAAGTTGTCTTTTCTGTTCCAAGTAACTAGGGAAAGGAATATCCGGAGGCATGATATATTCCCCTATCATTGAGCAGGAGTATAAACTACATTTTCTCGAATTAAGCCAATCTTTGAGGTCGCCCAAGCATCTGTTATAAAGATGTCGGCACGTCTCCAACCATTCAAGCATAAGTGCTGTTTGCTCTGCTGTTGGCTCAATTCTGTAGGTGTAGTTCATAGTCAACATCTGACTATTTTAGCATAGAATATGAATCACGATAAAATTCATGGCAATTAAGATTAGACTCCCATTCATGAGGGGCTGTCGCCTGCGCGAGAGGGATACTGGGGGAACCCCAGCATATCCAATCGAAGCGTTGTGGTTTCCCAGGCGTTTAAAAGCCCCGTCCCGACTTTCGTGCTATCCCACAGAAAGCGGGGCTTCTGCTTATTGAGTTAATTCATACAGGATGTTGACCATAAAATGGAATAGCTTTTGACCAATCACCATCTTTTTTCTGTTGCCACTGTAAATAGCCTAACTTTAAAATATCTTTTGCCGTATCAGCAATTTGTTCAGGGGCTTGAATTAATTTGTAAGAAGATGAAAGATTGTTTAAAGTTTCTTGCCAAGCAGAATTAGTCATTATGGTATCTGGTAAATAGCATTGCCAAACTCCATCAGAAGATAACTGATAAATCCCCACAAATAGCTGTTCTCTTCTTCCTGGCATTTCTACAGCCAATAAATCATGACTAGGGTTTTTTATAACAAAATTATACGCGATCGCAGCTAAATTAGAAATACCATATAAGGGAATATTTAACTGTTGAGCTAAAGTCCTAGCCGTTACCACTCCAATTCTAGTTCCTGTAAACCCTCCAGGTCCTTTTGCTACCGCAATAAATCCTAAATCTTGCCAAGTTTGAGGCTCAATTATTTCTTGTAAATACTGATGTAAAAGAGATGATAAACTTCTCCCCAAATCCCAAATTTGTTGCCGATTATCTTCGCCAAAATTACTAATAATAAGTCCTAATTGAGGAGTCGTGCTGTGAATAGCTAATCCGTATTTATTCATTTAACATTGAGTTGAGTTAGGAAACCCTATTCTCAGCCAAGGAGATTGGGGTACTTCGTGTGAGTTAGAAGTCAGAAGTCAGAAGTCAGAAGTCCTAAAGGATACACCTTCGGATATCAGAAGTCAGAATCAACAAAGGATTGCAAGTTTTTGAATTATAATGAATAACTCTCTATAGTATCTAGCTATTTTTGAGAATTAGTATGATACTAAATCCGCTTACCAAAGTATACTTTTAGTTTAAAGTATAGAATTAGCTTAAACCTTTCTGAATTCTGCATTCTGCATTCTAAATTCCCACACATTTAAAGTGTTGTATCCAAACAGGATTTAGTATGACTTCTGACTTTATGCGAAGCGGTTATACCCTTTAGGGTTAGCTATCCTTTAGGATTTCTGACTTTTACTCTAGACTAAGTCTCTGGTTACTAATGATAAATGGTATAAGCTTAAAGCCCAAAGAAAACCAGTATTTTCGGTAAAACTTTGCCACAGGCTTGGGCTAATTTGGTAGCAGGTTCTACACCTTCCGCTATCACTTTCAAAAATCCTACTGCCTTTTTTGCTTGCTTCTGCATAGTTGCTTCTTCAGGGTTTTTTCCTGCTTCTGCTAGAACTTGTAACTGTTCTAGAGCCTGTTTTTGATCTTCTTCTGGTAAATCAGGGTCATCAATTGCTTCTTGGAGTTGAGTTAGTAAATCTTTGATTCCTGGTTCTTGGGGGTTGGATGAGGATGATAACTGGTTAATCGTGTTGGCGATTGTACCGTTTATTTCTCCTAAGTTAAATCCACCAGCACCACTGTTGTTAATCGTGCCAGAGTTATTCAAATTGCGACTTTGGTTAGTATAATTACCACCACCAGTATTGATATTCTGATGCTTGTCTATCATTTGGTTCTTTCCTTGAGAATTATTAATGGCAATATTTGTTCTAGTTTCTAAAAGCATCTGGAGAGTTGCACCTCTTTCTAATAGAACTGCTTTCATCGCTTCTGGGGGTAAAGCTTCTAAATGTTCCAGGTTAGTGAAATAGTTGGCATGGAGCAGGGAAAGATTGGCTTGAGGGGAAGTATCTACTTTGATATCAAGTTTATCTTTATTTTTGCCTTTCTTCTCCACCGAAACAATTTCTAATTCCGCGTCTGGATTAGTTTTTTGCAACTCTTGGAAAGCAATTGCTACTAATCTGGGGTCAACTGGTTTGTTGTGATAAAGATTTAAGGTTTGAACTAAGGGAGTAATAAAATCAACAAAATCTCCTTCTTCAAAGTTTTTCTGCCAATCATCGGGCTTACGATAACGATTTTCATCATCAATTTCTTTTGCTGAACTTTCCAGCCAATCAGGTCTTTCTTTTGGTAGCAAGCGCATAAAAATGTAGTTGCATCTAACCCCATTAAGTATAGTATCGGGAGTAATGCTCCAGCCTTCAATACAAGCTCCCGTCAGAGTTGCCCCCGTTAAATTTGTTCTGTCTAACTGAGTCTGTACTAGTTTGGCTCTGGATAAATCTGCATCTTCTAAATTCGCCTCACCCAAGTCTGCACCCATAAAGCTGGCATCGGTAAGATTCGCTCCTTGTAGATTAATCCCTCGTAAAAATTTCTGGTCAAAGTTCTTATCTTCTCCTTTGCCTATAAGCCATTGCCTTACTTGAGTGTCTTGTAGATAAGTCTTTCCAGGGCGGGCGCGGTCAACCATTTTTGCTCCATACCAACGAACGCGGGTAAGGGTAGCTTTCCTTAAGTCTGTGCTTTTGAGTTTAGCGGATGAAAAATTAGCCTCTGTTAAATCAGCACCACGAAAACTCGTACCTCCTATGGCAGCAAAAGCAACTGCAAAGCTACGCAACCAAGCATCTCTTTTATCTCCTTTCATAGCACGCCACCCAATATACACTCCTGCTCCTGCTATTGCTACTGCTGCTGCTACTGCTAATACTACTGCTGCTGCTACTGCTAATACTACTGCTGCTGCTAATACTACTGCTCCTGCTCCTGCTGCTGCTAATACTACTGCTCCTGCTCCTGCTCCTGCTACTGCTCCTGCTACTGCTACTGCTACTGCTACTGCTCCTGCTACTGCTACTGCTCCTGCTCCTATTCCTTGGCGAATGATCAAAATCAAGAAGATGACTAGTACTATTAAACTAACCCAACCTGCAATTTGATTATTTAAGTCTGGGTCAAAAATAAGTGCTACAAAAACACCAGCTACCAATGAGAGAAATCCTGATATCCCAGCTAACAGCCACGAAAGAATAACTAGAAATGTTGCCCAGCGTTTTTGCAGTCCGCACTTGGCACCAGTAAAGTTAGCCCCTCTCAAATTAGCACCAGTAAAGTTAGTACCTCGGATATCAGCTTCACTAAAATCTGCTCCTGCCAAGTTTTGCCCTTTAAAAGATTGACCTCTGAGATTTACACGCCGAAAGTTTCTTTCCCCTGCTTGATATCTCTTCAGTACTTCACTTGCTTTCATTCGATAGGCTGTTCTTTTGCTTTCTTCTTAATTTACTAATGGATCTTAAATTAAGAGGCAATAGCTTAAAGTAAGTTGATATTTATACGATTTTCTTTATTTATAAATTAATGTTTGGCTGAAAACTCATGTGCCTCGTGCCTTGAGATGAAAGCCAGACCAGTAACAAAACATCCGAAGGATACCGCTTAAATCGAGAACTTGAAAACAAGTCTGTAATTTGAAACAATATACTTTGTAACTGCAAGTAAAAGAGTCCGTTCTGATACATGGCATTCCGACAAGGGAAAGAGGAATTGTAGGCGACGGCGGGTAGCTCCCTTAAAGAGGCGTAACAACGATAATTGTAGTTCTGAACCATGAAAACTTAAAGTTAGAGGGTTCTGTTGGGGAATACGTCCGACAGGTAAAAACTTTAACGTGAGCGTAAAAACTCTAATTCTCTCTTCTACCTTCGGGTCGGAAGAGCAGGGCGTGACACCACGCGGTGTGGCAACTTCGGTTGTCTTGTCAATCGTCCGAACGTGACACATCACTTAGTGTAGTTACAAGCTTCATCCGCTTGTCGGTGCAGTAATTGACAGATAAATGAACTACATATAGCAGTTCTCGTACTGGTAAGGTACAGTAACCTTAAGCTTTTTGTTCATCGTTCATCGTTCATTGGGTGTACCGCATAACTGTGAGAACCGCTATAAGTAAGCGAGAGTTTTAAACAAAAAAACAAATGATCAATGTTGAATGTTAAATGACAAATGTTAAAGAGCGTACTTCTAAGAATTTTAAGAAATTACAAGCCCGTTTGCGGGGTTTAGTGGGCAAGGCAATTTATGATTACAAAATGATTCAAGAAGGCGATCGGGTTATGGTCTGTCTTTCTGGAGGCAAAGACTCCTATACCATGCTCGATTTGCTCCTTAGCTTGCAACGTAGCGCACCAATTAACTTTGAAATTTTAGCAGTCAACCTTGATCAAAAGCAGCCTGGATTCCCCGAAAATGTTCTACCAGAATACTTATCATCTTTAGATGTTTCTTATCGCATCATCGAAGAAGATACTTATAGCGTTGTAACAAGAGTTATTCCTGAAGGAAAAACCTTTTGTGGCTTATGTTCCCGTTTACGTCGTGGTATTTTATACCGAGTGGCAGGAGAAGAAGGAGCAACCAAAATTGCTTTGGGACATCATCGAGATGACATCGTCGAAACTCTATTTTTAAATATGTTTCATGGTGGCAGATTAAAAGCTATGCCTCCCAAACTATTAAGCGATGACCGAAAAAATATCATTATTCGTCCCCTCGCCTATTGTCCAGAAAAAGACATTCAACGCTACGCTAAGGGGCGAAATTTCCCTATAATTCCCTGTAACCTTTGTGGTTCTCAAGAAAATTTACAACGGGCGAAAATCAAAGAAATGTTGCAATCCTGGGAGCAAGAATATCCAGGTAGGACTGATAGTTTATTTCGCAGTATTCAAAATATTGCTCCTTCCCAATTAGCAGATCGAGAATTATTCGATTTCGCTGAATTAGATAAATTGGCAATCCCTAAGACTTTATAGCTAAATACACTCGCAAAAAGAAAGAGAGTAAATTTAAAATATAATAAATAAGTGATTGCTGATGAAGTGGCAAGAATATTTCCTCAAATCAATCCTCAAAATACTGGTAGTAATCAAGCTGAACCAGATATTTATTGGAGACTTAAAAAACAATTACCAGATGATTTTGTTGTAATTCATAGTTTGCCCTGGTTAGCTTCAGTTGCCAAAGAAATTGATGGTCGTTCCGTCCCAACAGGCGAAATAGATTTTATTGTTTTACATCAAAAGCTAGGCATTCTTGCAGTTGAAGTTAAGGGTGGTATTTTTAGTTATGAGAAAACTGATTTTGTATATAAACGTACAGGTCAAAAAATCGATCCTATTCGTCAAGTAAGACGTGGAACTCATGCCCTAGCGAAATTATTACATAAAGTTGGAGCAGGTAGTTGGCGCATTGGTTATTGCATTATTTTTCCACATTCTGAGATGCGAGAAAGTATTCCTATCTCATTAATAGATTTTACGGTTCAGACTCCACAACCTATTATTCTTGATATACGTCATCTCAGTAATCTTGGACAAGAGATTCAAGCAATAATGAGTTATTGGCAAAAAGCACTTAGTACATGGTGCATAAAAGAACAGGAGTTTGAAAAATTAATTGACGTATTGCTGCCTTCGAGTGATTATACTCCATGCTGGCAAACCAGAATTAATCATGATACTGTTACTTGGCTGAAATTAACATCAGAACAATCAAGATGCTTGGATAGAATTAGTCAAGAAAATCGTTTGGTAGTTACAGGATTTCCAGGTACTGGAAAAACGCTTTTGTTAATAGAACAAGCTCGTAGATTATCAAAGTTAGGAAAAAAAGTACTGGTTATAACCTATAATTACTTGCTATCAAAACGTTTACAAGATGAACTATCTAATGTTGATGTTGAAGTTTCTACTTTCCATGAACAATGTCGTCGGGCTGTACAAATTATGGGGGAACAAAGCCCCGATTTTAGTATATCTCATGGTATAGAAGAGCGAAAAAAAGAGTGGTATTATTTTACTGCACCAAATATACTTGAACAAGCTTTAGAATCCAAAAAATTACCGAACTATGATGCTTTATTAGTTGATGAAGGTCAGGTTCTATATACTGATTGGTTAGAAATACTTAGCCAGTGGTTTGATACAAAAAAAATAATAGTATTTTGTGACTCAACACAAGTATTTAATTTTGAAAAATCAACATCTCTTGAAGATATAGTAAAAATTATTAATGCTAAATTACCTTATATACTTACTTTAAATTTGCGATCTCCGCGTAAGATATTTGAAAGAATTTCACAAGTAAAACAATCAGAGTATCAACAGTTTTGTCCACGCTCTTATGAAGAAGATACCCTTGAAGAAATAGTTGTTGATGATACACGTTCTGCTTTTATTAAAATTGTTGATCGGTTATTTAAAGAAGGAATATCTAAAGAATCTATAATTATAATAGATACTGTTTCTAGATATCAAAAACAATTGAGTTATAAAGGAATTGAAGTTGTTCGCTCATCAAGATTTCGTGGGCTAGAATCTCCTGTTGTTATTATTTTAGCTGATAAAAAAACTGATGAAAACTCTTTATTTTGTGCATATACAAGAGCAACAAGTCGCTGTATTGTTATTTATTGTGCTATAAAAATGACCACAGGAAGTTATGGTGATTTTGGGAATTTAATTTTAGATGATGATGATGGTCGCATTCAAGAAGAGGCAAATTTAGGATTAACATCCAGTATTTTTGATAATGCAAATTTTGAGATAATTACTGTAGCAGATAAATCAATTAATCTATTGTGGTGTTTTGATTGGGGTGGTTGGGTGATTGATCCCACAAAAAACGATCAAGTTGCACAATTAATGTGGACTCATCATCTCATTGTTACTACCAATTATCCTGTATATACTTGGAATGCTTCTGACAGAGGACAACTTATACATTTTAAGCCTGTTAAACAAATAAATTCTGAATTAGATAAAAGTTGGTATGATCTTTATTATTGCGAAAATTGTAGAACAGTAACTCTTTTTAGATTAAATTTTATAAAGGAAATTCATGAATGTACAATATGTTTTCCATTAAAACAAAAAGTTTTATTTAAAGAAATTGAAGAAGAACTAAAAAAACAAGCAAAATTAGATAATATTTTGTCATTGGGAACATTGGCTGAAATAAAAGACAAGAAAAAATTAACTATTTTTTTAATGGCATTAGGTAGATGGAATACAATTACTGAAGAAGACAAACAAGATTTTAATAATTATCCAATAAGAATTGACGGAAAAAGCGCGTATATAGCTGCAAAACTACTAGTTTTAACCGATATTATCAAGCTCAACAAAAATATTATACTTGATGAAATAGCAACAAAATATCGTGCTAAATGGTGTCCCGATCTTGTAAATAGAATAGCTGAAAAATCTTGGCGAAATATTGTAGCTCAGGCTCTTAATACTTGGTTTGGGAAAGGAATTATTGAAAAAGTAGATAAAGGAGTTTATAAAAGAAGATAAAGACTAAACCCTATTTAAAGCTTGACACTCCCGAAAATTAAAATTCCAGAGAGTGTCAATTGTCAAAATATCAAACTAAGAAACAAAATTAGCAAAGCTCAATTCATTAATCTTATTCCACTGACTAATTAAAGAACGAAACTCATTCCACTCTTCATATATCTCTTTAAAAGTAGTATCTTTACTGGCGTTTTCCTCATAAATATCTAATGCAGCTTTTTGGGCTGCTTGTAAAATTTCCTTACTGTAGGGAATTAACTTAGTACCACTGGTAAGAATACTTTGGAGAGAATTACGATTCAAAGCATCGTATTTAGATAGCATATTCAAATTAGCTTCCATAGCAGCAGTTTTAATCACTTCTTGATACTCTTGAGGTAATTTATCCCACTGAGACTTGTTAATTTGCAATTCTAGAGTTGCTCCAGGCTCCCACCAACCAGGGTAGTAATAGTAGGGTGCAGCCTTATTTAAGCCGAGTTTTTCATCATCGTAGGGACCCACCCATTCAGCAGCATCAATTGCCCCTCTGTCTAATGCTAAAAAAACTTCTCCCCCTGGCAAAACTTGTACATTAACTCCCAGGCGCGACATTACCTTCCCTCCTAAGCCTGGAATCCTCATTTTTAAGCCATTGAGGTCGCTCAAAGATCGCACTTCTTTTTTAAACCATCCCCCCATTTGCGTCCCTGTATTGCCCGCAGGAAAGTTAATCACATTAAAATCTGAATACAGCTTGTGCATGGTGTCTAATCCTCCCCCATGATAAAACCAAGCATTTTGCTGTTGTGCGTTTAAACCAAAAGGCATAGAAGTGCCAAAAGCTAGGGCAGGGTTTTTCCCCACATAGTAGTAACTAGCAGTGTGTCCGCATTCTACTGTGCCATTTTGTACCGCATCTAATACTTCTAAACCTGGGACAATTTCCCCTGCTGCATAGGGTTCAATGGTGAATCTCCCACCAGTCATAGCTTTGACGCGATCGCATACTGTTTCGGCCCCTCCAAAAATTGTATCCAAGGATTGAGGCCAACTAGTCACCATCCGCCATCGCACATTAGGCAAGCTTTTATCTGTAATGCTGCTAGTTTCTTGACTGGAATTACACGCTACTAAAGTTGTAGCGGTTGTTGCTGCAACACCTATGTGGGAAAAAATTTTGCGTCTTTTCATGATTTTAATTGCTACTAAAAGTTATGGTCATTTTTATTCCCAGATACTATCAGACTGAACACAATTAACTTACATAGTTTTTGAGTCTCAAAACTTTTTAAAATCAAGGTCAAAACTAAACCCAATCTGGTTTTTAGCTAATTTATCCTTACCTAATTTGGTAATCTAAGCGAGTAGAATACGTAGATGAATCGAATTCAGTTAAAAAAAACAGATGAAACAACGTGGAGTAGCGGTTTGGTTTACGGGGTTTAGCGGTGCTGGTAAAAGCACCATCGCTACAGCCTTGACTAAGGAATTAAAGTCTCAAGGCTATGGTCTTGAGGTTTTAGATGGGGATGAGATTCGGGAAAACTTAACCAAAGGATTGGGATTTTCTAAAGAAGACCGCGATACTAATATTCGCCGAATTGGTTTCGTTGCCAAACTGTTAGTTCGCAATGATGTAATAGTACTAGTACCGGTTATTTCTCCCTATCGTGCTATCAGAGATGAGATGAGAAAAGCGATTGGCAATTTTGTTGAAGTCTTTGTTAATGCTCCCATAGAAGTCTGCGAAAAGCGTGATGTCAAGGGACTTTATCAGAAAGTTCGGGCTGGAGAAATCAAGCAGTTTACTGGCATTAGCGATCCTTATGAACCTCCTCTCAATCCTGAAGTGGAGTGTCGCACCGATCTAGAAGAATTGGAGGAGAGTGTAGGTAAAATTATGAGTAAGCTTAGAGACTCTGGCTATATTTCCTAATATATTTTTTGCCAATACTGCTGACTTTTCAGGTAGATCTGCCCCAATACTGTTCGGTTAAAAAAGTTATCTGTTGAGAAAGAGAGACAGAAGAACGTCCTTCGGAGGATGGAGAAGGTGGAGAAGAAGGGGAGGACAAGGGAGCAAGACTTTCTCCACTCTTTCCCCACACCTCCCACTCTCCCACCTCTCTCTTCCACACTCCCCACACTCCCTAATCTCATTAAGTTTTTAGGCTTATCCGAACAGTATTGAAAGCTGACCTTTCAGGTAGAGCTTCGCAAGCGCAAGCGCAAGCGCATAAGAATACACCTGTGGATATACTCTTCTGGGTTAGGACTAACCCTCAACTAGAAGGAAGGAACATTGACAATTTGTTAAAATCTGGGTTAATAACATTTTTTAAGGCTCTTATTCCTTATAAGGGTTTTATTAAAGATTGTTGGATTTATTTAACCCAGTTTATTTTCTGATGAGTCATTTTGCTTCTAATCGGTCATCACCATTATTTTCTTCAGGACAAATTGTCGCCCTAGATCATTGCCATGGTATTTTGTATGGAGAGATAATTCAAACTGTTCCCCAACGTCAAATGTGTTGGGTTAGGGGGATTGCGCTTTCTCTGAAAACTAAGCACTTTATGATCTCCTTTGAGCGAGATGCTGAAAATAATATAGACTCAAATAATTTAGAGAATTGCAACGATTCTACAACTGTATTGGTTGATTTGTATCGTAACGTAGATTTACTCTTCCCTGTGGATTTGTTTAGAGTGGCTGTTGATACGGAAATTATGCCAATTCTGAGTAAGATAGATCCTTATCCTTATAGTGGCTTCCATGACATTACATCTTCTAGACAATATCTAAATTGGTTTCTCAAAGAAATTTGGCAGACTAATCAAGATAAGTTTCAAGTTTGACTACCTATCATAGTTGAGATAATTGTCTGGATTTTGGTCAATAAAACTGCCTAATAGCTAATAATGGGAAAGTTTTAATTTGGCGTTAATCTATTCTTGACAAACTTGCTTTAGTCGTGGATCAGGCATTTTTCAGTAAATTACAATACAAGACAATGTGTAAATTAACTTCATAATAAAAATCTAATGATACTAAAATATCTGATAACTTTTACTAAAGTAATAGGCAATTTAAGTATTTCTGAGGATATCAAAATCACAATAATTAGTTATAAACGTGGATATGTTTTTCTAAACCTCTGGATTTGAAACCTAAACTTATGGAACTGAAATAGTAATTTCCTGTCTAAATATGAATAGATAGTCAGTGTTTAAAATCTGATTTGATGTAGGATGGATTGAAATACACAATCTTTATCTTACTTTTATCAAGATTTTATGAAGCTAGTATTCAAAAGGTATATATCCTTTAAACTACTGATTATTATGTATAAAATAAGTACTAAAGTAAAACTTTTTAGGTAATTATACTAGGGTGGTAAAAAATGATGAGTGGCCAAACATTACTAAATTCTGAATTCGTAACTTTTCAACCTCAAGGTTATGTTAGCGCAGCTAATGCTGGAGAATTTTGGCAAGAACTAGCTCACACTGTGGAAAATCAAACTGATTCTGCCGTCCTAGTAGATATGGCATCAGTAGAATTTATGGACAGTGCTGGTTTAATGGCTCTAATCAAAGGATTCCACTTAGCTCAAGATTTAGAACGTCGTTTTAGTCTTTGCTCCATTCCTCCCTCCGTCAGAATGGTGTTTGAATTAACTCAATTGGATAAAGTATTTGAAATTTTTGATAGTAAGGAAAGCTTCACTGCGACAATGGTGTAAGTTTAAGTGTGTGATGGTGGGGAGAAGATAAAAACTGACTCCTTTCCCCTAGCCCCAAAAACTATGGTTTGTTCGGTATATTAGAAAAGCTGAATCTATCAGAAGGGGACTACATCTGTGACCATTGGAATTGAAAAATTCATTTCTCCTGAAATAAGTAAACCAGCTCGCTATTTGGGTGAAGAACTCGGAGCGGTTCATAAGCCTTGGGACTCCGCACAGGTACGATGGGTATTGACCTATCCTGAAGTCTATGAAGTAGGTGCGTCAAACTTAGGGCATATTATTCTCTACAATATTATCAATGCGCAACCCGATCAATTATGCGATCGCACTTATCTGCCAGCTTCAGATTTAGCAGCTAAGTTAAAGGAAAGTAATACACCTCTATTTGCTTTAGAATCTAAAAGATCGCTACAAGATTTCGATATTTTAGGCTTTAGCCTCAGCTACGAGTTGGGCGCAACAAATATCTTAGAAATGCTCACTCTGGCGCAGATTCCCCTTACTTCCCAAGAGAGAGAAGCAGGAAATTATCCTCTAATCTTTGCAGGGGGACAAACCGCCACTTCTAACCCTGAACCCTATGCAGAATTTTTTGATTTTATTGTTTTAGGAGATGGGGAAGAACTTTTACCTGAAATCGGACTGGTATTACAGGAAGGAAAAGCAGCAAAACTTAGTAAAGAAGATTTATTACTAGATTTAGCTCAAGTTCCTGGGGTATATGTGCCAAGATTCTATGATATGCAGGAAGATGGCTCAGTAATTCCCAATCGCTCCGATGTTCCCAAAAGAATCTTGCGCCGAGTTGCTACTCCGATTCCTGCTTATTCTATCGGTTTAGTCCCCTATGTCGAAACAGTACACGATCGCCTGACAATAGAAATTAGAAGGGGTTGCACTCGTGGCTGTCGCTTTTGCCAACCAGGAATGTTAACTCGTCCTGCAACGGATGTGGAGCCAGAAAAAGTGGTTGATGCGATCGAAAAAGGCATGAGAGCCACTGGTTATAATGAATTTTCCCTTCTTTCTCTCAGTTGTTCTGATTATTTGGCATTACCTGCGGTGGGAATGGAAATAAAAAACCGTCTCAAAAATGAAAATATTTCCCTTTCCTTGCCCAGTCAACGGGTAGATCGTTTTGATGAAAACATTGCCAACATTATTGGGGGTACTCGTAAATCTGGTTTAACTTTCGCTCCCGAAGCTGGAACACAGAGGATGCGGGACATTATTAATAAGGGATTAACTAATGAAGAGTTACTCAGGGGCATTAAAACCGCAGTACAAGAAGGCTGGAGCAAAGTTAAACTCTATTTCATGATCGGTTTACCAGGAGAAACCGATGTAGACGTAGTAGGTATTGCGGAAACAGTCAAATGGCTGCGTCGAGAATGCCGTGAGGTTAATAATAAGCGTCTGAATTTTAATATTACCATCTCTAATTTCACTCCCAAACCCCACACTCCTTTCCAATGGCATTCTGTCTCCACTGCGGAATTTCTCCGTAAGCAAGACTTACTGCGAGAAGAATTTAGGCGCATTAGGGGAGTAAAGGTGAACTATACCGATGTCAGAATATCGGCAATGGAAGATTTTGTGGGAAGAGGAGATCGCCGTTTGGCTTCTGTAGTGCGTCGTGCTTGGGAATTGGGTGCAGGAATGGACTCCTGGTGGGAAAATCTCCCCAAAGCCTATAGTGCTTGGGAAAGTGCGATCGCGGAAGCAGGTTTAACTTGGAAATATCGCCAAGTGGAAAATGGGGAATGGAATGTATTTAAGGAAGGAGGAGAAGAGGTTAAGCAAGAAGGATTGGGTGATGAGTTAGATGCACCTTTGCCTTGGGATCACCTCAATACTGGTATTGATAAAGCATGGCTCAAAAAAGACTTACAACTAGCTTTAGATGCTGCTACTGTTCCTGATTGCGCCTTTGAAGGCTGTTCCCATTGCGGAGTATGTAGCACGGATTTTGGTCACAACATAGTAGTTTCCCCCCCAGCTATTCCCAAATTTGAAGGACATGGTAAACCCAAATGGAATAGGGAACAAAAAATTCGGGTTTGGTTTGGTAAGCAAGGAAATATGAGATTACTAAGTCATCTAGATTTAGTTCGTTTGTTTGATCGCGCCTTGCGTCGTGCTTCTCTCCCCATTTCTTTTACTAACGGATTTCATCCAGGACCCAGACTGGCGATCGCAAATGCCCTCTCTCTAGGTACTACCAGTAGTGGCGAAATTGTTGATTTTGAGTTAACTGAAGATATTCCTGTAGAAGAGTTTAAAGAGAGATTAGCCTCCCAATTACCAACGGATATCCCTTTATATAAAGTAGAAGAAATTGATGTGAAATCTGCTTCTGCTACTCAAATTTTAGAGCGAGCCGAATATTTAATTACCGTTGCATCTATTTCAGAATCAGATCAGGTAAATTGGCAAGAATGTATTGAAGCGGTGCACAACTCTTCAGAAATACTGTGGAACAAGACCACAAAATCAGGAAAAATCCAAGAAGTCAATTTATGCGATCGCTTATTTGAGTTAGAGTTGGCTAATACTTTATCAGACAATTGTGTGGTTTTGCGTTATGTAGGAAGTTGTCGCAATGATGGAACCAAATTATCTCCTGATAATATTATCTATATGCTAGAAAAAGTTTCACAACAGGAGTTCCAATTATTAAATGTCCATCGTCAGCAATTGATTCTGTTGGTCCAAGTTTAGTTGCACTGAGCGCAATTAACGATTTTGTTCAAAAACGCCAAGTAATGCACTATCAGGATTATCAATGCAAGTATCGACAATCGTATTGGTTGCCTCAGCGAGTAATGGAGCATCGATCATTGTGTTATTGGTTTTGCCATTGATGAAGGCATGCATAAAGATGATTAGGTTGGCTCTATCTTCACCTTCAGACTTCAAAAGATCTCTGCAAGTCAGTGTTTGTAAATCGACCACATCGCTCTGATCTGTGTTTCTTAAAGATTGTGCCTGAGCAGATGTACTGAAGCCACTAATAGCGATCGCCCAAAACCAAAATAGCCAACTAAATTTTTTCATAATCACTCCTCTTAAATTTCTTAAAAACTTTTATGCCTTAACTGGGATTAGCGATTGCGATTACGGCGCATACAGCGCCTATACTCTCGTTGGTAAAGTTTATCCCTGGATTCTTGTTTACGAACAGTACCACCAACTGCGCCAAGACCTGCACCAATTGCTGCTCCTCTTCCAGCATTACCAGAGATCGCACCGATGATTGCTCCAACAGCAGCCCCCCTCCCAGCACCCTTAAATGTTCCACCTCTAGCATTACGCCGAGCATAATCACGAGCGCGATTATGACAATAAGAATGTGGGTTTCGGCGCTGAGCTTTGGCAGGATTGGCAGTAAATAGGACTAATCCAGGTAAGATGATTACACCCAGGGCTAGACCAATACTAAACCTTGTTTTCATGAACTATAGAAATTGTAAAACTCAGAATAATTTTACCGTAGTTTAAGATAAGGTGATTTCTGGTAAAGAATATACCAAAAGTCTTACAATCAAAATGCCAGGCATAAGATCAGGGAGAAGAAGTTGGAGCGATCGCCATAAGCCTTAGCGATCGCCTGATACAGAATTAACACTCTAGTCAGAAGGGTAAGTGTACCTCATGAGTCCGAGAAACGCTATAAATACGCGAAACTTCAGTTTTAGGCGGTTTGGTATCTAGGTGCAAGATATGAGTTTAATAATAATTGAATCCATAGTAGGGGTATAGGAAATAAGTAATAAGTAATAAGTAATACTGAAATGTTGCACCAAAGCGATAAATTACCTTAAAATAAATCTCTTGGCTAATACCTCTTTTAATAGACTTATTGTCTTAGAGAGAAGTTTAAGTTTTAGGCGGTATGGTTTCGAGGTGCAAGATATAAGATGAATGTAATTTTACCCACAGACTTATCCTACTGCAATAGTCTCAGACAAAGACGAGAGAAGCTGGCAGAAAAGAGCGATAATCCCGTAATTTTATGGTCTGGTAAAGCTGCTAGTCGTAATTTCCCTGCTAATCAGTATCCCTTTCGCGCTAGTAGTCATTTTCTCTATTTTGCTGGCTTACCCTTAGAAAATGCAGTAATTCGCCTCGAAGCTGGTAAATTAGAATTATTTTATGACAATCCTCCTGCTTCCGCTAGTTTATGGCATGGGGATATGCCTCACAGAGCAGAAATTGCCGAAGTTATTGGTGCTGATAGACACTATCCCCTAGAGGAATTAGCGGGTAAAACTACAGACGCGGTAACTATTCCTGTACAAGATGTTATAACCTATCAACAACAGTGTGATTTACTGCAACGTTCTGTATCTTTAACAGGAAAGGATTTAAACTTAGCCCAAGCTATTGTCAGTTTAAGATTGTGCCATGATGAAATGGCTGTAGCAGAGTTGCGAAAAGCAGCACAAGTAGCAGTAAAAGCCCATCAAGCAGGAAGAAACGCGGTTTTATCAGCTAAAACCGAAGCTGAAGTCCGTTCTGTCATGGAAGGAGTGATTATTGCTCACAATATGACTTGTTCCTATAACAGTATTGTCACCACTCATGGGGAAGTCTTACACAATGAACAGTATCATCATTCCTTGCAACCAGGAGATTTATTATTAGCTGATGTAGGTGCAGAAACTCCTTTAGGTTATGCTTCCGATGTTACTCGTACTTGGGCAGTTTCAGGACAATTTTCTCCGACTCAAAAAGATATCTATGACATAGTTTTAGCAGCCCACGATAATTGTATTGCTAAGATGCAGCCTGGTGTGGAATATCGCGACATTCATCTGTTAGCAGCAACCACCATAGCAGAAGGTTTAGTAAATTTAGGTATTGTACAGGGTAATCTAGAAGAATTAGTAGCTAGGGATGCTCATGCTTTATTTTTCCCCCACGGAATCGGTCATTTATTAGGTTTAGATGTTCACGATATGGAAGACTTAGGAGATATGGCAGGATATGAATCAGGAAGAGTTAGAAGCGATCGCTTTGGGTTAAAATATTTACGTTTAGATCGTACCCTGCGATCGGGTATGCTAGTCACTATTGAGCCTGGATTTTATCAAGTTCCTGGTATTTTAAATAATCCTGAGTTCCGCAATACTTATAATGATGTAATTAACTGGGAACGTTTAGCAATGTTTTCTGATGTCAGAGGAATTCGCATCGAAGATGATGTTCTCATTACTGACTCTGGGACAGAGGTGTTAACTGCTGATTTATCTTATTAATACAAAGTCAGTGAGGAGCATTCATAGAAAAGGTCTAATACTAAATCCTGTTGCTAAAACTCATATCTTGCACCAGTGGGATACATTACCAAGAAATAAATTTCTTGGCTGATATAGAAAAGTCATCTCAAGAGGACTAAAACTTGGGTTTCATAAAAACTTGAGTTGGGTGGCGGTATGGCTTCCTTGTGCAAGATATTAGCCAAAACCTACTTATAACTTACGGGGTTAAAACCTCTGCACGCTATACATACAAAGTTTGCTTAAACAGACTAGAAAGATAAAGGATAAGATTTCAGTTAACTAAAAGGAATAACATTATGACAAACCCATCTCTACAATTTTTAAATCCCACTGGATTAAACGATCCATCAAAACATAATTATACTCATGTTGCGATCGCATCTCCAAGCTTAACTACAATCTATATTTCGGGTCAATACGGTGCAAACGAGAATGGTGAGCTAGTTTCACCGAATTTTACCGAGCAATTGGAACAATCCTTTACTAATCTCCGAATTGCTTTAACTGAGGCTGGAGCAAGCCCAGAAAATGTAGCCAAAACTACTATGTTGGTGGTTGAGCATGATGAAAGTAAACTACCTCTTTTAGGGCAGCAAATTGAAGCTATGTGGGGCGATAAACCTCCTGCTTGCACTTTGATTCCTGTACCTAGACTCGCCCTTGACGGTATGTTATTTGAAATTGAAGCTATTGCTGTTATCAAGACTTAGATTCTTCCTGTCGGGGTTTCATATTTTCATTTTACAAACACTATTTATGCCTAAATCTCAAACCATCTCTCTTAGACTTTCTTCGGAATTACTCCCACAAGCGGAAGAAATTGCAGGTAGTGCCGAGAATCTTCACGATTTCTTAGTTAGTGCTATAGCAAGAGAAATCCAACGCCGTAAATCTCCAGCCAAAAAAACGAGCTTTTGGGAAGAAGTTGCCAAATTACGAACTGAAATTCAACAGGAAGGGATAGAAATAGATACAGAGGAAATTTGGGGCGATGTTCGAGACAAAGAATTAGGGCGCGATGTAATTCTGTGAGCAAATATTTAATTGATACCAATATTTTATGTAACTAAACAATAAAATATGCAATATATCTATCTCCACGGTTTTGCTTCTAGTCCCCAATCTTATAAAGCTCAATACTTGAAACGTTGTTTTGCTACAGTGGGAATTAATTTAGAAATTCTCGATCTCAATCAGGGAAACTTTAGCAATCTTACTCTCACTCGACAAATTCAACAAACAGTTGCAGCTTTTAAGACTACTAATACTCCTACAACTTTAATTGGATCGAGTTTTGGTGGTTTAACTGCTACTTGGGTAAAGGAAAAATATCCCCAAGTTAAAAGTTTAATTCTTCTCGCACCTGCTTTTAATTTTCTCTCTTACTGGTTGCCAAAATTAGGAAAAGCTCAAGTTAAACAATGGCAAGAGTCTGGTTATATGTCAGTGTATCATTACGGACAAGACAAATTATTACCTCTCAGTTATGAATTTGTCAGAGACGGGGAGAAATATAATGAAGCTTTATTAAAAAGAAGTATTCCCACTTTAATTATTCATGGGAAACAAGATGAGACGATTCCTGTGACAGCTAGTATCGAATATGCTAGAAACAAAAATCAAGTAAAGTTAATTACTCCCGATAGCGATCATAGTCTTCATGAAGAGATGGAGCATATTTGGCAAGAAATTCAGCTTTTTTGTTCTCTCTAAAACAATAAGACAACTATGGGAAAACCCATAATCGTCTCTTTAAGATAAGAGTATTCAGTCAAGTTTTTTTCATTCAGGATTCGTTCAGTGAGGGACAGACCGCCAATGCTAATAAACAATTCACGCTAAGAAACATTAAACTACAATCAGTGTCTGCCCCTCTATCGGGTTCGGAACTACTATGGTTTTAAATTCCGAGTTAGATTGGTAGTAATTAATGGGTAAAATTAAAGGTCGAAATAGTTGGTTTATAATGCAGTTTTCCCAAATATCATTCCTAATTTAGATAATAACTAGAACACCTACTCTGGTTAAGATTATGGGCTGTAAAATCAATATGTACGACAATCACTTATCACTTTTACAACGCCATCTTTTTTTTGCTATTACCTCGGAAGATACGGGTTAGATTGATAGCGGAGGACACAAACTTCAATCTGGGTTTTAAGAAGAGGTTGTTTTCTTTCTCTTTTGTGTCTATCAACACCCTAACATTCAATTTGGCAGTGACAATTGTTTGTTACTGAATATTTACAATTGTTAATGAAATGAGATAAGGGTATTTAAAACTTAAAATAAAAGCCAATTTTGGGAAAAACTCAGATATGCTCAAGCCAGTAAGTTCAAGGTACAATAGCCTATCTCGTACTTAATATCTATGTCCTTTTTATGTCTTCAAGCAGACCAGTATTAATACTCATTGACGGTCATTCTTTAGCCTTTCGTTCTTATTATGCTTTGGTTAATTCTAGACGGGGTGCTTTACGAACTTCCACAGGAATACCTACTAGCATTAGTTATGGTTTTATCAATGCTTTATTAAAAGTTATAGAAATCGAAAAACCTCAGTATGTTGCGATCGCATTCGATCTAGCTCAACCTACTTTTCGTCACAAAGCAGACAGTAATTATAAAGCAAATCGGAAAGAAACTCCTGATGATTTTATTCCCGATATGGAGAATTTACAACAGTTACTTGCAGCTTTAAATCTCACTATTGCTACTGTAGCTGGTTACGAAGCTGATGATGTTCTTGGTACTTTAGCGCAACAGGGAATCAATGAAGGATATAAAGTTAAGATCTATAGTGGCGATCGCGATTTATTTCAATTAGTGGATGATGCCAAAGAAATAAGTATTCTGTATAGTGATCCTAAAGCATTTAAAAAACCAGGTAAAAATTATTTTGAATGCGATCATAATGAAGTAATTGAAAGATTAAAGATTACACCAGAACAAGTAATTGATTATAAAGCATTGTGTGGAGACAAGTCTGATAATATCCCAGGAGTAAAAGGAATAGGAGATAAAACAGCAATCAAACTGCTAAGAGAATATGAAACTTTAGACAATATTTATGAGAATCTAGATCAAATTAAAGGCGCAGTGAAGCAGAAATTAGCAACAGATCGAGACAATGCTTTTCGCTCTCGCTTTTTAGCTACCATCGCTTTAGACACTCCTATAGAGATTAAGCTTACTGATTGTAAATTGCAAGGATTTAATCCACAACAAGTACTTACTTTATTAGAAAAGTTAGAACTAAGAACATTTAGAGACAATATAAAAAATATCTATCAATTTTTAGGAGGCGATCCTGAAACTTATCCAAAATCAGTTAATCAGCAATTATCTCTTTTCGACACAAGTCAAGATATTGTCGCACAAAACAGCAACTCTATAAACATTGACCCTTTAATAGTAGATACAGAAGCCAAACTACAACAACTAATTAGCATCCTTAAAAAACACACTAATACCGATAAACCAGTTGCTTGGGATACAGAAACAACTTCCTTAGAACCTCATAATGCGGAACTAGTAGGGATTGGTTGTTGTTGGGGAGAAGCTACCACAGACATTGCTTATATTCCCACACATCACACCACAGGAAACCATTTAGAAAAGCAACAAGTATTATCTGCTCTCAAACCCATCTTAGAATCTTGTGCATATCCCAAAGCTTTTCAGAATACCAAATTTGATCGCCTAGTATTTCACTATCAAGGAATTAAACTAGCAGGAGTAGTGTTTGACACCATGCTAGCTAGTTATTTACTTGCTCCTCAAAGTAAGCACAACCTAACCGACTTATCACAACATTATAATATCCCCCTGATTGCTAAAAAATACGAAGACTTAGATATTCCCGAAGGAAAAACCATTGCTGACTTAGAAATTGCTCAAGTTGCAGAATATTGTGGGATTGATGCTTATGCGACTTATAATTTAGTCGATAAATTAAAAACTGATTTAGAGCAAGTTCCTGAAATAAAAAAACTTTTACTAGAAGTAGAACAACCTTTAGAAATAGTTTTATCCGCAATGGAAACTGTTGGTATTAAGATCGATACCCAATATCTAAAGCAATTTTCTCAACAAATCAAAGCAGACTTAGACTCCATTGAAAAACAAGCATATAGTTATGTACCAGATGTAGAATTAAACTTAAACTCTCCCAAACAACTTAGTGAGCTACTGTTTGATAAATTAAATCTCAACAAAAGAAAATCTCGCAAAACCAAAACAGGATATTCTACAGCGCAACCAGTATTAGAAAAACTCCAAGGCGCTCATCCGATTATTGATTCCATCCTAGAATATAGAACACTGCATAAACTATATTCAACCTATGTAGAAGCTATCCCCAAATTAGTCAGAAAAGACACCAATAGAGTTCATACAGAATTCAATCAGACAGTAGTAGAAACAGGAAGACTATCTTCTTCTAATCCTAATTTACAAAACATACCCATTCGTACTGAGTTTTCACGTCAAATTCGTCAAGCTTTTATTCCTGAAGCAGGGTGGTTACTAGTTGCTGCTGACTATTCTCAAATAGAATTAAGAATCCTCGCTCATTTAAGTCAAGAGCCAGTATTAGTAGATGCTTATCGTAATAGTTTAGACGTTCACAGTGTCACAGCAAAACTATTATTTGAAAAAGACGAAATTACTCCCGAAGAAAGACGCTTAGGAAAGATAATCAACTTTGGAGTAATTTATGGAATGGGAGCGCAAAGATTTTCTAGAGAATCAGGATTTAGTAGCGAGCTTGGTAAAGAATTTATTAACAAGTATCGTCAGCGATACGCTAAAGTTTTTGACTATTTAGAAGGAGTCAAAAAAGAAGCAGTTACCCAGGGCTTTGTACAAACTATTTTGGGAAGAAGACGCTATTTTACTTTTGTAAGTGAAACTTTGCAGCAACTAAGAGGAAAAAATCCTCAATCAATCAACTTAGATCAAATTGATTATAGTTATCAAGATGCACAACAATTAAGGGCTGCTGCTAATGCTACCATTCAAGGTTCTAGTGCTGATATTATTAAGATCGCAATGGTCAAATTACACCAAGTATTAGAACAATACCAAGCTAGACTATTACTACAAGTTCATGACGAATTAGTGTTTGAAATGCCTCCTGATGAATGGTCACAATTAGAAAACCAAATTAAATCTATTATGGAAAATGCTGTCAGTCTCAGCATTCCTCTTGTAGTAGATATTCATGCTGGAAACAACTGGATGGAAGCAAAGTAAGAAAGGATGAAGTATGAAAGATGAAGTATGAGGAAGTAATCAGTATTCAGTAATCAGTCTCCCAGTCCCCGACTCTCCCAAACTCCCCCCGAGAGGAGACTTAATATATCTAGGTATTGAACCCAAAATAGATCGGTTTTGTAATGAAGTCTCCTTCGGGGCCCCATTCCCCATTCCCCAATACTACTAACCACTAACTACTAACCACTAACAATTAACAATTAATGATGCTCTTTATCAAAAAAATTGAATTGACTTAAAATTTTAGTGTTTTCAGGAGTTAGAATTTTATGTAACTCTGAAGTTTGATTGACAACTCCTAATATTTTTGTGTATTCTTTGTTTAAATTCTCTAAGTGCCTCTGTTGTTCTGGAGCTAGAGAAGATTGCTGTAAATTTTTTAGCTCTTGATTCAGCTTAGAGATAGATGCTTCTACTCCTTTTATGAGATATTTTATAAGAGAACTTTGTGCTTGACTATAGCTTTCTAATTGTTCTAATTTATTGTGTAATTCTTCTTTAGGTTCTGATGCTGGAAGACAATAGTTTTGAATTGTAGCTTCTTGCTTCCTTAATCTAATGGCGATCGCTGCTCTTAATTCTACACTAGTAACGGGTTTACGAAGATAATCATCTGCTCCCATTTCCATTCCCAAACGAAAGCTAGAGCTATCGGTAGTAGCGGTGAGAAAAATAAAAGGAATGGCTGCGGTTTCTGCATCTTGTTGTAAATAAGTAAGAACATCATAGCCGTCTAAATCGGGCATAATAATATCACAAATAATTAAGACGGGAAGATGTTTCTGAGCTAATTCTATGCCTTGTCTGCCATTTTCTGCTCCAATAGCTTCAAATCCTTCATTGTTCAAAAAATCTACAAGGCTATTTAAAGTTGTTTTTTCGTCTTCAATTACTAATATAGTTCTCTTCATATTTTTTAATAAAATAAGTTATTCTGTCACCTTTAAGAAGTATTTTTTGATTTAGTATATTATCAACAGATAAACTCAGATAGACACAGATAATTTATTGAGTTTTGTCTCTCAACATTATGGCAGTTGCATTAACTGTGTCGCCAGACTAGTATCAATAGTATTGAGGAATGCAGAGAGAGGAAGCACCAGGAGCGCAGGGAGATATAAATTAGAACATACCATCTATTACTCATATCTTGCGCCTCGAAGCCATACCGCAGCGAAACTTGAGTTTCGGCTCTAAGACAATAAGTCTGTTGAAATAGACTATAAACTAACTCCAGAAGCTACTTTTTTTCCTTGTAACACTTTGACCGCTTCTGTTAATTGGAGCGTTGTTAGTTGCTCATTTTTAATTACTGTCCCTGCTGCTTCTCTTTGAGCCACTGTAACAGAGCATCTTCCAATTTAGGAGATAGGGAAAGGGGTAAATTTTCAGAACGTAGGTATAAGTCTCGTTGGGGAAAAGGAATTTCAATTTGACTTTCTTTTAAAGCTCTTTCGATGCGGAAGTAAAGATCGCTTTTGAGGGGAGCTTGGCGACTGGGTTCAGAAATCCAAACTAGTAATTCAAAATCTAAAGAACTTTCTCCTAAACCCACAAAGAATACTTGGGGTGATGGACGATGTAAGACTTCTGGATGTTCTTTCGCCACCCGTAATAATAGTGAGTTAACCGCTTCTGTATCAGAACCATAGGCAACTCCTACTGGGATATGTAATCGAGAAATCGGACTGTCGTGACTCCAGTTAATTACTTCATCAGTGAGTAAGCGAGAATTGGGGACAATAATCGAAACCCGATCCAAAGTGGTTAAAAGAATGCTTCTTGCTCCCACTCTTTCTACTGTTCCCACATAGTTTCCCACTTCAATAAAATCCCCTACTTGTACCGATCGCTCAAATAGTAATACTAAACCACTAGCAAAGTTTTTCGCAATATCTTGGAACCCAAAACCAATCCCCACCCCCAAAGCACTACCCAAGATAGTCAAAGAGCTAAGGTTTAAACCCCAAACTTGAAGTAAGATAATTGTTCCAAATCCAATCAAGCCATACCGAGTAATAATAAAAATAACTTCTTGAGAGCCACGGTTCATACCTATTTGGCTCAAAACTCTGGTTCGGAGTAAATTTACTGTTTTACTCGTTGCGACAAATAAACCCCAAAATAAACCCACGAGTATTACTATATCTATAAAAGAATAAGAGCGATCGCCTAAAGAAAACAACGAAGTAGTAACAATACTCCACAAAATAATCCAAACTTCATAGCGTAGCTCTCGCGAGAAGGGAAACAACTCTGTTATTAAGTATAAAGCGCAACACCATAACCCTACTCTAGTTAGACCAAATTTGACCTTATACAAGAAACTAAAATCAGTCTCGCTACTACTTTCAGAAACATTCCCACCTCGAATCAGCCTAGGGAAAGCTTGCCTAATCGAATAGTGTCTTAAAAGACTACAGAATCTATTGCCAATAAGTGCAATAACCAAAATCATAGCACCTAAAATTACTTTTTGAAGTATATACCCAGGAGTCCGCTCTTTCCTTGCTTGATTAATAGATTCTTCAATTTTGGTTTTCCAAATTTCCGCTCTTTCCTGTACCGTTTCTCCTCTAGATACATCCTGTTTAGTAACAGTTAGTAAATAACCACCATTAAGCAGAATATTAGATAATTCCCCCTTAGTTTGAACTTCTATCTGGGGTGGGTTGGGTAAGTTTACAGCACTTTCTAACCGAGAATTAATCCCTTTGGCTCGCGCTTCTGCACTTAATCTATCCGACTTACCAATCGGAAAAATTTGTCTACCATCTATTATCACAGAAGCTGGAGCATCGTTTGGCAACAACGACGGGAAGTTAAATTTTTCATCAATAGAAAAACGGGGAGCATCAGAATTATCTTGAGCGAAAGTCCCAAAAGTTAAGACTAATAAAAATGACAATACCAATAGTAATGTCATGGGAATGAACAAAAAGAAAATTTTTCTTCGGTTCAGAGTCTTTAGTTTCACTAGCTTGCTCGATGGCGATGATGGTAAGTTACATTTCCCAGTGTAATTAATTATCAAGTTCTAGATACTTAGTTTCTAGTAAAAATGCACCCTGAGTAAAACGCACTCCCCAATATCCCCCTGGATGACGATTGAGAATTATCCCCTTTTCTCCTACAGTTAAAACATCAGGAGGGCGTAACATCGGCATAGGATCGGCAGTTTTAACATAGGGTGGTAACATCACTAATTTTACGCGATCGCCTACTTTGAGAGAATTCATATCCAAAACCTGTTAACTTTTTTGAGTGCGAATCGTTCTCAAAAAACCCAAATAACTAGGAAGATGACCCGCATTCCTAGATTAACCCATCAAGGGTGGAGCTTCTATAAGCAGCCAGAAACTTATCTATAATTGTCCATAGTTGTTCAATTTAGATCGGAAAGCGAAATTAAACAATAAAAAGTAAGCGCAACGCATATGGTGTTAATCATCAGTATGTCAAAGCGTGTAGGTGGTTCTTGACTGCCACCACTGATGAATAGTAGGTGACAGCTAAGTGTAAATGTTTAGAATCGTGTCTTTAGACCGATTCGGAACATCCGCGCTATATCTCTCGTGTTTTAACCGAGAGAGAAGTCAATGACACATCCGTTTTATCTTTGCGAGTGTAAGACCCTCACAAGAGCGTGGGAGCAACGCGAAACAGTTGTTTTCTTAAAAGCGCGATCGCTAGCTTGCTAGTCTTCGACCCTCAAAGAAGTCCACAGGTCGCGCTCATTACTTCCAAGCAAGAGAAAAATGGTAGTTTCAAGAGATAAAAGAGCTAAAAAATAGCAGCAAGAATTTAAAAAGACTAATATTAGGGGAATTTTTCACAGCAAAATCTTCCCGAATCATTGAGTTTCGGTTAACAAAGAAGATAATTTTCAGAACTTTATCCGCCTGAAATAATGTTAGCTGGTAGAGGGATAAATTCTCCAAGTTAAAATAGAATTTGTGAAATCACTCCAAGCTCCTGAAAGCCATTGACAACGAGCGTGTAAAATAATTTCGGCATTTTCTTCTAACCAAAATTTACCATTACAGAGGAGACAAAAAAATCAAGGGGTCTTGTTACTTTAGTTAATGGTAAAAGCCATAGGTTATCGCTTTCTGAAGACCCCTTGATTTTTAAAGTCATTTGTTACCTTTTAAACGCAAATTAACAGCTTGACGGATTAAACTTTCCACAGCACCACTACCAATTGGTAAGTTTAATTGAGAAATTTTATCATAGTTAAATAAGCCAGTTGCCAGAGGTTTATTAAAATAATAAATCTGACTTGTCATGATTTTACGACGAGAACCACGACTGGCTTTTGTGAGCTGTTTCATCTGTTCAATTAATTGGTCAACTTGACCTCTTTTTAAATCAGAGCGAGCTGCTTTAAACCAAGCGATTCTTTCTTTTTCATCATTAAAAGCAGCAGTAGCAAATTTTTGTAAATGTTCGGTAGCATGATAAAAATCTATGAGATAATAAGTGAAATCTTCACACCCCAAACGATTAAGTAAAGTCGGTATATGTTGCCAAATCCATTCAGCACCATCAGCAACAAGTAAGATTTGTTTAGCAGTCTTTATACCCAAGCTTACTAAATACATTTCTAGGATTTTTAAAAACTCTTTATAATCGCCATAAGTGCCATCATTAACAAGAGGAACTTCACCATTTTTGATCTTTTTACCTTTTTTATCTACCGTATAGATAGTCAGTAATTTAGGCTCAATCCATTCCCCTTTATATTTTTTTCTTTGGGTTTTGGGATTAGGCTTCTTTGGTTCATAAATTCGGACTCTGGTTCGACCCCCATCGACGGAAATAATTACTCTTTTATCTTTTAAGTTGGAACTAGTTGATAACAAATCTCGTTCAACAGCCCGTATTTTTGATTTTCTAATACTTAAGCCTTCCCCTCCAAATTTATAAGTTAAACGTTGAATTCTTTTGAGACTAATTTTAACTCCCCAATCAATTAAACTGTGCCTAGCTGTCTCAAATGAAGTTGTAATTGTGCCATATTTAGCAATAGTAGACCAAAGATAGGGAGTTACACCAGATTCCATTCCTAACCATCTTAAAAAAGGAAAAAAGCCTTGTCCCTTGGGTTTTTTTTTAGACTTTTTCTTACTCTTTCTTTCGACTACATAAGGTAATCTTAGCTTGGCTACTACATTTCCTACTGTTAATATTTCTCGGGGTTTTAAGCCATTTTTTTGAGTTTTTGTTCTCCACCAACCTTGAGTCTGATTAATTGCTGTACGAGATGCTTCTGTTGATTTAGATAAAGTATCTAGCAGTATGGCTACACATTGTCCAGCTAAAATTAAGCCCGCTTCTCGAATTTTTTCTTCTCGCTCTTTAATAATCGTTCCATCCCATTGATTAACATTATTTAATTTCAACAGTTGAGCTATAGTAACTTGAAAATCTTGTAAGGACTGCTTTAAATTAAAATTAGCAAAAGTTTTGTTTTTCATGGTTATTCTCTTAGGTCAAATCGACTCAGACTATTTTTTCGGACTTGACTGGAGAATACCTTTTTTTACTGATTCTTCTGTTCTTTTTCTCTCCTGCTCTACTGCGACTTGAGGGCGAAGCCTGCCCTCAAGTCGGAAACCAGCGATCGCGCTTTTGAGAAAACAACTGTTTCGCGTAGCTCCCATTGCAGATGCTATGTTTGCCCCAGTAGTGTTTCGATTCAATACCTATGGTGTCTCCTGTGATTCGGTAGCTGGTGAATATATGAATATGGTTTTAAATGACCCTGATGTGAAAAGATGGTATGAAGCTGCTAAGGATGAAGAAGCGGTGATTGAAAAAGTAGAGGTAGGAATTGTCTAATTTTACCTAACCTTAAGGTCGGTATTGTATTAGTTACAAAGTATAGTAGAACTTATAAAGAAATATGAATATTGATTATCAGAAAAAAATTCAACCTCGCTCTGCTAAAGAAAGAAGTTTAGATATTATTTTTTATTGGGCAGCAAAAGTTTTCGCGATCGCGATCGCGGTAGTATTAGTAATGATTACCATACTAGTAGCTCTACGAGCTTTTCCTGCCATAAGAGAATTTGGTCTAGGTTTTTTAACTACCAGTAGTTGGAATCCTGTAAGAAGTCAATATGGTATTTTACCAGCCATTTATGGGACTATAGCCAGTTCATTTATTGCCTTATTAATATCTGTACCTATAGGTTTGGGAACAGCAATTTTTCTCAGCGAAGACTATTTCCCCCCTGCAATACAAAGAACTATTGTTTTTTTAGTTGAATTATTAGCAGCCGTACCCAGTGTAGTTTATGGACTCTGGGGAATTTTTGTTTTAATTCCCTTCCTAAAAGAAATTACCCCCCTCAGAGGTCCTGGAATGCTCCCCGCAGCCTTAATCCTTTCAGTGATGATTTTGCCTACTATTGCTGCTATTTCCCGTGATGCCATTATCAATGTACCTAGTGGCTTGAGACAAGCTGCTGTAGGTTTGGGTGCAACTCGTTGGGAAGCAATCCTCAAGATCGTTTTACCTGCTGCTTCTTCAGGAATTATCGGCGGTATTATGCTGGCGTTGGGAAGGGCTTTGGGGGAAACAATGGCTGTAACCATGTTGATTGGGAATGCTAACAAAGTTGACTTTTCTGTATTTGCCCCATCTAATACTGTTTCTTCCTTACTGGCTAATCAGTTTGCTGAAGCTAGTGGCTTACAAGTAGCAGCCCTGATGTATGCTGCTCTAATTCTTTTTGCGATCACTCTAGCAGTTAACGTACTAGCACAGTTATTAGTAACCAGACTTCAAAAAATCTAAATATAGCTAATCCCAGGATGAAGGATGAAGGAATGATTCATCAACCATTAGCAACTAGCAACTAACAACTAACAACTAACAATTAACAATTAACAATTAATCATGACATTAGAATATTATTCCAATAATCAATCTAATATAGAGTTCGATCCTGCTAGTTTAAAAAAGAATCTTTCTTCTTTCCGTACTCTATTCGGTTTATTTATGTCAGGGGTAGCAGGATTATTTACCTTCATGGCAATTGTGCCTTTATTTATCATTCTGAGTTATCTCCTCAGCAAAGGAATTAGCTCCCTCAGATTACAAGTCTTTAGCGAATTACCTCCACCACCTTTGGTAGAAGGGGGCGGTTTTGGTAATGCCATCATTGGAACAGTACTCATGGTGGGTATTGGAGCTTTAATTAGTGTCCCTATCGGGGTAATGGCTGCAATTTATTTATCAGAATTCAGTGAAGGAAAGTTAGCAGATTGGATTCGTTTTGCTACTAATGTCCTTAGTGGTGTTCCCTCCATTATTATTGGGGTATTTGCCTACATTGCTGTTGTTCTAACAACTAGAACTTACTCCGCTTGGGCTGGAGGTTTCGCCCTGGCAATTTTAATGTTACCAATTATTGTGCGGACTACCGATGAAGCCCTGAAACTTGTTCCCCAAGAAGTACGCCAAGCCTCTATTGGTGTGGGCGCAAACAACTATCAAACTGTATTGCAAGTAGTATTACCTGCTGCGATTCCTGCCATTATTACAGGTGTTACCCTAGCAGTAGCTCGTGCTGCTGGAGAAACTGCACCTTTACTGTTTACTGCTCTGTTTACTCAGTTTTGGCCCAATTGGGGAAATAAGTTAGTTGAGCCTACAGCGTCTTTAGCGGTATTGGTTTATAATTTTGCGATCGTTCCTTTCCAAAATCAACAAGAGTTAGCCTGGGCTGCTGCTTTTATCTTGGTAGTCTTGGTGCTATTAACTAGTATTATTTCTCGCATTGCAACTCAAGCGCGTACTTATTAAACCCCTTTAGTTTTTAGACAAATAAATTTACACTTCTTAAAATCAACTGTTACTTAATGTAAATATTTTTCAGGAATTCAAGAAATGGAGAAATCCGTAATCAGCCTGAAAAAATGTTTCAATTACCTTAATTGGTGAGCAAAGTATTAACGTCACTTCGCGACTTTCGGCAGAATTTATATGGCGTGATGAGCAGAAGGTTTGTCCTTGCTTCTACCTTCTTACCTTTGGTCTAAGTCCCCTTCTTCTTTAAGGAGGAATAGAGTTAAGGAGGGGTTTAAGTCCCCGCAAAAAACTTCTGCCGTCTGCCTTCTGCCTTCTGCCTTCGTTTTAATACTTATACGGTTATTCCCCCCTCCCTATTCAGGGTAGGGGACGTTAAGGTTTTAATCATAAACTTTATAAAAAGTTACATAACTTAAAACCATGATGAGTCTAATTACTCTACTAGTCTATATCTGGGCTTTGTTGGTGATTCTGAATCGACTTAGCAGCCAATATAAATCTAGTAGCTAAGTTGTTCAAACAGTTTCAGAATTGTCAAATTTAACTTTAACTAGACTATGAGTCACTCTCAAGTGTCTCAAACTCTCAAAATGGCAGTGCCTAATGAAGTAATACCCATTGAGCATTATTTACGCCAACCTCAAAGGCTAGTTCAGGCTATTACCGACCCCAGTCGAATTCAGCAACTGTCTCTGTCCGACTTTCGCTTGCAGCTTAAGCCTCTACAATTCATGATGCTTCATATCCAGCCTATGGTAGAATTAGGGATTTGGACGCAAGGGGATGAAGTTCTAAATTTGCGATCGCTTGGTTGTGAGATTCAAGGTGCATAATTCTTAGTACAGTCTTTTCATCTAGAATTGGCTGGTACTCTCTCACCCTATCGCCGAAAAACCACCACGGAATTACGAGGAAAGGCTGAACTTAAAGGTACAAGTTGAAGTTCCTCCTGCTCTTAAGCTTCTTCCTAAGTCCGTTCTGGATAGCTCTGCTAAAACGTTTCTCAATGGCATCTTATTGACCATTAAACATCGTTTAGAACACCAATTGTTGCGGGATTATTACAACTGGGTTAAGGCTAATCAAACTGGCTTAACATCTCCTCTGCTGATGCAGATGGAGAGTCTGACTAGTTGAACCAGTAAAGATTCGAGTTGAAGAAAAATAGTGATCTACCAATTAGTTTCTTAATTTTTGGCAAAAATGGAATCCGTATTTTAACTCAAATCTTAGGATTTTTCATTTTGGCAATCTCGATTCAACTTTTAACTGACGGCATTTTTGCTGTTCTAGAACAATCAGGTTGGAGCTAACATTTAAAATCCTAAGTCAAATTAAATAATCAATCAATTTTAATCATCACAATTTTTATATATTCCCATGGAACTACATCAGATTAAAACTTTTCTCGATAGCCCTAATCCTCAAAATCGCATGAAAGCGATTACTGAATTAAGACACCATGAACCTTCTTTAGTTGTCCCCCTACTCAAGCAAAGAATGCATGACCAAGAATTTATAATTCGTTCTTTTGTCGCAATGGGTTTAGGGTACAAGCAAACAGAGGAAGGATTTGAATTATTACTGGATTTAATAGAAAATGATCGGGATTATAACGTTAGGGCCGAAGCAGCTAATTCCCTTTCTAAATATGGAGAGCATGCAATTCCTCATCTGGTGAAATTATTTGAACAAGATTCTCATTGGTTAGTTCGTCAGAGCATTTTCGCAGCTATTGAGCTAACAAACTATCCTGAAATTCTTTTAAAATTGTCGGCACTAGGAATAGAGGGAGATGATCCAGTTGTGAAACTTACAGCGATCGCCAATTTAGGTCAATTAGCAAAAACTCCTTACCAAGCCTCAGCATTAGAGGTACTCCTTACCGCAGTAAAATCTAATCAAAGTATCATTAGGGTGAGAGTGGCAAGAGTCTTAAAACATTTCGATGATCCCAAAGCCCAAACCGCTTTACTAGAATTGCGAGAAGATTCTGATTATCGAGTGGTGGCTGCGACTTTAGAAGGACTGTTTAGCAGTGAGCAGTAATCAGTAAACAGTGATCGATGTCACAGAAACATCTGGATATGGTTATCTTTCGGGATAGTTTGTTAAGAACCATCAAAGTTTGGGGAAACATATAGATTGTAGTACCGTGAATCTTGTCTAAGAATAATGTATTCTGCTGCCGATCTTGCAACTCAATCAACTAATAATCAACCTATCCCAGTTGTACAGACTTGGAATTTATGCAAGGTATATCGTACTGGTTTCTGGATGAACCAAAAAATTGAATCTCTCAAAGACTGTTCTCTAACAGTGTATCAGGGCGAAACTTTTGGATTGTTGGGACCAAACGGTGCAGGGAAAACCACTTTATTAAAAACTTTACTGGGAATTATTCGCCCTACTTCTGGGAAAGCAGTACTTTTGGGTCGTCCTATTGGCGATCGCAATGTTAAGCAAAAAATTGGCTATCTTCCAGAAAATGCTTATCTTTATGACTATCTCACAGCCTGGGAATTTCTCGGTTTTACGGCTGGTTTGTTTCAAATTCCCCAATCTAAGCAAAATCGCAAGATTACAGAACTTTTAGATTTAGTTGGTTTAGCCAAATCCACTGCTAAAAAGAAAAAGCTGAAGCAGTATTCTAAAGGGATGCTGCAACGGGTAGGAATGGCGCAAGCTTTGATTAACGATCCTGAAGTTGTCTTTCTTGATGAACCCATGTCAGGATTAGACCCTATGGGACGTTATCGGATGCGAGAAATTGTTTTATCTTTGAAACAAGCAGGAAAGACGATATTCTTTAACTCTCACATTTTAGCGGATGTGGAACAGATATGCGATCGCATTGCCATTTTGGCTCTGGGGGATTTGATTTGTCAAGGCTCTCTTAATGAACTTCTGGGTAATGGCGATGTATATCAAGTGTTAATCAAAGGAGGAGACTCCGAGACTCTTGCACCCTGGATTTCTAATTTAACTTGGGAAAACAATCGCTGGCATGGTCAATTACAAAAATCACCAGAAGCTTTTTTAGCTCATCTCAATACTATTGATGCTCAATTAATTAGTATGCAACTGGCTCGCCCTTCTCTAGAAGAATTCTTTATGCAGCAATTACGAGAAAGAGGTATCGAGTTTAGTCGTTAAGATTGAGTAGCTCTGTTTATACAACCGACACATTATCTTGTTGAAATCTTTATTTAGTAAGGATTTTCACTTCTGTATTATGTTAATAATGCTAAATGTAGCTACCCACCCTGTAGCAATACTTTTGGCAGTAAGGTAAGGTGTTTGGGAAGTATCTTAAATCTGTAGAGATATCTGATAGCTTGTGATATCTCCTAGAGGAAAGGGTAAGATTATTTCAAGTATTAGAGGCGGAAATAGTCCACCTCTGATTTTTTTGTGAAGAGAATAAATACGAAAATCAAAATATCAAGGTTTTTAGAGATTTCTAATGATATTTTTGTTTGTTTTTAGCACAAGCAAATCCCAATACACCCAATGCTAGCAAGCCAAGCAGAGAATTAGGTTCTGGAGTTGCTGCAACTTCTACTTGTCCCCGAATTGCACCAGTAGGAGTCCCCAATGAATGAATATTCCAATACAAACTAGTATCACCTTCTGGGACATTGAGTAATTCATCAACTACTGATTGGAAATCAGGGAAAGATGCTGTTGCCACAAATTCTCCTTTGCTTTCTTCCAAAAGACCGCTTATGGTAGTGCTTTCTGGGGTAATGTCAATAAAAAAATCGTCATCTAGATCGCTAGTAATACTGAAATTCCCCAAATCATCTACTCTTAACTCTCTTATGGGAAAGGGTAGTTCTCCATTTACACCACGCTCAGCACCTCCATGAAGATGGAAAAGAGTGATATCGTCATCATCTGTGGGAGTAGTTCCGTCTCTAAGAGCAGTAAAATTAAGCTCTGGAGTTACAATGACTTCATACCTTAGCCCATAGTTATCATCATCATCTTGTAACAGGTCTAGGGTAGCAAAACCAGTAGCAGTAGAGGTTGATTCAACAACTTCTTGAGCAGCATCGAGAGAAGAAGTAAAACGTCTAATTAAATCAAAAGCTTGGGCTGGTTGGCTGATAGATATGGTAATAGGTGCTAGTGCAAAGGTGCAAAGAGGAATACTGAGCCATCGTTTCATATTTTAAGAATCTCCTTATGTAACGAAATGTTTATGTTCTAAGTAAAAACACTGAACATATTATTTAAGTAGTGTACTTCTATATAAGAAATTTAAGTATTACGATTGTTGTAAACAAAAATTGCAGCTTGAGTGCGGTCGCGTAAATTTAATCTCCTCAAGATACTATTAACGTGATTTTTGACGGTACGCTCTGTAATATAAAGTTCTTCGGCAATTTCTCGATTACTATAGCCTTGAGCAATTAAGTTTAAGACTTCTTGCTCTCTGGTGCTTAATTCTGCTATTTCTGGAGGAGTCTTAACCTTAGTATTAGCACCCGCATTGACTTTTTCCCACAGTCCAGGTCCTAATTGGGTGTAACCTTTGTAAATAGAACGAATAGCTTGGGCAAGTTCTTCTGAAGGAGTATCTTTGAGTAAATAACCTTTTGCGCCACAAGCCATAGCTTGAATAACATATTCATCATCATCAAAGGTAGTAAGAACTAATACTTTAATTTCAGGAGCTTGTTGGGTTAAGGCTCTAATGGCTGCAACTCCATCCATAATAGGCATTCTAATATCCATTAATACTACATCAGGTTTCAATTCCAGCGATCGCATTACGGCTATTTTTCCATTGTCTGCTTCTGCGATCACTTCAATATCTGGCTTAGTTTGCAACAGACTAGCTAAACCCTCTCGCACAATACTCTGATCATCAGCAAGCAAAACTCTAATCATTTATAATGCTTCCCAAGATTTATCGGACTTATACCAAAAGTTTAATCTCCACCTGAATTTTACATCCTGCTCCTGGCTTACTAATTAAACTAAAGTTACCATCTAGAGCTTCTATTCTTTCCCTCATTCCTTGTAAACCAAAACCCGTAGTATTAGCTAATGGTTCAAAACCAACACCATTATCTTCTATTGTTAGAAACAGTTTCTCTGCTTTTTCTTCCAAATATACATTAACTTGACTTGCCTGACTGTATCTAGCAATATTAGTAAGTGCTTCTTGTACTAAACGATAGATAGCAGTAATAATTTCTCCTGAAATAGCGGATACAATATAAATATGATAATTTACTTGAATTTCTGTAGTTGATTGAAACTCTTGAATTAACTTTTCTAAACTCGCTTCTAGCGATCGCTCTTGTAAAAGTTTTTGGCGTAAAGTAGCCACAGACTGACGAACATTTTGCAAAGCTTCTCTTCCTAACTGTCTGGCTTTTACAAGATGTTCTTCTGCTTTAGCTGGATTTTCTGAGAAAAAACAAGCCACATTTTCTAATTGAATACTTTGAGCAGTCAGAGAATGACCTACAGAATCATGAATCTCACGAGCAATACGATTTCTTTCTTCTAGAGTAGCTTGATTTTCAATTTTTAAAGCATATTGACGCAAGCGACTATTAGCTAATATCAGTTTTTGTTTACTTTCATATTCTGCTAATACTGCTCCGACTAACAGCATCACAAAAGCTAGTACCAAGCCAAAAAGTAAAGCGGAATTCAACAAAAATCCCCACAAAATCCCTCTAACTTCTTCCTCTGATAAATGCCTTAACAAACGAGGTAAAGGTCTTCCTAAAGGAATTCCTAGAGGGCGAATGTGCCACCAGGACATAATTTTAACGGCAATAAAAGATATATAAGCTAATGCAGCAGTAATAATTCTTTCTTTACCAGGAAATAATACACAAGCTCTAATTACTACTATCAATAGTAATGGAGTAAATAAGCGATCGCCTTTGCCCCCTAACAATACACTTAGCCAACTTAAAACTAAGCAAATAGAAATATAAATCTTAGCCAATAAAGGATTATTAAATGGTATTTTATAGCCCATTATTCCTAGTGCAGCAACAGTAAACAATGCTCCCAAATCAAACAAAAATTTTAATTCTTGATGGTGTAATGCTCCTGGAAAAGGACGAGAAGGAAGTAAAAAACTAAATACAGTCAGTAAAGCAATTCCCAACAAAATCCACTCTAGATAAAGCAATAAGCGGAAAGGATGTTGTTTCCAAACTAGTTTAGACATCAATTTATATTTATGTAGCACTTTATCAAGCTAGAAATAAGTGAGATTTATAGCGGTTCTCATCTTCTATGTACAGTCTGAAACACTGTTAATTGTTAGTTGTTAGTTGTTAGTTGTTAGTTGTTAGTTGTTGATGGAAAAACTTGCTACTTGCTACTTGCTACTTGCTACTTCATTCCTCATCCTTCATTCCTCATCCCTGTTTTAACAAACTACTAGTCCCAAAGTACCAAAAGACAATAACAAATTTAGGAACAGAGATCGAGGTAAGAGCAATATTCAATTATCTACTATTGAACTGTAAGTAATTTTATCTCAAAAATTCCGAGGACATTAGTTATGAAACTTCGCACTATCTCAACTTTAGCAGCTTTATCTTTAGCCATTCCCCTAGCTGGTTATGCAATTCAATCTCAAGCTAAAGATTATAGATTATATGAAACTAACACCACTATTATCAGCCAAAGACCTTCAGAAAGAAGACAAAAAATCGAAAGAATGATGCAACAACTCGATCTTACCCCTGAACAAACACAACAAATTAACGCTATTAGAGAAGAATCTCGCAGCGAATATGAAGCTTTAAAGCCAGAAATAAGGGCAAATCAACAACAAATGCAGTCTTTACTAGCTAGTGATGCTTCTAATAGGGAATTACGGCAACAACATCAACAAATGCAACGTCTGTATCAACAAATGGGCGATCGCAGATTTGAAACCATGTTACAAATTCGCGAAGTTCTCACCCCAGAACAAAGAGCCAAAATGGCTCTTTGTTCTGGGGTGAGCGTCCAGAATCTCGTGGTTTTCGCCGTTTCCATTAGATTTTGTAGGTGGGGCGATGCCCCACTTGATTGAATACTAACTTTCTAAAGCTGATTTTTTTATACTATCAAGCAATTCAGAAAACTTGTTAAGATCTTGTTCTAGTTGAATAGGAGCTTTTATATAGTTAGGAGAGCGTAGTTTTGTACCATCTGGTAATTCTTGACTTAAATAACCTTTTTGAAACTCATCTTTACGAATAAAACCTCTTAATTCTAACCATCCTAAATTATCTTGTAGATTTAGATTAGATAATTGTAATCCTGCTTTAATAGCTTTGTATAAAAATGTTTTCTTGATATGAAGTTTCACTAACATGAAAATCTCTCCTTCCCAATCAAGTTCGTTTTGCGGAATTGCTAAATAGTTTCCATTAGTTGATTTTAATGATATTGTGTATTCAGGTTTAATGTCGTACATTTGTTGATCTACAACTATTGTAGTAAAATCCCCATTATCTCTTTTTTTCTCAGTATCTTCTATTGTTGAATAATCTACTGGGAATTCTATATTACTAATATTAATTGCATATTTATGAAATCCATGTTCTGCTAATTTTCCTCTTACTTCATCTTCAATCTTACCCGTAAAATTTCTTTGACCTCTCATGCCATATTTTTTAGGCTGTCGGAGTACATCATCATAGCTTTCTACTACTGCCTTAGCATCGTTATAGTCTAAATCTATTGAACGATTATATAGTTTTAGAGTATAGTTTTCCAATTCTCTAATATTGCAACATAGCCTATTACCAGAACCTTTAATTTTTTTAAAATGAATTTCTGGTTCAATTGTTAATTCTCCCAACTTAAGATTATTTTTTCTTCTAAAATCTAAATCTTTTAACTTTATACTCCTTTTGCATAATGTCAAGAATTTTAGAGTTTGATTGAGAGTTAAATATATATCTTCATTTTGATTAATTAATAAATCTGTATCTTCATTTTTGATTTTTTGAACAAGATTATATTTTTTTTTGAAGCTACTAGAAACTGTGTAAATACGACTACTATATTGCATTAATTCTTTTTGAGAAATATTTTTGGATAAATTATCTTCAAATACTAAAGGTAATTTAAGCTGGTGATAATCTAATATAATCTTTGCTTGATTATGAAATTGACTTTGAAAGACTTTTTTTAATTCTTCTGCAATTACTTTAATTGCAATAGGAGGTACTGAATTACCTATTTGTTTTCGCACACTAGCTATTTTGCCAACAAACTGAAAATCATCAGGATACCCAAATAAACGCGCTCTTTCTCTATTTGTTAACGGTCTGGGTTCTTCATAATGATAACCCCAAGTACCACCACCACCTGCTGCAATAATAGTAGTAGATGGTTTACTTCTATCTAGTCTTCTATAGACATGAGATATCATTCCTTTAACGTAGTAAGGAGAATCTCTAGGAATAGATTGAAAATTACCGCCTTCTGGAATAAGCTCTAAAATTTTTTTAGTCTTGGGTTTGATGTTAATATATTCGTTATTATAAATTGCTTTCTCTACTCCTTTTAAAGCTTCTCCACAGGTAATATAATTATCTGGAGAGTGACTTGGTTGAGGCTTTTGATAATAAAAAGGAATATCTTGTCTAATACCAATAATTAAAACTCTTTCTCTGATTTGTGGTGTACCATAGTCGGCAAAATTGTAAACATCTGCATAAATTTTGTAACCACAGTTTTTGAAATCTTCTATTATTGTTTTAATAGCCTTGCCTTTATTAGCCGTTACTAATCCTTTAACATTTTCTGCTACAAACAATCGAGGCTTTTTATACTGTACGGCTCTAACAAAATATTGATAGAGATTACCTCTATCTGTTTTAATACCACCTCTTTTCCAAATCATTGAAAAATCCTGACAAGGAAAACCTCCTAATATTACATCACAATCAGGAATACAATTAAAATCAATATTAGAAATATTTTCTTCTATAATGTGATCGCCAATATTTAAACGATAAGTTTCACAAGCATCATGTTCAATATCATTGGCCCAAACTATATTATATCCCGACCAAATAAAGCCGAGATCCATTCCACCACAACCACTAAATAGCGAAACTGTTTTCATTTTTCATTATTTTTATTGTTCTCCTAAATAGTAAAAGCACTATTATTCCGATTTACATAAATAGTTTTATAAATTCTGACAAGAGCGAAAAGACATTCGATGTTTCGGTGAAGCACCATATTTTTGTAAAGCGAGACGATGTTTTTTAGTAGGATAACCCTTGTTAGAAACTAAATCATATTCGGGATATTCCTGAGCCAAATTAATAATTAAATCATCTCGCCAAACTTTAGCTAAAATACTAGCAGCAGCGATCGCAGCAGATTTTTTATCCCCTTGAATTACTGTTTTTTGAGCAATAGATAAATCAGGAATTAAAAACTTACCATCTACTAAACAAATATTAGGAGATAGTTTAAGTCCCAATACTGCTCGTTTCATTGCTAACAGAGAAGCTTGTAAAATATTCAGCTTATCTATTTCTTCTACAGTTGCTTGGCTAATGTACCAATCAGTAACAGTAGTTTTAATTGGTTCAATTAAGTTTTGTCGTTTTTTTGGTGATAGTTGCTTACTATCTTTAACTCCTATTTCTTTTAGCTTAGGTATAGCAGACAGAGGGAGAACGACAGCAGCAGCTACTACTGAACCGAATAACGCGCCTCGTCCTACCTCATCTATTCCAGCTACTAAAGTATCTTGATTGGTCGAAGATACTCCGCCTATGATAGGCGAAGCCTGCTTCCACTTCGTCAATTCTAAAAGCAGACTGCTCTCAAAACTGTTTTCAAAGCTCATACAGTAACTTCTTTAACTTCTTTTTGAGCGGAGGAACGACGACGACGACGACGACGACCATTACTAGCTGCTTCCTCGCTTTCATCAGTAGAAGTAGAATCTTCTACTTCTACTGATGCTTCTGCTTCTACTGGTGCTTCTACTTCTACTGGTGCTTCTGCTTCTGAAGACTCTTCTACAGATACTAATTCTAATACTGGTGTCTCTGGGGTAATAGTTTCTGATTCGAGTAATGAAGATTCAACTTGTTCTACAGTTTCTTCTATAGGTTCTTCTTCTCCTGGTGCTTTGACGTACAATAAAACCGATTTGGGGTCTTTAGCTTCTCCGTCTAAGCGTATTAAAGGAGATATGCCCATCAAAGCATATAATTCTTGCTCGAAGTCAGTCATTTCAACAGAGACTTTTTCTAAGTTGACCTCTTCTTTTCTGGGAGAACGATTAATAGTTCTAGATTTACGTTCTTCACCGTTAGTATAGCGATCGCTTTTTGCTTCACTTGCAGCTATAGCCCTTTCTTTGTCTAAGTCTCTAGTAGCAGTAGTTGTTACTTCTGTTTCCTGTAAATCTTCTTTCAGAGATAAATCATTGCGACGACGACGACGACGGCTTTTACTAGAAATACCTCCCTGTTCTTGGTAATTAGGGTGATTAACTAATTCTAGAGAACGAGAACTTACCTCAAAATCGATTTCTGAAGGATAGTCAATAATTTTTCTTTCCCGTTCAACCTTCTCAGGTATAGTGGGAGAAATTGCAGGAGGAACTATGGGAGGACTTTCTAAAGATTCTCCTTGATATTTCCCTGGAAGAAGGGCTAAATGACCTAAACCACCGCAACTCGGACAAGTCTGACCAAATAGTTCGTAAATATTTTTCCCTTGACGTTTACGGGTTAGTTCTACTAAACCTAGTTCTGAGAGTTGAGCAATTTGGGGTCTGGCTTTATCTGCTCTTAAAGCTTGATTAAAATGTTCGAGTAATTTCAGGCGATCAGAGTTAGTATCCATATCAATGAAGTCAACTACAATCACACCGCCAATATTCCGCAAACGTAACTGACGAGCAATTTCGGTAGCAGCTTCTCGATTTGTCCACAATACTGTTTCTCTGGCTGTGGCAGAACGAGTAAAAGAGCCTGAGTTAACATCTATTACGGTGAGAGCTTCTGTAGGTTCAATGATGATATAACCACCAGAAGGTAATTCTACTCTAGGTTTAAGAGCTTCCCGAATCGCAGCGTTAACCCGATAGTATTCTAAAATTGCTTGGGGTTCTCGATGATAGTCAACAAACACCCCTTGTGGAGAACGTCCACCGCTCCAATTTGCAAGATGCTGCTTGACTCGCTTCATTCCAGCTTGAGAGTCAACCATGATGGTATTCACCTCAGCAGAATACATATCTCGTAGCACTCGCTGAATAAAATCATCATCCCGATTTAAGAGAGTAGGGGGTTTAGCGTAACTAGCTTGATTTTGGATAGATTCCCATTGCTTTTGCAGAATCTCCAAATCTTCCATAATGGCTTCTTCCGCTTTTCCTTCTGCTTCGGTGCGGACTAATAAACCCATTCCTGCTGGTTTGACCAATATTGCTAGGGCGCGGAGGCGACTCCGTTCATTCTCGTCTCTGATACGCCGAGAAAGTTTTACCCCTTTTCCATAGGGCATTAGTACTAAATAACGTCCTGGTAGGGTGATATTTCCTGTCAACCTAGGCCCTTTGTTCCCTGTTGGCTCTTTCATCACTTGAACTAGGACTTTTTGGTCTGGAACTAGTAGTTCAGTAATAGCGGATGCGGTTTTTTTGAGACGTAGAGGTCCTAAATCTGTGACATGAATAAAACCGTTGCGTTCTGCATCCCCAATATTGACAAAAGCTGCATCAATTCCGGGTATAACATTTTCCACTAGACCAAGATAAATATCACTTACTTGTTGCGCTCCTGTGGCAACTACTAATTCTTGGATTTGTTCTTCCCAAAAAACAGCAGCGATCTGATGCTGTTCTGCAATAATAATTTGTTTTGGCATTAATTTTCCTCAAAATCTTAACTTATGATGAAGACCTTACTGTCCCTTGTCTTCAATTTGCTTACATTCCCGAAAAATAATTAAGTAGAGTGGATGATGTCATATATTGAGATTGATGTATCAGATATAGCTCATCTAAATAAAAGTTATCAGTCAGTTTTCACCTTTTAGGTGTCTTCTGAGGCAATTATTGGTTCTTCTTTTGGAGCAATTTTCCTTGGTTCAAGAAAAGATTATCCAGTCTTCTAAAGCTTTTTGGAATCAGACAACCCATAGAAGAAGCTTCTACCCAAGTTTGATTCCCTTGACCGGGCTTCTGCGCCTTTTGGGTGGGGGATTCATAGGGAATGATCAATTATGAGGGCAGAGGAAACCAGAGAAAGGATTAATAATTAATTATGAGGGCAGAGGAAAGTGTTTCGTGCTTATTTATAGTCTATTTAATATTTCCTTGTTCGGAAACCTTTATCCTTCATCCTTGTTCTTGCTCCTTATAGTACCAGCCTTGTTCCAAACCAATCCTCATCCTTTATCCTTGATCCCTCATACCTTATCCAAAGAGTGACTTTGGCTAGTAGCTATTAACGATAATAGCTATGGCTTACAGCAATCACCTAAATTAAGCTGTGATTACTCTATGTTAACGAAAACTTCTCTAAATCTGCTTATGGAATTTTAACCTGAATATAACCTTCAAGATCAATCTTTGACAAGAAAATTATTGGATAGAGCGTAAATTACAAGTTTTTATGATCTCTATTGCAGAGGTCAGCTAAGGAAGAAGGATCAAGGAAACTTGTTTTTCAATTGAAAAACTGAAATAACACAAAACCTCTTACCCTACTTCGGAGTTAGTAGTTTTCTCTCTTCAATTTATCCTAAAACCGCTTTTTGACGGAAGGATTTGACAGTAGAGAGGACTGCTTGTCCCACAGTTTCTATTTCAGCAACAGTATTAAATCTGCCAATACCGAAACGGAGAGAAGCATAAGCTAGTTTTTCTGCTCGCCCCAATGCAGTTAAGACATGAGAAGGAGCAATCTTGGTAGAAGAACAAGCTGAACCAGAAGAGACTGCTACTATAGATTTTAACCCTAAGAGTAAAGCAGCACCATCTATTCCTTCTACACTAACATTGAGATTACCAGATAGTCTTTTTGTAGGATGTCCATTGAGACTAATTCCTTCTAACTGCTGGAGTATTGACCAAAGTTTTTCTCTCAGTTGCAGAATGTATTGATTTTCCTTAGCCATATTATTGATACCGATTTCTACAGCTTTAGCAAAGCCCACAATTTGGGGTGTATAGAGAGTACCTGAACGTCTGTTTTTTTCTTGTCCTCCTCCATGAAGTTGCGGTGCTAGCTTAACTCTGGGGTTACGCCGACGCACGTATAATGCACCAATACCTTTTGGTCCATAAACTTTGTGGGCTGTTAAAGACATTAAATCTAGGCTCATTTCTTGTACATCGAGGGGGATTTTGGCGATCGCCTGTGCTGCATCGGTATGAAACAAAACTTGATGCTGGTGACAGATTTCCCCGATTTCTTTTAAAGGCTGAAGCACACCAATTTCATTATTAGCTGCCATCACAGAAACTAAAATGGTGTCGGGACGAATTGCTGTTTCTAATTTCTCTAAATCAATTAAGCCCTCTGAATTTACAGGTAAATAGGTGATTTCAAAGCCTAAAGTTTGGAGATATTCACAAGGGTCTAGAACTGCCCTGTGTTCTGTTGCTACGGTAATAATGTGCTTTCCTTGACTAAAATAGGCTTCTGCTACCCCTTTAATGGCTAAATTGTTCGCTTCTGTCGCACCGCTAGTAAAAACTATTTCTTCTGGAGTGGCATTAATTGCATTAGCTATAATTTCTCGTCCTTGCTGTACTGCTGTTTCTGCTTCCCAACCGTATTGATGAAGACTAGAAGGATTACCAAAATACTCAGTAAAATAGGGCAACATAGCGGATAATACCCTTTTGTCCATAGGGGTAGTAGCATGACAGTCTAGATAAATAGGACGCTGGAACATAGTTTGTTAAGTATTCAATTAATCTGTTTTGGTTGATGGGGAGAGTTAGGAGATGCTTGAATGCTTTGTTTCATAATTTAATTTGTCTAGTAATTAAGTAGTGTTCAATAGTATTTTTAAATGCTCCATGAAACAATGTGCGATCGCCCTAGGTAGTAATTTGGGAGATTCTCTCCAAACCCTAGAAAATGCTTTAACCTCTCTCCATCAGATTCGGGGGATTAAAGTTCTTAAAACTTCTAGTTGGTATCAAACTCAACCCGTTGGTCCTCCACAGCCAGATTATCTCAATGGCTGCGCTATTTTAGAAGTGCAGCAAACTCCCGAAGAATTGTTAAGTTTATTGCAAGAGGTAGAATTACAATTTGGCAGAGTTAGAAACGAAAAGTGGGGCGCGAGAACCCTAGACCTGGATATTATCTTATATGAAGATAAGATACTCAATACTCCCAGTCTTACTATTCCCCATCCCCATTTTACTCAAAGAGCTTTTGTGTTAGTCCCTTTAGCGGAAATTGCCGGAGATTGGATTGAGCCTCACTCCCAACAAACGATCGCTCACTTGGTTAAAAATGTCGATTGTTCAGGAGTACAAATCAACGACAAGAAGTGACAGTACTCAGACGTAACGCAATTTCATCTAGAGCTTTTACTAGGGTGGCATCTGAGCGATTTCGAGGTTGATTAGCGATCGCGCTAAAGACGAGAGTGCCTTGACGACTTTCTACATAACCAGATAAAGCCCTAACCCCTCTGAGAGTACCTGTTTTGGCTTTTACTGTCCCTTGAGCGGAGGTGTAGCGCAGACGGTTTTTCAGAGTACCTGTTTGTCCTGCTACGGGTAAAGAGGCTAAAAATATCTCACTACCTCTTGCTGAATACATGGCTCGGAGAGTGTTGACCAGAGTTCTTGGGGTTGCTAAATTATTGCGAGATAATCCCGATCCATCCGCCATCCGATAGCCAGCCGAATCGACTCCTATGGTACTAAGAATACTTCTGACTCTGGAGTAGCCTCCTAAGTAGCGTAACAAAACATCTGCATAACTATTATTACTCCGAAGATTGGTTGTTATTATCCATTCTCGAATGGAGCGAGAACGAATTTGTCCTTGAGGATTAAGTTTTTGCAGTGCAGCAGCTGTCACCAATAATTTAATATTAGAAGCAGGAATCATGTAAGAATCAGGATTCCTGCTGTAGATGGTTGAACCATTTAACGACTGTACTAAAATTGCCCATTTACTACCCTTCAATCCAGGACGTTCTACAATATTATCTATTACTGAGGGAATAAAATGGGGACAAATACCTGCTCGTTTAGTTTCTGGAGGAGGTACAAAAATTTCAATAGTTTGGCTATTGTAATTTGTCAGATTGGGATTAGCATCAGCTTTTTTGGCTTTTGTCAGAGTAGTTAAGCTAATGCTTGTCGCGATCGCAGCCAGAGCAAATCCACAACGAAAAAAGTTCATTGATTGTTGAGGTACTAGAGGTTGAACTGTATAGAAATATCTAGTTTAAGAATCTATTACCTGAAAGGCAAAGAGATTAACTGATCTTGTTCTGTAATTTTCCCTGCTTCTCTCTCGCCATCCCAAATAATTGCCTGTATCTAGAATAAGTCACCAAATTTTTAAATTATTTTTCACTAATTGTCAAGACAAATTTAATTTTTATTTATGAGCCAATTTCCTAATTTTCGATTTTCCCTCCAGCCACCTAGATTAAGTAAATCCAGCCAACATCAGTACTTTCAGACGGCAGTACCTTGGTATTTGGTGTTTTTGGTCATTATTATTAGCTTATTATCTGGTTGTGAATTTTTAACTAAACAAGAATCGAGTTTGGCACAAGAACAGAAATCTCAATCTTCTGTAATAAAAACTGCCGTTGATGTTGTTGTAGCATTAGAAGAAAGTTTGAGCCAAGCCCAAGAATATATCGGGACAACTCAACCCATAACAGAATTATCTTTGCGAAGTCAAGTAGCAGGGACTTTAATTAGTTTATCTGTAGAAGTGGGCGATCAGGTCAGAAGAGGTCAAGTTATAGGTCAAATAGACGATACCCTGTTACTAGCAGCAGTTAATCAAGAAAAATCTGAGTTAGCTAGTTTAGAGTCAGAATTAGCTAAAGCCCAGATTGAGGTTAAAAATGCCGAAATTCAAGTTGAGGAAGCCCAAGTTAGACTAGAACAAGCCGAAAGCGAGCGAGAAAGATATCAAAACTTGGCTGAACAAGGTTTAATCTCGCGACAAGAAGCAGAATCTTTCGCTACTGCTGCTAAAGTAGCTCAAAAAGCAGTACTTTTGGCGGAAGAATCAGTAAAAATCGCAAGACAGGCTGTTAGCTCCCAAATCGGTCGAGTTGAGGCACAACAATCCGTGGTAGCTGAGTCAATTCAAAGACAAGCATATACCAAGTTGATCGCAGAAACTACAGGAATTGTGACTCATAAGGTTAGTGAGCCAGGAAATTTGGTGCGAGAAGGGGAAGAAATCCTCAAAATTGGTGATTTTAACCCCATTAAAGTCGTCGTACCTTTATCGGAATTAGATTTGGATCGTGTAACTGCGGGACAAACTGTAGCAGTAAAATTAGATGCTTTTCCCGAAAGCAATTTTTCGGGTCGAGTTAACCGCATTGCACCAGTATCTAATGTGGCTACGAGACAAATTCCCATCGAAATTGTGATCCCTAATCCCGATAATGTGATTAAAGGTGGCTTACTAACTAGAGTAAGTTTTATGAAGTCTGGGATCTCCCAGGTAGCTATTTCCGAATCTGCTGTAATTGAAGAAGATGGCAAAAACTACGTCTTTGTTGTGGCTCAAGAAAACTCCCAGAAAAGAGAGGCTGTAGTAACTAAGCGAGAAGTAGAGTTAGGAACTCGCGCTAACCAAAAGGTTGCTATTCTTAAAGGAGTTGAATCGGGAGAAAAAGTAGTTCTCCGTAGTAGTCAACCCCTCAATGATGGGGAAACTGTTGGTTTAAGCATCATTTCCGAATAGACAATTTTTTGAACCCAGTTAATTTCAATCTCTCTCTCCTTCGGTATATTTAGGATGTATTTGTTCTGCTTCAGGACATTCATCAGCAATTGGTAGTTCTGAGTTATTTTTAGAAACAGAGGCAAGTTTTCTCATTACAGAGCCAATACTATCAAGACGTACCATCTCTTCCCAAGAACTAATTTCATCATCTTCTTCGGTTTCATAGCGGATGGTGACTAAATCTCCTTCAAAGTCAACAATTTGACCGTTATCAATCCATCTCTGTTGATCCCGCAAGAAAATGCAAACCTCACGACCGTCCTGATAAAGTTGATAAATCTTGCGGTGTAGCATCGCTTTCTCCTATACAAATAACCCCTATTTTAGTGATTACCTTTGATGTTGATATTGCTATTGTGACATAAAGTGAAGGATCAAGAGCAAAAAATGACTCGTAAAATTAGCTATTTTTAAAACCTCAGTTTGACAGACTACATTAGAAATTAACCATAGAAGCCTGAAAAATCAAGAGTTCTACCTCTTGTGGAAGATTCAGTTCAGGATTTTTTTATTTTTCCCTATAACCTATTCCCAGCTTAAGTTAGACTCCAATTAAATTACTGATAATTGATAGGGCGATAATTGGTAATTGATTTAGTTGGTATAATTACGTAAACAAAATTTGTTAAGGAATTTTGTTAAGTGTTTTCTCTGAGAAAGACCCAAAATTTTGAGAAAATTCCCCTGTTCATCACAATTAATTAAACTGTTTGAATAATCCTCTTGATTGTAACAGTTAAATTAAGGTAAAGCAGGGCTGGGAAATGACACTTACTAAGCAGTTTGGATAATTCCTCCCTAACCCAGGTCATAAATAACTTATGCTATTAATCCCAGCAGCTAAACATACAAGATATCGTCATTGATTCAAGACAATATTAATTTTCTTACAGATGGCTTGGCATCGGAAAATTTAACTAAATTAGTATCAGGGAAATATGTAGATTTTGTTGGAGCAAGTCTAGTTTCTCGGATATTTATGAAGTCAAAAAAACCATTATCTATGAAGCATTCACAAAGAGCAATAAATCACCAACAGACAATAAATTATGTACCATTATTCATTGCACCTGCTCAAGTTTTGCGAGGGGAGAATATCTTGAGCCAGTCGGGAGTAGCGATCGCAGCTTTGGGGAAACGACCTCTAGTAGTGGGAGGAAATCACACTTTAGAGATGATTCAACCCCATCTAAAACCAATAATTCAAGAATATAAGTTAGAAACAGCGAGAGCTAGCTATCTTCCTGATTGTACAGAATCCTCTTTAATGAAGTTGCGAGAAACTGCCACAACTCACAAAGCTGATTTTATTATCGGTGTTGGTGGGGGAAAAGCTCTAGATACTGCTAAATTATTGGCTCATCAGTGTCAAATACCCGTAGTTACTATTGCTACTTCTGGTGCTACTTGTGCAGCTTGGACAGCACTATCAAATATTTATTCTGAAACCTCAGCCTTTCAGTATGATGTAACCTTGGCACGTTGTCCCGATTTACTGATTCTAGACTATAGTTTGATTCGTACTGCTCCTCAAAGGACTTTAGTTGCAGGAATTGGAGATGCGATCGCCAAATGGTATGAAGCTTCTGTCAGTAGTGGCAATTCTAACGCCACTTTAACCATCGCAGCAGTGCAGCAAGCCAGAATTTTACGAGATATTTTATTCCAAAAATCTTCAGCAGCTTTAGAAAACGATCAGGGAGATGATTGGCGCGAAGTAATAGACGCTACAGTGTTATTAGCTGGTGTAATTGGAGGTATTGGCGGAGCAAATTGTCGGACGGTTGCTGCTCACGCAGTTCACAATGGTTTGACCCATATTCAGTCTGCTCACCACGCCCTACACGGGGAAAAAGTAGCTTATGGGATTTTAGTTCAATTGCGTCTTGAGGAAATGATCCAAGGAAATCAATTAGCAGTCTCAGCCAGAAAACAATTACTAGAATTTTACAAGGATATCGGTTTGCCACAGACCCTAGAAGATTTGGGTTTAGGGCATATTAGTCTTTCACAACTGCGTCAATCCGCAGAGGTAGCTTGTCAACCTAATTCTGACATTCATCGCCTACCTTTTTCCGTATCTCCAGAGCAACTTATGGCTGCAATGGTTTCTACTAAGGAGTTAGTAGAATCTCCTGTAGGAAGAGAAACACCAGCGTAATTAATAAACAGAAAATACCCGCTAATCCAGCTAAAGGTTGTTGACTAATACCAGTTATCCAGGGCTTCTCAGGTTGTTTGTAGGTTACTATCTCAGCCGAGTCTAGACAAGATAAACCCCAAATCCAGCCTGTATGCAAGCCCCAAGCTAAACCGAGACTTCCGTTGTCTGCTAATCTTGCTCCTACTAAAACCATCCCCATCAGCCACAAACCAGGGATTTGGGGAACAGTAGTTTTTCTTTCCCAAACTAGGTGTAATAGTGCAAAAAGTAAGCTAGAAATTATTGCTGCTGACCAATAAGGGTAATCTTTATCTAACTCACTCAGAATAAAACCGCGAAATACTATCTCTTCAACTATCCCTATTGCTAATCCCAAAACCAAAATTGGTAGTGCATTAGCTAAGAGTTGTGGGCGGTTTTCCCAATTCCAATTTACTAAACCCAAAACCGACTCTAGGGAAAATACAATTATTAAGGTAGCTACTGCTAATATCAGACCGCTCACCAGAGAAATAAATATGTCCCAACTTACCCCCAAATCAGCAAAAGAAAACCCTTGTTGTCTAATTATGAACCAAATAATTACAGGGGCTAGGGGATAAAGAGATGCCAGAAAAAGTATTTTTTGTTTGACAGTCAAAGGGCTAGCTAGTTGATAGTTAATCAATTTAGCTAGAGGTAGAGCAATGGGTAGCCAGGCGATGACCCAAGCAGCAAAAAAAATAATTATGGTAAGTGGGGATGAAACCATCATCAAAAGCCATAAAGTGAAAATCACCTTTGGAATCAAAGGCGATTAATTTATGAAAAATTCCTACATCGAGGACTAGTTTTCATCATCAGTATCATCATCACTATCAACTTGTTTTAGGTGAATGTGTTTGTAACCTAATTTGATTTCAAATTTATCACCCTCTTTCAAGTTCATAGCCTGAGTGTAGGTAGAACCAATAACAATTTGACCATTTTTATGAACACTGACTTTGTAAGTAGGTTCTCTACCGCGTCCGTCTTTTGCTCCTTCTGGATCTAGAGGAACGCCTCTTGCAGCTAGAACTGCATCGTAAAAGTCAGTTAAATTGACACGGGTTTGATTGTCTTTTGTAATAGTGTAATATCCACAGCGTTTTGCTGTTTCTCGTCTGGGTAAGTGAGAAAGCTCTTTTACTTTTTGAAGTAGTGCCTTTCCTGTTAAAGCAGTAGTGGCGGTTTCAGTCATGATTTTTAAATTTGTCCTCTTACTTTTTTGAGTTTGCCAACTCAATGAGTATATTATAAATTGACCCTATAAAAAATATACCTCTAAATATCAAGATTGTCACAATATTATTGTAAGAGTTTGGATTTTTTTTAGAATATGGTCAGCTAAAATTTGCCCTTATACTTATCCACAAAACCATGAAAGTCTTTAAATGTTCTATGTTTTATTGCTATATCTTGCTTTGGGTAATTTCTGTATAGATTGATATTTTAAATACCTGATTTGTACGAGGGGCAGTGATTGCAACAGAGTGAAAGTACTTAATTGCACCATTCAATCAATATTAAGAACATAAAAGACCCTTAGTAAAATTTTCGATAAGAAACATATGTTATTGATTGTAAATATTTTGCAATATCAGTTAATATTTTTTCCCTAAATTATTGAACAGGGGGGACTAGAGGACTGGGGAGATTGGGAATTGGGGAATTAGGGAATTAGGGACTTGGGGAGATTAGGGGAATTGGGGAAATAAGGCTGATTACTTATTCATCCGCAAATCTTTCATCCCTCACTGATAACTGATAACTGTTCACTGCTAACTACTAACTGATAACTGCTCACTGTTCACTGATGAGTGATGAGTGATAACTGATGAGTGATAACTGATGAGTGATTACTGGTTGGGTGATGAGCAATCAACTTTTCATCAATCGCAAAGCGACTACCGAAGGTCTCAACAATCAACTATTAACAAAAACCAGACAAACGGAATAAATGAGAATGTTCGGGATGATAGAGACGAGAGCGAGCATCAGTAACTTTCCCTAGTGCAGGACTGATAATGTATAAGGTAGTGCGAATCAAATTATTTTCTTGGCTAACAGATGCCATATCTTCTAGATTAACTAGCCAGATTTTTTCGTCTTGCCATCCGATACGAAAACAAATAGCTACGGTCGTATCTGGGGGATAGTGTTGTAATAGTTTGGCTTGGGATTTTTCTACATGACGCGCAGCTAAATAGAGACAGAGACTAGCTTGGTGTGCTGCTAGACTCGCTAAATCTTCAGTATCGGGGACGGCGGAGGCTTGACCGCTAACACGGGTTAAAATGATAGTCTGGACAAGTTCTGGTACGGTTAATTCAGTGGAAAGTTTGGCAGCAGCAGCTTGAAAAGCACTAATTCCAGGGATTAACTCAAAGGCAATTCCTGCTTCTAATAATTGCTTCATTTGTTCGGCGATCGCACTATACAGGGTCAAGTCACCAGAGTGCAAACGCACTACAGTCAGGTTTTGTTTTACTCTGTCAATCATCAGAGGGACTATATCTTCTAGGGTTTTATTTCCTGTCCGAATTAACTCTGCATCGGGACGGACATCCTGTAAGATTTGTTTGGGGACAAGAGAGTCTGCATAGAGGATGACATCTGCTTGAGATAAGATGCGATAGGCTTTTAGGGTGAGTAATTCAGGATCGCCTGGACCTGCGCCAATGATATATACTTTTGGTTTCATGGGGTTAATTGTTAGTGGTTAGTGGTTAGTGGTTAATTGTTAATTGCTGATGGATCGTGAATTACTGATTACTTATTCCTTCATCCTTCATCCTTCATCCTTTATCTTTCTTCCCTCCCTTTGACATCTGGTAGGGGACGTTTTAGTATATAGAGCCAAATTAAGCCTAAACTCCCCAACGCGATCGCCCCTAAACTTACTACTTGAGCAATTCTTAGAAACCCTAACATCAAACTGTCAGTGCGTAAGGCTTCAATCCAAAAACGACCGATACTATAGGCTATGAGATAGACAAAAGTAAGAGTCCCTACTTTGAGCTTGTTTTGATGTTTTAAGCCCCAAAAGAATAAAGTAATTAATAAGATAAATACTCCTATATTCCAGAGAGACTCGTATAAAAAAGTAGGATGAAAGTAATCATAGTTTATATATTCTAAAGGACGATTAGCGGGAGGGATAAATAGTTTCCAAGGTAAATCAGTTGGTCTGCCAAAAGCTTCAGAATTAAAAAAGTTTCCCCATCTACCGATCGCCTGTCCTAATATTAGAGAGGGAACTACTAAATCGATTAATTGCCACATAGATACTCTGTTGATTCTAGAAAAAATCATTGTTGCAATTGTGCCACCGATTATCGCCCCGTGAATCGCAATTCCTCCTTTCCAAACAGCGATAATATCTTCTGGTCGATTGACATATTCTTGCCATTGAAATAAGACATAATAAATTCTGGCACATGGTATTGCTCCGATAACTAACCAGATTGTTAAGTCTATTATTAATTCTGGATCGACTTTTCTTAGTTTGGCTAAATTTTGAGCTACAGTGATACCAATTAATACTGCCGAAGCAATTAATAATCCGTACCATCGGAGAGTAATAAAGCCCAAATCAAAAATTATGGGTCCTGGGGATTGGAATTTAAAAGCGAATAACATAGTTAAATTATAGGTTAAAGACTATAGTGGCGAAAAATAATCCATTCTCCTGAAACTTCCGCGATCACACCACCAGGCATGGTGGAAGTGCGACTTTTATTAGGAGCATCAATTAAATTACAAACTGCTTCTATTTCTGCAAAAGTAGGATATTGCTGGATAATTTGAGGTAAAAATTGTCGGATAATTCTTCTTTGTAATGCTAAAGGAACATCTCTAAGGATATAGCGATTTAGTTTGTCATCTCTTCCTGTTTTTACTTTTATTAATAACTCTTGTGCCTGTGCTTCTAAATATTCTACGTCAGCTTTTAATAATTCTGCGGTTTGGGCGAGAGAGTTTTCCACTTGAGGATTAAAATTATCTTGCAAATAAGGAATTAAATCCCCTCTAATCCTATTCCGAGCATATTTTTTATTCTCATTAGCAGCATCTAACCAAATAGGTAATTGAAATTGCTGACAAAATTCTAAAGTTTCTCGACGGGTAAAGTCTAAAATCGGGCGAATTAATTGGATGTCTGGAGTCAGAAACCTTTGCCAACTCAGAGAGGTTAAGCCATCAAGTCCAGCACCACGAATTAAATTGTATAAAAAAGTTTCAGCGCGATCGCTTTTTGTGTGGGCAGTAACAATATATTTAAAGTTATATTCTTCTGCAATTTCTACTAAGGCTTGATATCGCCATTTTCTGGCTGCTGCTTCTGTTTCTTTTAAATTTTGAGCTACTTTAAGATAAAAAGGTAAATTATGATTTTGGGCTAATTCTCTCACATGATCTGATATTCCAGCATCTGTTGACCAACCATGATCGCAATGAGCTATAGCTAAATTCCATTGCCATTTAGGTTGTAAATCTAATAGTAATTTTGTTAAACATAAAGAGTCTTGTCCTCCAGATAGAGCAATTAAAATTTTAGTTTTTTTAGGTAATAAACTTGTTTTTTTCAGAGTTTGATGTAATCTAGCGTGGAATATTGTCCAACAATCTCGGCGTTGCTGTGGTGTGTGGAGATTCCGCCCAAGACCAGGCACTTTGCGATCGCTATTTTTCATAAGAATCTCATAAAATTATCCTAATATGGCAATCAATATGTTTTATTGTATTGAATGACAAAATACAGTTTAATATAATTAAGATATAAGTTGATTTTTTAAACAACTAAGCTGTTTATATGAAAGGTGAGCTTCTAAAAAGATTGTTTAGAGCGATCGCATCTAATGACCAAGAAGCGATTGACAAGCTCACGTACCTAGTTATTGAAGACGAACGCAAAAAAGGACACACAGTTCTAGCCAATCAACTGGAAAATATAACTAGAACTACTCAATCTAATGATTCGATAGATAGCAGTGGTGATAAATCTCGTAAAAATGGATTATCTCCTAGTTCAAATGTAGAGACTTTAAGTGTATTACCAACCAGCAAAAAGCTCAATACACCTTTAGTTACTTTTATTCCTAGAGAAAAACTAAGACATCAGATGATTTTGCCATTATCGGTGGAAAAGCGTTTTCAAAGGATTGAAAAAGAATATGCTGCAAGAGATAGATTAGCTCATCATGGACTGCGTTACAGGCAAAAAATTCTTTTGTTTGGTGTTCCTGGTTGTGGAAAAACTATGGGAGCAGAGCGTTTAGCTTGGAATACAGGATTGTCTTTTCTCAAAGTTCGTTTTGATGCAATGGTTTCTTCTTATTTAGGAGAAACAGCAAGCAACTTAAGATCGGTATTCGATCTGGCTGCTCAAAATTCTTATTTGTTATTCTTTGACGAATGTGATTCTATTGCCAAATCTAGAGAAGATATGCAAGAAGTTGGTGAAATAAAACGAGTAGTTAATACTTTTCTACAAATGTTAGATGAATATGAATCTTACTCTGGACTTCTAGTAGCAGCAACAAACTTGAATAAATCTCTTGATACTGCTCTTTGGAGACGTTTCGATGATGTGATTGAAGTACCAATTCCTGGCAAAAAAGAGCTAGAATCGATAGTCAGACAAACTCTATCAGCGATTGAGGTAGGTTCGATTAACTGGCAGTTGATTATTCAACAAATGGAAGGATTTTCGGCTGCACAAGCTGTCAGAGTCGCACAAGATGCAGCCAAAAGAGCCATCTTAGATCGTGAAGAGTTAGTTATTCAGGAACACTTAGAAGAAGCGATTAAAGAAATCAAAGTTTCCTGAAGTTAATTATCTCTAATTACAGGAAGTTTAATGGTTGATAACTCTAAGCAATTCCCTCATATTCAGCTTAAACTCGCCAGAGAAGGAACTGCAAAACCAGCTACGGGAGGAGGAAGTAACAAAACCAACCCCATAACAGCAAAAAATAGAAGTGATCGCTGGGGACATGGAAATAAATTAAAGAGTTCTGCCAATTCAATCGTTGCAGACTGGAAATCTTCGACCGAAAAAAGAGAAGAAGAGGAAAAACCAGAACTTCCTGACGCAAGACGTATTATCTTACAAGTCGATCCTAAAGCTTTCGATCCAGACAAACTTAAGGGTTATGGAATAGAGGTTATTGGCGATCTTGAAGATGGTTATATTATTGGCGCATCAGCAGATTTAGAATTAACAAAGTTAGAGCAAAAAATTGAAAAATTTATCAAAGAACAAAGAGGAGGTGGTTCAGTACCAGAAATATGGGAAATATTTGAAGGCTCTCAGAAAATAGAATCAATCCTGTCTCCTGAATTGTTAGCACATTGGGATGAAGTTCAAGATGAGCAAATATACATTGTTGATATTGGAATAGCTTGTATAGGGAATAAAATTAAATTATCTGATTATCCAAGGAAAAAAGATGATGAAACTGTTGATAGTTACAGTGAAAAATTAAATAATTGGAGAAATAAAAGAGATACTACTTATGAAGAATGGGATAATTTAAAATCTCAACGAGAAGATGAGTTAACACAATTTGTTGAAAATTATCAAGGTAAAATTTTATCTATTGTTGATGGAGATACTCCAAAATTTATTGAACTTCCTGATAGTTTTTCTTGTCGCATTCAGATTTCAGGAAAAGGATTAAAAGATTTAGTTTTTACCTTTCCTTATATTTTTGAAGTTAGCGAACCAGATGAATTTAAAGTAGCAATTCGCAACCCAAGTACATCAAGATATACTCAGCATATTTCAGAATTGCAGCCTCCTAAAAAAGATGCGCCTAAAGTCTGTGTTATTGATAGTGGAATTCAAGAAAGACATCCGTTATTAAGAGCAGCGATAGATTCTCAAAGTTCAACCTGTTGGATTCCTGGAGAAAGTAATAAAACTGCCGATTATGTCAGTAATGGGGGACATGGTACTAGAGTAGCTGGAGCAATACTCTATCCGAGAAATATTCCTCGTACTGGTCAACAACAAGCAATTTGTTGGCTACAAAATGCCAGAGTTTTAGATGCTAAATGTAAACTTATAAAACAATTATTTCCTCCAGATTTAATCAAAGAAATAGTTGACTTTTATCATACAAAATCTAATACTAGAATCTTTAATCATTCAATTACTGGTGCTGTTCCTTGTAGAACTCGTTATATGAGTGCCTGGTCAGCTACGATTGATGAATTGACTTATCAAAATGACATTCTTTTTGTTGTAGCTGCTGGTAATTTACTTTTAGAGCCTGATCCTGAATATAATCCTGTTACAAGACTAACTATTAAAGAACATCTACAAAATCAAAAATTATATCCCGAATATTTATTAGAAGATTCTTGTCGAATTGCCAATCCCGCACAGAGTTTTCAAGCTTTAACTGTTGGTTCTGTTGCATCTGATTACTACAATAATCCGCCTCTTAATTCTCTGGCGGAAAAAGATCAACCATCAGCCTTTTCTTGTTCTGGGTTGGGTATTTGGGAAACAATTAAACCCGAAGTTGTTGAATATGGCGGTGATGTAGTTACTGATAATAACAATATTCCTAGTTTAACCTACCCAAATGCAGTATGTCCTGAATTAGTGCGCTCGACTTTAAATGGTGGTGATGCTGTAGCTGCTGATAAGATTGGTACATCTTTTGCTACACCAAAAGTTACTCATATTCTTGCTCGTTTAGCTACTGAATTTCCACAAGAAAGCTGTTTGTTATATCGTGCTTTAGTTGTACAATCGGCTCGATTACCAGAGTGGACAAAACAAAGTGATGTTAATCTATTTCATGCTATTCGTACAATTGGTTATGGTATTCCCAATCTTGATCGTGCTTTAGGAAATACTGAAAATAGAATTACTTTAATTACTCAAGGTGATAGAAAAATTAAAGCCAGACAAGCTCATGTTTATCAAGTTCAATTACCCAAAGAACTGAGATCGCAAGGAGATGAATTAGAAATTTTATTAGAGATAACTTTATCTTACAAGGCACAACCTCGTAGAACGAGACGTAACAGAAGAAGATATCTTTCTACCTGGCTTGATTGGGATTGTAGCAAAAGAGGAGAAGACCCAGATTATTTTCTTAATAGAATACTTAAAGAATATGATGCACCTGAAGATGCAGATAAAGGAGAAAGTATTTTTACTTGGACTCTTGGTAAACAAAAAAATCATAAAACAATTAAGGAAATTTCTAGGAGTGCAGGAACTCTTCAGAAAGATTGGACAATTGTAAAATCTTATGAGCTAAGAGAAGCTTTTTGTATTGCTGTAGTGGGACATGAAGGTTGGAATAACGATCCAGATGCTTCTGTCCCCTATTCTTTAGTTGTCAGTTTTGAGGCAATAAATCCTAATATTCCTATTTATTCAGCAATTGTACAAGCTGAAACTAAAGTTGAACTTGAAGTTAAAAAACAAGTAACTGTTTGACATAATGTTTGTTAAATTACTTAATTTTTATTTAAAATATTTAAAATATATTCATTGTTGTCAATAATTCTAAAACTTTGTACTTATTACACGAGATCGATATAGTTTTTTCCCAAATAGTTTCCGCAATGGAAATAGTACTATTTTTTTCTATTGCAGGGATACCTTTAATTATTCTGTGGCTGATTGGAGGAGGAATATTTTTTACTCTTAGATATGGTTTTATTAGTCTGCGAGGATTTAAAGAAGCAGTCGCCATTGCGACAGGAAAATATGAAACAGATGGGGAGGGAGAAGTATCCTCTTTTCAAGCTTTAGCTACCGCTTTGTCGGGGACAGTAGGATTAGGAAATATTGCAGGAGTTGCGATCGCTATTCAAGTAGGAGGCGCAGGGGCGGTTTTTTGGATGAGTATCGCTGCTTTCTTGGGGATGTCTAGTAAGTTTGTTGAATGCACTCTAGGACAGCAATACCGCCAGGTTAACCCTGATGGGACAGTAGCAGGAGGACCCATGTATTATTTAGAAAAAGGTCTAGGTGATTTGGGTTTTGCCAAGTTAGGGAAGTTACTAGGAATAATTTTTGCTCTGTTTTGTATCGGTGCTTCTTTTGGTGGCGGAAATATGTTTCAAGTCAATCAGTCTTTTTCCGCTTTGACTGCTTTGTTTCCTGGTGTGGAAAGTTATAACTGGGTATTTGGTTTAACTGTTGTAGTGTTAGTGGGGTTGGTAATTGTTGGAGGAATTAACCGCATTGGGGTGGTTACAAGTAAGTTAGTCCCCTTGATGATTGGGATATATTTAGTAGGTTGTTTGTGGGTCATTGGTAGCAAAATTACAGAAATACCAGATGCGATTATAACTATCTGTCAGTCAGCTTTTTCCGCTAATGCTGTAGAAGGGGGTTTAGTAGGGTTGTTAGTCTTAGCAATTCGTCGTAGTGCTTTCTCTAATGGTGCTGGTTTGGGGGCTGCTGCGATCGCTCATTCGGCTGCAAAAACTCAAGAGCCGATACAAGAAGGATTAGTATCGATGTTAGAGCCATTTATTGACACTGTTGTAATCTGTAACTTAACCGCTTTAGTAATAGTTTTAACTGGAACTTATGGGGTAAATATTCCCTCAGATATTAATGGCTCAGAGTTAACCGCTTTGGCTTTTTCCCAGGTAGTTAGTTGGTTTCCCTATCTTTTAGCAGTGGTAATTTTCTTGTTTGGTTTTTCTACTACTTTGGCATGGAGTTATTACGGCGAAAAATCTTGGATCTATCTATTCGGCGATCGCAATACTTTGATTTATAAGGGTGTCTTTCTAATTTGTATTTTTGTTGGGGCGGTGGTTAATCTGGGAGTCGTAGTAGAATTTAGCGACATGATGTTATTAGCAATGGCTCTACCCAATCTGATTGGATGTATTCTGTTATCCAACAAAGTTGCTAAAAGACTAAATAATTATCTGTTAAAACAAAACTTGGAATCTAAAATAAATTAGGGTGTAGGCTTGGTGAAACAATGTTCTTTCTAGAATACTAAAAATCGTCATCCTTTATCCTTTATCCCTCATCCCTTAGTAGTAAGTAGTAAGTAGTAAGTAATAACAATCAATCTCCCCACACCGCCTGACCCTATGACCCTATGACCTATGACCTATGACCTATGACCTATGACCTATGACCTATGACCCCTGACCCCAGTCCCTCTCTCTCCCCAATCTCCCCTACTCTCCCCATTCCCCATCTCAACTATCTAATTAATTTGAACTAATTACTATTAAAAAAATCTAGAATTTCCTGATAAAAAAAAGCTCCTTTATTTCGACTATCAGCAGCAGTAACAACAAGTCTTAAAGTTTCAATTAAAGAATTTTTAGTAGCATCTATAATTAGCTCTAGAAGTTGACTAATATCATTTTGATTTTCTTGTCCATAGGCGATAACATTGATATAATCATTACGAATTGCATTAGAAATAATTACAATGGGATAGCCTGTCTTGAGTAAAATTAAATTCATCAATAGTCTTGCTGTTCTTCCGTTACCATCACGGAATGGATGTATAGAAACAAAACGAAAATGAGCAGTAGTTGCATATTCTATGGGATGTAATTCTTGAGCTTGTTCTGAATTAAGCCAATTAATAAATTCTGCCATTAATTGTGGCACTAAATAATGTGGTGGATCAAGATAATTTGTTCCTGCTGCTTTAACATCTAATCCCCGATATTTCCCCGCTTCATCTGGGGCGATTTTTCTTAAAATTAAATTATGAATTTGTTTGATTTGCCATTCTCCAATCGTACTATCTTCTTTGGCTAATGTTTCTACGTAGTCAATAGCATCTTTATGTCCAATAATTTCTAAATGTTCTTGTAGTGTTTTCCCACCAATAGTAATTCCTTTCGATAAAACTAATTCTGTTTCACTTTGACTCAGGGTATTACCTTCAATTGCATTGGAATTATAGGTAAACTGAACATCATATATTTTTTTTAATTCCGCAACAATTATTGGAGAAAGGGGACGAAAGCTATCTAACCATCTTTTGAGTTTATTTATCTGTTGCAATTGAGACTGATTATTCATATTCAGATAGTGATTGATTAGTTTCTCAATATCTGGAGTAGTATGTGTTTTATGTAATTGAATAAGTTTCGAGATGAATTCATCGTATAGTTGGTAACTGGAGGTCATAATTTATGAGATTTATGCACGCAAGTTTTTAAATTGAATATTATCCAAAGCATAAATTTTATCTACCTCACCAGTATCAGAATTACTATAATTTAACGCCCTTTTGGTAAGTAACCAGAAGGCTGAGATGGTTTGGTTTTGGGAGTGGATTCTCTTCCTCCCCACACTAGGGGTAAGCTTAGTATGCCAAGTAGTGCTATTACTCCAGAAATTAGCCAGATCGTAAATCTACTGGGTTGATAGTTTCCTTGCTCAATTTGCCAATAGACTCGGTTGTAACGTAAGGCTGCTAGTCCTACAATAATTACTCCTGATATGACTAAACTTATACCTAAAATCTCAGAATTAACTAGGGAGTAGTTTTGTCCTAAGTTTTGTGTGGTTACTGTTTGGGACTGACGGAGAAATAAACCAAAACGAGCGATCGCCAGACCAAATCCGATTAAAGAAATAGAGGTGCGAAGCCAAGCTAAAAAAGTGCGCTCATTCGCTTGATGCTCTCTCTGACGAGGGCTTTTACCCTGTTTTGTCATTACTACTCAACCGTACATTGATAATTGATAAACCTAAAATGCTGAGAAACAGCACTAAGCCAATAGTGCAAGCATAGCTCATATCGAAATCTTGGAAGGCTCTCTCATATAAATAATACACTACGGTTTTAGTACTGTTGCGGGGTCCTCCTTGGGTCATTACATAAATCTCTTCAAATACTTTAGTAGCGGAGATAGCAGAAATTACTGTGACTAGAAATAAATAGGGACGCATTAGGGGTAAGGTAATATCTAAGTGTTTGCGCCATCCATCTGAGCCATCAATTGCTGCTGCTTCGTATAATTCGGGAGATATCCCTTGTAAACCTGCAAGATAAATTACCATGTAGTAACCTAATCCTTTCCAGATGGTGACTAACATCACGCTCCACAGAGCTAAATCGGGACTGGTTAACCAGGGAATTCCCGACTCAAAACCTAGAGCTTTAATAAATTGATTCAGTAAGCCGTTGCTAACATAGATCGCTTTCCAAGCAATACCTGCTACTACCATTGAGATTACTACAGGGGTATAAAAAGCAGTGCGAAACCAGTAAATACCTTTTAATTTTTGATTGACTAAAATCGCTAAGATTAAGGGTGCTATTACCAAGACAGGAACAGCACCTACTAAATATAAAAGGGTATTACCGACAGTTTGCCAGAAAACGCGATCGCTGGCTAGTCGCTGAAAATTTGTCCATCCTACCCATTGAGGTGCTTGGGTGAGGTCATATTCGTATTGAGTAAAACTTAAAGAAAAGGCTGATATCCCTGGTAAAAAAACTGTTAGAGTCAGAATCGCGATCGCAGGCAGCAAGAACAGATAGGGAATCAGTTTTTTTTGATTACTTGATAAAGACTTGAACAATTAACTATTCACAATTAGTTTTTTGTTACTATAGCAAATAGCATCGCTCAGTCAATCAACAACCCACACTTTCTTGCTCTCTATAAATACTAAATGGACTTGGTAAAGAAGCTAATCCTAAAACCAATCTACCAATCAATCCCTCTTAGACAATTCTAGAAAGAATGTTGTTATGCTTTGAACGATGCTATTCGGTGCTAGACAGATAATATAATGAAACAGCTTATTTTCCTCGTAATTATCTAATGTGTACTTGGCTGTTTGATCTGCCATGAAAGTTATTTCAACCTTCAATATTTAATATAATCAATTATTCTTTTAGGGTCTAGTTATTGCAACTAAAGTTCATCTTTTTGAGAGTAAAAACTACCATTTAGATTAAGTAAAATGAACAAAAAGACTAATTACTGCGTCTATACTATTGGGATAAAAGAGACAACTGTATCAAATATTCCTGATACTTAATGCTCTAGACCCTCCCACCTATTATAAGTTCGTAGTATGAAGAAAAGTTTACAAAACTGGTGTATTTTATTTGTTTCTGTTGCTTTACTGTGGTTAGGAATATTGCCCTATCCCCAGGCTATTGGTGCAGACAATCAAGACAAAGTAAATCATTATATATCCCGTATGAGTTTTGGCGTTACCCCAGGACAAATCTCAAAAGTTCAAGCTAGTGGGATAGAAAATTATCTCCAAGCACAGCTTAACCCCGAATCTATCCCAGAATCTCGCGTTTTAGAACTTCGTTTGGCAGAATTAGATACTATCAGCCGTAATCCTGTCGATTTGTTCCAATATTTCGAGAAATATAGGCTTTATCACCTACCTAATCAGGGAGCAAATTTATCAGAAGCAGAAAAAAAAGAATTCAGAAGAAAAAGAAGTGAATTCCGACGCAAGGTTACAGAACAAGTGCAGCAAGCTAATTTATTGCGGAGCATTTTGTCTGAGCGACAGTTACAAGAAGTGATGGTCAACTTCTGGTTCAACCATTTTAATGTTGCTTCTACCAAAAGAGTTACTCTATTTTGGCTAGCAGATTATGAAAATGATATCCGAACTCATGCTTTAGGCAATTTTCGGGATTTACTAGCTACTACAGCACATCATCCAGCAATGTTAATTTATCTGGATAACGATCTAAATGTTGCTCCCAATAACCGAGCTAGGGGTAATCTCAAAGGGATTAACGAAAACTATGCTCGGGAATTGATGGAGTTACACAGTCTCGGAGTTGATGGAGGTTACACCCAACAAGATGTTATTGCACTAGCTAAAATTTTGACGGGATGGGGAGTAGATGGTAAAAATAATTCGGGAGATGAAAATGGTTTCAGGTTTTACCGACGACGACATGACTTCTCCGATAAAGTGTTTTTGGGTCAAACCATTGCGGGGACAGGTATCGAAGAAGGGGAAAAAGCTCTAGATATTTTAGCTACTCATCCTTCAACGGCTCGTTTTATCAGTTACAAACTGGCACAATATTTTGTAGCAGATGAACCCCCCAATAGTTTAGTTGATCGCCTAGCAGATAAGTTTCTTGCTAGTAATGGCAACATTAAAACTGTATTAGATACTTTATTCCATTCTCCAGAATTTAACGACCCTCAGTATTACGATAATAAGTTCAACAATCCTTATCAGTATCTAGTTTCCATCTTGCGAGCTAGTAATATTGACAATCCTAACTTCAAGCGATTAAGAGGGATGTTAGCTCAGTTATCAATGCCTCTATATAATTGTGTCACTCCAGATGGTTATACAAATACTAAAGATCCTTGGTTAAATCCTGAAGGGATGTTGCGACGAGTCAGTTTTGCCAATGCTATAGCCAATGGAACAATCAGTAATAAGCAACCTGTTAATGCTCAACAATTAGAAAAAACTTTAGGAAATAAATTTTCTGCTACTACTCAAAATGCGATCTCACAAAGTCCCCCTCGTCTTCGTTCAACCTTGATTCTGGGTAGTCCCGAAATGATGAATAGATAGTAATAAGTAATAAGCAATAAGTAAGACCGCAATTAACCACTAACCACTAACCACTAACCACTAAAAAACCATGAAAAGAAGACATTTATTACAAACCATAGCTTTAGCTAGTGGCTCAATGTTGTTTCCAGTAGGCTGTAAGAGTTGGGTAGCTAAAGAAGTAGAAGGACTCAATAACCGTAAACGCCTAATTACAATTTTTCTGCGGGGTGCAATTGATGGTTTAAATGTAGTAGTTCCCCATCAAGAATCAGACTACTATGAAGCTCGACCTACTATTGCTATTCCTTATCCTAAAGAAAAAGAAGGGGTAATTGACCTCAATGGCTTTTTTGGGTTACATCCTGCTCTCAAAGATATCTTACCTCTATGGCAAGAGAAAAGTCTGGCATTTATTCATAATTCTGGCTCTCCTAATGGTACTCGCTCTCATTTTGATGCTCAAGATTACATGGAAAGCGGAACACCAGGAATTAAAAGTACTCCTGATGGTTGGATGAATCGACTTTTAGCTAGACTTCCTGAAGACAGACCGACTCAAGCAATTAATGTGGGTAATACTACACCCAAAATCTTACAGGGTAAAATAGCAGTAGCTAATTTAAGTCCTGGCGCAAACTCCACTCGTCCCATATCTATAGACCGACCTCAAGTTAGTAGTGCTTTTGATTTGATGTATGGTGGTCAAGATAGTCTCAGTAAAGCTTATCAAGAGGGTCTTAAAGCTAGAGGTATCATTCTTGAAGAACTAAATCAGGAGATGATGTCAGCAAACCGTAATGCTGGAGGAGTTGATAAATTTGTGGATGACGCAAAAGAAGTTGCTCAGTTAATAGTTAGTGATGCGAGGACTCAATTAGCCTTTATGGAAGTTGGGGGATGGGATACTCACATTTCTCAGAAGCCAGTATTTAACCGCTCTCTACCCAATTTAGGAAAAGGTTTAGCTACTCTAGTAAAAGGTTTGGGTTCTGTCTATTCTGATACAGTGATTGTAGTGATCTCAGAGTTTGGTCGTACTGTAAAAGAGAATGGTAATGCTGGAACAGACCACGGACATGGTAATGTGATGTGGCTTTTAGGTGGTGGAGTGCGTGGCGGTCAAGTATATTCTCAATGGGAAGGTTTAGCAGAGTCGGAACTTTATGAAGGTAGAGATTTACCAGTGACTGTAGATTTTCGAGATGCGATCTCTCATATTTTGCAAGACCATCTTTCAGTTTCTAATCAAGATTTAGGCTACATTTTCCCTAAGTATCAATTAGCAAGTAATCTTAATTTCTTGAGATAGATAAGAGATTGATTATAAGACATCCTGTGTCCAAATACTTTTTTCTTCATCTTTGTAGAAGCGATAGAATAAGGGTTCATCTTTAAAATTATGATCATCTGTTACATGATGAATAATTTTTTTATCAATTAATTTTTGACCAAGTCTAATTGCTTTTGGTCGAGTAAAGTTGAAATTTTCTACTAGCCAATCTATCGCTTCATTTCCTAAGAAACAACGTTGATATAGTTTGATTTTATAACGGCGAGTTTTAATTTTTAAGCCATTTTTACCTCGCATTCTAGCGACTAAATCTTGTATTTTCAAAGTTGAGCTACTATCCTTGCTTGAATAAGAAGCAGGAGTTTTAGATGGGTTCACCGACCCATTAAGTGGTTTATAGCGGTCATCTTGAATCCAAATACTAATACTATCTGGTTCTTTAAGCATTACAGTAGCAACTTCCATTTTTTCATTATCTAAAAAGTTTTCTCGACAGTCTTTAATTGCTTCTTCATATTCATCAATACTGTAGTGTTTAACTTTAATAAATACATTATTAAGATAGATAAATCCATAAGACTTTTTGGGCTGACCATTGATCAATGCAGTCACTTCACAATATTCACCATAATCTTTATTTAAAATTAGCATCTATAATTATTCTCCTACAATGCAAATCTATAATCAGTAAATTTATTGCTACTATTAAAATTTAATTATGTGGGCTCTCTTTATTAATTAGTTATTTTATGGAATTAAATGCTAAATTAAGCTTGGTGCTTTTCGCTCCGCTTTACTGTCATAACTTCGGTATATTCAAACTGATTTTCACTTTGTTGAACTAGGGGATAGTTATTTCCATACAATTTTAACCAATCTTTTTGGCAATCAGGTTTAGGAGAATGATACACCAGTATGTATTCTTGACCAACTAGACTATCAATTTCTGTTTCTACTTCTTGTCTCCATTGAGTCTTCGTCACTAGAATAACCAACTGATTTGCTAATTGGGGAATTGCTTTCGCCACTTGTCTTCTATATATCTCATCCAGACTACCAAAAGGAGAATCCATAACAATAGGAAAGGTGCTACTATCAAAACCCATCAGGGTATTACGCTGACTCCATTCTCTAACTCGATCTATAATAGCCCCAATAAATGATAAACTCAGTATCTGATTTTCTCCAGTAGAAGCTGCTACGGGTACTGGTTGACCTGATGTTTGTTCTATCAAAGTTAACTGGTAATTTTCACTAAGTTGGGGGATGTAGGGAGTAAAAGAAATAGAATCGAAGATTTCCCTCACTTTTGTCACTAAAGACTCGCGAAATTGCTGCTCTAAGCGATTTTTGACTTCTATAATTCTTGTGATAGACTCCTGAGTAGCTCTGATGCGCTTTTGAGTAACTATTTGTTTTGCTTCTTGAAGTTGCTTTTTATCTATTTGTTGAGATAATTTATGGGTTGCTTGCTGGTAAGTATTTAATTGCTGTTGGGTAATTCCTTGCTCTAAGATTAATTCTTTGAGTCGATCATCGATCCCATCTAATTGAGCTTGTAATTTTTGAATATTACCATCAGGATAACTGCGTAATTTACTGTTAATTTTTTCTAATTCTTGTTCAATTTTATGAAGCTCTAAATGTTGATGGTTAATATCAGCTTGTTTGCGGTCTAGTTCTTGCCAAAATTCGGTTAATCTGGAGCTAGAGCTATTAATATCAGCTTCTAAATGGATGGTGGCTACTTCTACACTATTACTATCGAGTTGACTAAGTAAAGCAGCTACATTTTGATAAGTAGTTGTTTCTGGTAATAAAGGATTTCCGCATAAACACTGATGTCGATTTAGAAGCTGTTGGATAAATTCTTTTTTGACTCCAGCAGATAACAGATTTTGCTGACGAGAAGCCTCGATTTTCTTCTTCCCTTGTGAGGTAATGCTAGATAAAAAAACTAGATAACTCTGGCGAGATAATAATTGTTTTAATTCATTTCTAATAGTTACTAAATTTTTTCTGAGAGATATTTCTTGTTGAATTAATTTATTTTTTAGTTGTTGTAGTTTATCTGCTCCGCTTAATTCTTGTAGTTGGGAAACTAAAGATTTTTTTTTCGCTTCTAGGATTTTAACTTGATTGAGAATTGCTGCTATTTGTGCTTGTGCTTTTTCTATAGATAATTCTATTTTTTGTTGCTCTGTAATTAATTTTTGGGTTTGCGGATCGCCAATTGCTTGTAACTCTTCTTTGAGAGTTTTTTCGGCTTTCTTAAGATGCTCGATCGCCCTGTCTAAAACTTTAACTCCCAATAACTCTTTAGTATCTTCCGCAATTGTATTATTTTTTTTGTTGCGAAAAAAGTTATCAATTCTTTCTCCATCAAAAAAGAAATATTGATGCAAACTCAGAGGTAAAATCTGTTCTATAACATCTTCTGGTGCTTCTAGGGGTGGATACCATTTTCCATCATCGGCTGAGACTAGGATAAATAATTTTGTCTTACTATATTCGATACTATTGTCTTGATTTCTTGTAGCGTAACATTTGCGTTTAAGTTGATAACGTTTGCGATCGCGTTCAAATTGTAATTCTACCCAACATTCTACAGCTACTCCTGAATTAGCTTCTTGAATAGCTCGTTGATTAATTAATAATTCTGGAGCAGCAAAAGCAGCGGTAAACTGTTCATATAAAATCCAAGTAAAAGCGTTTAAAATTGAAGTTTTACCAGCCCCATTATTGCCATGAATTACTGTAGTATTGGCTTGACCACTAGCAAATTTAATCGGAATTGTTCTACCATAAAATTGTCTGAAATTACATAGCTGTAAAGAAATCAACCTCATTGAATTACATTTTTAATAATCTGCAAAACTTCTTCGTTAATATTACGAGGACTCTTCAAGTATAGTTTATCTTTTTCTAATTTTAAAACCCGTTCAATAATAGCTTTTACTTCAGGAGTAGCATTAGTAATAGGCTCTTGGATAGATTCTGTAGCTAAATTTTCGTTATTGTTATCTTTTTGATTTCCAGACATTATCTTATTCAGCATCAAGCAGTAAAATAGCACAACAGGGATAAATAATTATAGGTTCATTAAGAGCGATAGTATCCGCGCAAGGAAACCCGCGCTCTTATAAGTAGCAAATAGGATTAGGTTCGTCGATAATTTATCATGATAAACGTAGTTGTTCCTCTGCGCGTCTAAAGACGCGCAGAGGAACAACCGTGAGCCTACTAAAGTTAGGCGGTGAATTTATAATTCAGACACAAAATCTTTATATATCAAGGGTTTGAATCCCTGTATTATATAGATAATGCTGAATTGCTAAACGCAGCTACCACCCTGTAGCAAGGCTCTTGCAGTAAGCAGAGGTATCTGGCGAGTAGTACTGAAAATGGGTAGAGAACCTGGTGGATCTTGTGGGGGTCGCGCTTGAGATATACAAGTGCTGAGGCAGATGAACCTTGAGACTGAAAGCCGACAGAGGAAGCTAATTGAACCATTCTTAAACTTGTTTGAGATAGGGTTTACTTAATGAGAATCGACTGTGTGAGTATGAACGTAACCGACCCCGAAAGCTCAACTCCGATATAGTTAGGGCTAAACACAATCGACTGATAAGCGGGTAGCCAAAGCTCCCGTCTTTCAAGTGGGAGTGAGGTTACTTTATCTACAACTGTACAGTCGCTTTGCCAGAGCATTTTTCTTTGAGGGAATATGTACGCAGACACTCTTACCACCTATAGCCATTTCGTGAAGCGCAGTAAATGCAACAAGGGAAAAAGCAATCACCGTAACTGGCGTTAAGAGAAAATGCAGGATATTTCTCAAGTTGCTAACTCGTTCTTTAAGCCCTAAAATCTTGACCCAGAAATAGTTGAGGAAGAAAACATTTAAAAAACAAAAGAGTTGGTAAGTCCCCATTGTTATCAGAAGAGAGGAAAAACTATAATCACTAAAAACCAGTATGGAAGTCGATTCAGGATAAATTATTGGTTTCAAACCTCCTACCAAGCCAACCAAGGGAGCAGCACACAGAAAAATACAGTAATAAGCTATAAAATAAGCTCCCCAAGATATACCAGTATTCAACGGTAACGAAAAAAACCTGACGCAGTAATAATGAAATACCTCTGCTGCTCCAATTGTCCACCGTCGTATCTGAACTCGCCATTCTCTAAATTCTTCTGAAAGACTGTTTCCACTTGTAGGTCCACTAAGAGTAGGTACATAAATCGGTCGAATTTCTATTTCTCTCCTAATTTCTGTCATCCAGCGAATGACCGCAATGATATCGTCCATTTGATAACGAGGGTGGAAATAATCGCCTTTAATACACAATTCCAGTGAGAGACTCTGCACGCTCATTGTATTGATGTTAAACGGAATTAACAAACCCATCATAAAAACAGGACGCAACAGCCCAACTACTCTTGTAAACCAAGGAGATGAATCTAGCTGCCAGTTGTAAAAAAGTGGCGATTGCCAAACGACTTGATTATTTCTTCGCGTACTTAGAAACTCTTTTCCTAACTCTTCAAAGTATTTGGGGTGAAAAATATTGTCCGCGTCACAGGTAGTAACTGTCGTCCGCTCAATTTGTAAGTCACCTTCTTCTTCTAGCCTTCGTACACTTGTCCTGAGACCATAATTGACATTAGAGCATTTTCCAGGGATTTCTCCTGGAATACCAAAGGGATGGATTGTAAAAAATAATCGCTCAAAATCTTTCTCGAACTTCATTTTCAGCACTTGCTCTTTCCAACTAACCTGCGGTGTTCTTTCTTCCATTGCAACAACAACAATTATGCGATGGGACTGTGTTTGTTGGCGCAGACTTTCTAGTGTTTTCTCAATGAGTTCTAGTGGCTCTTTATAGATACAAATAGTCACAATATGATGTAGCTCTCCAAGCCTTGAAAAAGTAATTATGGAATGATTTGTTTGAAAACTTTTTTGTTTTTTAGACAATTTCCAAACAAAGCGTGCTGATAACAATAAAGCGACTGTCCAGACAAGATTGATCAGACCAAGAAAAATAATGACTATCTTGGATGACAGTGATAGGGAATAGTTGGGCATCCATAAAGGAATAAGCACTGACAGCCAAACTAATAATAAGAAAATTAGGTTGAATCTGAATCTTTCGCTAGTATTTAGTTTTTTCAAAATTAAACTTTTCATCAATTTTTATCCTGTTTATTAATGTTTAATTAAATCAGCATTTACTTATTTAATAAGCAGCGTATCTCTCTGATAATTATTAGTTTTTGAGTAAATTATGAATTGTTAATCATGGAAAAATGAAAGTTGTTTTGAGATTTTTATTCCTAGAAATATTCATCATTAAAATTAAGGGTATTTTGTCAGCTTCGGGGGCTTTTATGCTCAATAATCTGAGAAATTCACTTAATTACAGTCACTAATACTGTTCTAGTCGGTTAAGATTGGAATTTCGACCTTCCCCACTCCCCTAAGAACCTCAGAGCTTGCACCAAAAAAAGTGACTTTGCTGAATAGACCTATCTGTTATGTTTTAGTATGAGCGGTAAATATGACATAAAAGTGTCATAGGAAGCTCCTGGATTGCAAGCTTTATTGCCAAAATGCTTTATTAGATGAAGGGAGGGAGGATTGGAATAGCTATTAAAGTTATAATGTACCAATAATTTTGTCTTTGGTACTTAAGTCCGACTATCCTATGAATCGACTTTGCTCGTTGAATACAATTAGTTTTGTCGCTCCCAATTTCGGTAGAGTTTTTCTGCATAAAACATAATCTCTTCATTAGGTAGCTTAATTTTTGGCGGTTGCCTAGGATATAGATTTTCTACAGTCACAATGTCTTGCTTAATTATCTCTGCTGCTGCTCGCAGGAGAAACTTCTTTAACAAAGCAAGCAATACAGGATTCGACTGAGCATATACTAGAGTAAAGGTTTTGGTCTGATTTTCGGTTTCTGGATAGATAACAAGAACCTGTAAAAGTTTACCGATTGGAAACTCCCCTAGCAAAGTAATTAAGGAGGGGAAAGAGTATTCAAAGCGGTTCAAGTAAATCTTCGGTAAAATTCCCATGAGTGGATTCATTAATAGCTCTGTTAAGGAATTTCTGTCTCGGATAATTTTCTGGTCTAGCTTGATTTTGTAATCACTTGCTTCGTGACACACCACACCCCGTAGAACGGGGTGGGCTTCCTACTTCGACGACACTTGACTAGACAAAGCGATTGCTGTGTCCCCGACAGAGGTGTCTCCATAGGCTAAAACCGTCCGTCCGACGGCTAAAAGATTTAGGGCAGCATTATAGTCTCTTAAGTTATGAGAGCCACAAACACAATCCCATTCTCTAATTTCTAAAGGTAGTTTTTCTAGTACTTGACCACAAGCATGACATCGTTTTGATGACGGGAAAAAGCGGTCAACTTGTACTAAAATCCTTCCATACCAATTAGCTTTGTAGTCTAACTGTCTAATTAATTCTCCCCAAGCAGCATCAGCTATTGCTTTGGCTAATTTGGGATTTTTAATCATATTCTTAACCGCTAACGATTCTGTAATTACAACTTGGTTCTCGCGAATTAAACTAATCGTTAACTTGTTGAGAAAGTCTTTTCGACAATCAGCGATTTTAGCGTGTAGTTTTGCTACTTTTAATCTTGCTTTATCTCTGTTTTTAGAGCCTTTTTGTTTTTTAGCTAAACGTTTTTGTAATTTGGCTAGTTTTTTTTGATAGTATGAGTAGTATTTTGGATTGCCAGAACTAAATCCTTTACTCGAAACAATGACATCTTTAATTCCCAAATCAATTGCTACTTGCTCTTTTATGGGTATAAGTTGCTCGATTTCTTCTTCTACAGAAAATGAGACAAAGTATCTCGACGCTGAATCTTTGCTTACTGTAACTGTTGTGGGAACTCCTGTAAAATGACGATGCCATTTAATTTTTAAAGGAAATTCCATTTTAGCTAAAGTTAGCTTTTCCCCATCCCATTTAAAGGCATTACTAGCATAAGTAGCAGACTGCTTATTTCTTTTCTTTTTGAATTTGGGGTATTTTGCGCGACCTCCAAAAAAATTCAAGAAAGCTGTATTTAGATGTCTTAATGCTTGCTGCAATGGAACAGCAGTCACATCTTTTAACCAACAGTATTCAGGATTCTTTTTCAGTTGAGTTAACTGATTAGACGTTTCTTTGTAGGACATCTTTTGCTGATGCTGGTAGTAAGCATCAGTACGAAGTCTCAAAGCCCAATTATAGACGAATCTAGTGCAGCCAAAAGTTTGCGCCAATTGAATGCGCTGCTTTTTGTTGGGGTAAAATCTATATCGGTATGCACGTTTAATCATCATCTATTGATTGTACACTGTTTTAGCTAATGGTGTAAACCATTAACTTATCACGCTCGTTTTCATCCGTGGAAAGGGGGCTTATATATACAATATTTATCCCATAAGCACCGACAACTTGACAATCAAAAAAGCCCCCTTCCACCCCTGAACGAAGCAGGTATTCCCACTCGCACTATAAT
>JASJCP010000182.1 GCA_030065935.1 Xenococcaceae cyanobacterium MO_167.B27
AACAAAAAAATGTTGGGAGATTATCTTGAGTTTCTGAGGGGATATTTTTCTGATGCTGTAACGAGAGCAGATGTGAAAGAGGAATTGGGAGAAAAAGTTGTAACAAAAGAAAAGAAAACTGAGAATTCTTTGTTGGAAGTCCCTCAAAAATTAGCAAATTATATTCATGATCCAGATGGAAACTTTGACTTTGAAGTGACTGAACATTTCGCTCAAGAGAGAAGTATTTTGAAAGAATCTTTGAAACTTTCTACACCAAAAACAGATGAGAGAGGAGAACGAATTTTAGTGGGGGCTTAGAAACCCAGAAGTTAACTTCTTGGAGCTTGCAAATTAATGCAAAAGCCCCCACTAAAATTTACTTGTGCGATTCGTTCATAATAAACCCTCAATTGAGGGGGGACTTATGGCTTTAGTTGAGTAACCCACCCTGGGTAGAGTTCGCACTTTTTAATCCTCAACTAATGATAACTAGTACATCATCAAGGTGAGATATGTAACACTATCAAATCCTTGCCTTCTTGTGCAGAAGGAAAAGCATAGAGCGTCCCTCTTGGTGACAAGAGTGAGAAGTTTCCCCTGAATCTGGGATGACAACCCAGACGCAGAATGCGGGACTAAAAGCGGATTAGCGCGGATTGCTGAATACGCCTCACCGTTAGCATGAGTCTTATAACCGACCTGGACTGAGAGTCACCAAAACTCAAGGAATAGGAAATCGTGGGGTAGAAAAATTCTAAGCGAATCATCTACAGAACCGTCTCAATTTCGTAGCAAGGGATATAAGCTTGTGGGTCATGCCACACCTTGCAGCCCGAAACATCGGGATGAATATAAGGGGTATGGAATTAAGTATTTCTCATACTGCACAACAGAGGAGACAAAAAAATTAAGGCAGTCCTTTATATTTATTTAATGGTCAAAGCTATTAACTTATCGGCAACAGAGGACTGCCTTAATTTTTAAAGTCATTTGTTACCTATTCAATGGGCGGAGAGATGAACCCTAAAGGACTCGAATCAACTGGATATGCCTTCATAACCAGCAATGGTGTACCAAGAACGAAGTAAATCATCCTCATCCCCAGAAACTACTGGTAGGTATCGTCAAAACCGTATGGTGAGGTTGAGAAAGATGGGTTAAGAAGCCAATGCCTAATCTGAAACAACAGATAATGCCTGAAAAGGGATGGGGTAATTCCCAGGATATGCAGACGTAGCCCGCAAATTATCGATGTATAAAGGTTCAAGTAGTAGCCAATATGCCTAAAACAGATTCAAACTTAAAACAGAATACTGTGGGATGGAATACTATTAATTGGCGCAAAGTTGAGAGATACGTATTCAAGCTCCAAAAGCGCATTTATGCAGCATCTTCTCGTGGAGATGTAAGACAAGTCAGAAAACTCCAAAAAACACTTATGAGGTCTTGGTCTAATAAGGTCTTAGCGGTTCGTAGAGTATCACAAGATAACCGAGGTAAAAAGACAGCAGGAGTGGATGGGGTCAAATCCCTAACCCCAGAAGCACGTCTGAGCCTCGTAGGACAACTCAAACTTACAGGCAAAAGTCTGCCTACTCGTAGAGTGTGGATACCTAAACCTGGGCGCAAGGGGGCTTTTAAACTAAGTGATTGGTTAAGAAACATCAACCAGGGTCTATTGAAGCCCCCTTCGCGGGATGAAAAACGTCCATTAGGAATACCAACCATTTACGACCGCGCCTTACAGGGATTAGTTAAGGCTGCCCTCGAACCTGAATGGGAGGCTCTGTTCGAGCCAAACAGTTACGGCTTTAGACCAGGACGTTCCTGCCACGATGCCATCAAACAAATCAAGAACAGTATTATGAATAAACCTAAATTTGTTCTCGATGCTGATATCTCGAAATGTTTTGACCGCATCAACCACTTAGCCTTACTCCAGAAGCTTGGTTACAAAGGTAAAATCAGGCAACAAATCAAATCCTGGTTAAAATCTGGAGTCATTGACCAAAAGGTATTCACTGCCACATCTGAGGGTACGCCTCAAGGAGGGGTAATCAGTCCCTTACTTGCTAATATTGCCCTCCACGGAATGGAAACTATGCTAAATGAATTTGCCAAAACCATTGATTACCGTAATTACAAAGGGTATCAACAAAGTCGGCAAAATAAGGTAAAATCCCTTAACTTCATCAGATATGCTGATGATTTTCTCGTTCTTCATAGAGACCTGACCGTTGTCCAAAGATGCCGAGACTTAATCTCGGAGTGGCTAAATGGCATGGGATTAGAACTAAAACCTTCAAAGACCAGAATTGCCCATACACTTCACCCTGAATTAAGTGAAGATGGACAGGCTGGTTTTGACTTCCTGGGGCATCATATTCAACAATTTCCTGTTGGGAAATACAGCAGTGCTATACACCCCACCACTAGAAAGCCACTTGGTTTTAGAACACTCATAACACCTTCAAAGGATGCCTGTAAGAAACATCAAAGAGAAATCAAAGATGTTATCAAAACATACTATAACTCCCCCCAAGCAGTTTTAATACTTAAGCTTAATCCAGTCATCAGAGGATGGGTAAATTACTACTCCAACTCTGATGCTGCGACTGTGGGAGAACTTGCACGGCAAGACCACCTAATCTTTCAGAAATTAAGAGCTTGGGGTCGTCGAAAGACTGGCAGCTATAACAAAGCTCGTAAAAAGTACTGGAAAAAAATAGGCAACAATAACTGGGTCTTTGCAGCCAGGTCGGAAGATGCGAACCTTCTACGGCTACTAAAACATACTGAATATGGAAGCAGTAGTACCAAGTATGTCAAAGTTAAAGGCAAAGATAGTCCCTTTAATGGAAAACTAGTTTATTGGAGTACCAGAATGGGACGTAGTCCCGATATGTCCACTCGCAAAGCCAACCTGCTTAAGAGACAAAAAGGCTTATGTCCCTGGTGTTGCCTGCGCTTCCGTGAAGAAGACACCTTAGAGGTTGACCATATATTATCCCTTGCCCTTGGTGGCAAAGATGATTATAAAAACCTTCAGCTACTTCACGGACATTGCCACGATGATAAGACTTCTCTTGATTTGAAGTACATCAAAGAACGTAAATTTCAAAAACGGCTGGATGTCATCAACAAGGAATTAATCAAACATGATTGGTTCTGGGATGACAACGATATCTTAATACTTTCCAACAAGAAAAGTTAGATGTCCTAATGACAAAGGTAGATATTTTGAGTAGCTGAGTGAAGTGAAAGTTTCATGCTCAGTTTCGGATGGGAGGGGTGAAGTGGTAACACTCACCTCGACCCCTAATCCTTCGTCATCTGGGTTACGTATTGCCTTATTTAGCGAGGACGATGACCCAATGAATTCAGATGATGATGATGCTCACAAGACTTATACAACCATCTTGAAAAAGCTACAAACCCTAACTAACAACGAATACCTCAAAGACATGATTACCAAAGAAATCGAACAATATCGTTCTCTAGGAAATAACTAGTGTTCTATTGCCCATAAGAGAGCGATCGCTTTGATTTGGGCGGTGCCACGGGCAACCGCGTAGCGGGTCGCTATATTGCTAATTCGCCACACCAGTTTTTTAAAAATTATGACTTGTTCAAAAAACCAAGAGTATTCCATCGATTTGAAGGAATGTATAGACGATATGGCTGATAATCTAGTTTATCGTACTGATTTTGATGACATTCCTACTGATATCTACATTCCTATCGCCTTGAAGCTGATTAATGATGTGATTGATGATATTGCCACCAATCCTGAAAAATACATTCAGCCCAAGCATCAAGAGTAAATCCTGGGCAATAGCCTTATTTTTCTGACATTGATCAAAAAAGAGGAAAATTATGAGAAGACATCAAATAAACCTGGAAATTTATTGTGATAAGCCCCTAGAAAAACTTAATTCTTCCAGACTAACCATTACAACTATTGGGGAAAATCTGTACAAAATTACCTCCCCTTTAAAACTATTCAAGTGTGAAATTTCTAGTTTCGTAAAGAGGTTAATCTATCGCAGATTTGGCAGAGCCAACTGGGTTATGGGGCTTTGTTCTTCACCAACAGGCTATATCTATTCTACAAATCCAACACAAAACTAGCTTCGCAGATTTCTCATACGAGATTGAATTATTACCCAATTAATGATAGCTATGCTGATACCCCATGCAGAAAATGCAGTTGTAGATATTAAAAAACTGTGTGATTATTGTCTTAATCCAGAACATAGTGTAGGAAAACACAAAGCACGGCTGTTTCGTTCTTTACTTGGAATGACAGCAGAAAATGCAATCGAGTTACGCCAAATTCTACTTTCTGTTGTTAAAACTCATGAAGTTAAATTAGGACGAAGAGACAAATTTGGTCAGCGTTATACTTTGGATTTTACCCTGGAATGGCACAATAGAAGTTCAATAATTCGTAGTGCCTGGATTATCGAAACACATTCTATAATTCCCAAATTAACTAGTTGCTATCCTCTCATTTAAGCCAAAGGAGGTATATTAAAATGACAACCAACGATATTAAGCTCCTCGATGTAGTGGCATTAACTGTAGATATCCCCTCAGAAAATCTCAAGCGTGGTCAAGTAGGGACTGTTGTTGAAATCTTAGCTGATGGTGCAGCATATGAAGTCGAGTTTAGTGATAATCAAGGACAAACTTATAACTCTCTTGCCATTCCTCCTGAACAATTGATGCTGCTTCATTTTCAAGCAGCTTGAAAGCCTACTTCATTTTTTAGTTTCATTTTGATTTTAAGGAGAATTAATTATGGGAAAATATCTCTTAAATGGCAAAGGCAACGAAACATTTATTTACCAAAAAGAACCTCACGAAGTAAGTTCAAGAGAAATAATGCTTAAGAAATTGAGCCAAGCAGAATCGAAGCTAAAATCTCTCACTGGAGAAGAGAAGGAAAAACAAAAAATAATTCTAGATACCTTGTACGAAGTTTGGAATGATTGTTTTGCCAATAGATTCTGATACTAGGCAGCCAAATTTTTAGTTCATTCTTAATTTTAATTAAATTCCCTTGTCGAAGGTAGGCGAGGGAATTTTTTATTGCTCAATCTGACTTCGTTTGACCATAAGAGCGATCGCTATAGAGGGGTATCTGCCTGTCTTCGCACTGCGCGATCGCCTTTTGACCCACTACACCAAGAGAATTAATCATGACATTCACTAAAAGCTTCATTGAATCTTATTTCTATGCAGATTATATGATTTCCCTTTAAGCTTGCTACAGATGATTGACGGGGGTTACAAAAAAATATGACAAAGTAGGACAGGCGCGGAAGGGGGCTTTTATATCAAGTTGTTGGTTAAGGTACATTGACCAAGGTCTATTGAAGCCCCCATTCGCGGACTAAAATACCACTTATTAAACTGTTTTAATAGTATTTATAGAGGAAAAATAGGGGGTATTTTAGTCCCCACAGGGGAAAAAACTATCGCTTTAAAACCCTTAGCCTAGGGAAGCCTGTCCTACTTTGTCCAATATTTCTCTAGGGGGACGCTCCAGACACTGTGATTGATCTATTGCATAGTTAAAGTGATTTGATATTATGTCACCCATATCGACAAGAAGAATTTTGTTTATTTCCCCCTAATTTACTTCGAGGTAGAGCTTAATCGAGAATTCGAGAATTATCAAAACACAAGAGACTGCTGACTCTCGGAGGAGTTTGACCAGATTGTAGTTGAGTACGAGAGACTATCTCCCCATGTTCTCCGGGGTTCTGTCTTTGACGATGAATTGTACACACCATATTTTGATGGCAGTCACGAACGCACTGTTAAAAGCTCTGCACTGGCTGGATAGTTTAACGAAAAAGCGATCGCTTTCCTTTCAACAAAACTAATCTTTCTCTTCAACAAATTATGAACAGCAAAGAATCCCTCAAAAAGCCTTTCACCATACAAGCGATTCCTACACCAGGCGGTACTAATTTAATTAAATTAGGGCGAAAACATGGGTTACAAGCCATAAACCCCCAATTCCCTGAATATTTACAGTATTACAAAGCTTGGGCAGAAGGTTACAGAGAATATCTCCTAAAAAAGTAATTTTCCTGCGATTATTCCCTTTGAACAAGATTATCGGCTTATTTTCAATGAAAACAAAGCTATTCTTTCACAAGATAAAAAATCCCAAGGTTATACGAACCCCAGGAATTCCCACTTCTCAACAATTAATCTTGAAAGTATCATGAAATACAAAAAACTTCAAGTGCCTCAAACTGACGTTACAACTAGAGGTGAAAATCGCCCGTTTTCGTCTCATATCTCCTCATCATTAGCAATTGAATTGAAGATATGGGAAAACTCATATCAGACACAAGAAGACTGCTTTAAAAAGGGAAATATCCCTCACATTTGCAGGAATTTATACCTCATTTTTGATGAAGTCGCACTTTCCCTCTAAAAAAAATCCCTGGGGTTTTTCTTCCAAGGACGTTCTACTCACGACGTTTAATTATTTTTCTTATTTCTTATGATGACACGAAAACCTACATTTAGTCTCGGAAATAAAGTAGCCATCATTGACCCAGATGAAATAACTTCAGAATGGGCAGAGTTCATTATTGTATGTCGCCTATTCTATTTTTATTGTCTTTATTCTAAATCTACTGGTCATAGATTCTGGGTAAAAAGTAGTGATATTTGTCTAGTTATTCAAGGGCTATAGCTCATTGTATTTCAAGCTAAAATTGAACAATACCTATAATTTTAAGAGAGAAGTATTTAAGCAACCATTATATTACTATCGCTCTTTTTTTAAATGCAATTATGGGGAATATTACAGTAATTGAACACTGGTTTTAAATCTTGTCTAATTTCTCATAAAGAAAAGTCCTTGGAGAAGACGAAATACCAAAGACTTTTATAATCCATCTTAATCAAGTTGAAACATCAAGATTATGACAGCCATCACTACATGAGTGCCTCGGTAATATTATCCAAATTATTGACTTCATAGAACCCCGATCAGAGCAGGGTAAGAGCGTCTCAAACCCTATTGACAAAAGGATTGTAGGACTGTCATCATATAATCATTATTCATGGGAGCGCGCCGCGAAGCGGATCTCTTCGAGATCGCTCTTTGAGTCTTCTCTAGATTCAAGGCATTAAGTGCCATACGTCTAAGAAAAGCGAAATTACGAGGCGCGTGGCAAGAGCGAATTCGGGATTTATCCTCATTAAAAGTTACGTCTAGAGTCCAATGGACTTGGGTTTCAATCCCCCAATGGGTACGGATTGCTAATCCAAGAACATGAGCATCGGCTGGCAAGGACGATAGATAAAAGTGGACTGAGTGGGTAAGTTTATTCCACGTGAAGAGCGGGTTCTTTCAATCATCACAATACTTTGAAGCCCTAACCATTGTTCTTGTTTGTAAAGACCACCAAACTCGGACACAGGGACAGCCCAAACAAGGCGTTTTTCGGTGCGATGATGCCCTTTTTCTACTCGGCGATCATGGGAAACTGTGATGCCTTGAAAATTTTTGGCTCTGGCTGCATCAAACCATTTTTGTACTTGAGAGTGAAGCGTAGGATGATTGCTTTTAAGTGTCAGGACGTAGTCAGCTTTTTTTTGGTGAATTAACCGAACAATCTCGGTTTGAGTTCCCATTGCATTTCTTGTGACGATCACTCCAGATATATCAATTAGCTCTAATAAGGCAGGAATAGCTGTTATTTCATTGGAATGATCTTCTACTTTTATTTGTCCGAGGACTAAACTTTGTTGTGCTGCCCAAGCTGTTACCAAGTGTAAAGCTTTTAGTCCTTGATTGCGGTCATAAGAACCTCTGAGACATTTGCCATCGTTCGGCACAATTTCTTGTTCTAATGAAGGGATTAGTTCTTGTATCCATTTGGTCAGACTGTTTTCCAGAGCTAATGGGTCGATTCTCTCAAAAACACGTCGAAATGTATCATCACTGGGGATTCCGTAAGGTAACTCTAAGAACTCTTCTAACCACTGTTGCTTCGCGATCCCGTAATTTTCGATATCTTCCCAACCTTCCGCTCCTGCAATTACAGCTAAAATAGCAATGACTAAAATATCTTTTAACAAGTGCTTTTTAGTTCTCTTAATTCTAGGATCTTTAATATCAGAAAAATAACTGGATAAATTATTTTGTATTTCGTTGATCGGGGTTAATTTTGGTTTTTTTGCCCGAGGTTTTTCTTTTTCAGATTTTACAGGTGCAAAGCCTACTGCCATTAATTCTTTCCCCTAATATTTTCAATTTATCGTAGTTATTCACACTCCATTATTGTATTGAACAAGTAAAATCTGTCGCGATCGCTTTATCTCCTTAAAAATAGATAGTATAAATTCAGGTTTGTCAAGTACATTTTATACAAAATTAGATGAGGAGACCCTGGTGGTGCTGTGGAAAGTTTAATCCGTCAAGCTGTTAATTTACGTTTAAAAGGTAACGGGAAATTTTGGCTAGAAGAAAATGCGGAAATTATTTTACACGCCCGTTGTAAATGGCTTTCAGGAGTTTGGTCTGATTTCACAAATTCTATCTTAACTTGGAGAATTTATCCCGCTACTAGTTAACATTATTTGAGACGAATTTAAGAGGAAAAACTATTTTTAGCTTATCCGAATATCAATTATTCGGTAGGATTTTGATGTTTAAATTTCTACTAATTTTACTATTTTTAAATTCTGGCTGCTCTTTTTAACCTCAAAACATCTCGAAACTTAAACTTTAGTTTTGTAGTTAGCGCTCGCCCTAGAGTAAACCAACTTTTTCCGATTGCTCCCATTCCGAATCACTTAATAGATTAGCTTTAATCCAATTTATTTCAACTTCAGTTACTTTACCTTCAGCATGAAGACTGATTAGTTCATTGTTAGTACCACAGTTTAATACTCTCTCCTTAACCTTATTAGCCCGATTCTCCAAAGTATAACGACCAGCGAAGCTGTTGCCTTCGGCACCGCGACTTTGATAAGGATAAGAGAACCAATCAACAAGTATAGCATCCACAGATTTAGAAGGTGTAGCAGCTTGAATATGTTGCCCTGACTGGGATTGAGGCTCTGCTATACCTGAGTCTAATTTCACCTCTAATTTTTTATTCACTTGTTCTTTTTCGGCTTTAACTGAATCAGAAATATTATTTGAATTTGGTGTAGTAGGTATAGTAGATCTAGATATCCCTTGCTGTGACTGCGTTTTAGCTTGCAATACCTCTTCTATACCAGGAGGGGGTGTAGCTCTTTTCCAGACTACTTGACGCTTAGCTTGATGCTGCTGTTGCCCCACTTTTTCCCACTTAAGACAAGTCAAAATATTAGCAACTCTCATCTGACTACGTCTATCAATATCACCTAAATCAAAAGCAATCCTAACTTGTGGGCTTCATCAACAACGATCCGAAGCTCTTCTGGAGTTCCATAGGCAGACTCTACTGCAAAGAAAAAGCTAGGATTATAGCCAGCATCTGTCGCACCATTAGCTTCGTGAATCGGAAGTAGATCAATTTTGGGACTCAGCGCTGACAGTTTCTTCCACAGAAATCAATTCTGTATGGCCAAACCCTTTTGCGTAGTTGAGTACCGAAATCACCTGGGGTGTGATCTCGACGAAAGCGTAACTGCCCATGTCTTCAGTAGCCGATATCCACTCATGCATTTGGGGAAATTTCGCTTCAAGACAAGCAATCGCCTTTTTAATCTCATCAGGTTCGGATAAGACCTCTGCAATACCCCCCATCGAAAGTCCCTTAATTTGATGCCAATCTTCATACTCGCGATCGACTGTGAGAGAGATCTTGTTACAGCGCTTAATATTATGCACTTTCTGACACTCTGACCCAGTCAAAAAATAGATCTTTAAACCATTATTAGCATAGGCAACCGTAGTCGCTTGAGGATACCCATCGTCTCGGACAGTTGCCAAAGTGAGAAAATAATGATTTGCCAAAATATCTAGGATGAATTGCTCAGTTTGTTTATCCATGGTTATGATCCCCTTTTACAGCTTATAAATCACTTCTAACTAAACCGCGTCCATATTCAAAACTGGAGTTTTAAACCAGGAAAGACAAGATATCTTAAAACCTTTGCCCTTTAACCTTTAACCTTTCCCCTAACTACTTACAAAAACTATGGGTTTCATCCCTGACGCGGTTTACATTTAGACTAAGAAAAAAATATGATGAACTTATGAGGATGGTAGGTCTTAGAGAGAATGTTTGAAAAATCGTTACTGCTCACCGCAACAGAAGAGTTTGATTGAGAACAGGATGAACGGCGATCGCATTCCCCGAATCTCCGCGTTTGGTATACATTTGAGCTTCTTGGATTAAGCTAGAAATCTCTTCTGTAGCAATATCTTCTTCGCCGCCATATTCAAAATGACTTACACAATCTCTGAGAATATATCTGACTTGCGAGCGAATACGATTAGCATCTACAGTAATCTGCCGTTGGGGTTTGCTGTTTGGGGACAGATTCCAAACGATAGGTATAAACCTCAAATACGGAGCTAAAAATATATTCTGCTAGAGCCGAAAAAGGCACAAAAATTAAGCCCATTAACCTTTCTTGCGAATCTAATCCCCATAACAGCACCATAAAGTACAAAGCCGTCAAGCCATCAGCTAGGAGTTGCCCTCTAAAATCATCTCCTGAAAACCAAACCGAATCAGCAGCAAGTACCAAAGCGACTAAGGGAAAAAATCCCGCAATTAAACCATAACGAAGAAAAAGGGATAAATTGGGGGAAATTATTCTCATTATTAGTATTAGCTTGACCTCTTTTCAGCCTTTAATTCAAATTACTTCATCGTAACCTTTCATTTCCTACAGTCAACAACGAGGCAAACGCAAGCTGTAAGTCTTGTACAGAGGGATATTGGAATATGTCTATACCTGGCTGTACTTGTTCTAATATATTTCCCTACTCCTGTTGTTTTTGTTTCTGACTGCTAAATTGAATTTTACTATTTGAATGAGGTATAAAAGGTATAGATCGTATAGATAAGCCTTGTCCTGACTGGGTTTTAGCCTGCAATACCTGGCTCTATACCGACATGGGCATGGTCAATCTACACAGTTAGGGTTGGCGTTTACCTAAATATTGAAGCCTTAGATAAAAAGTCTTGAAATGAACTAAATTTAGTCAGATTGACGCTGAATAATTTTAGTTCTTAAAACTATCACCCCAGCTAATACGATTAAGATCCCACCCAAGTAAGAATTTTTATCTAATAACTCGTTCCAAAATAACCAACCTAAGAAAGTTCCAAAAGGTACAGAAGTGTAAGTAAAAATCCCGACACTAGAAGCAGGAGCATTTCGATATCCGTGAGTTAAAAGTAATTGTCCGATAGTCGTCGTCAATCCGATTCCAATTAACATTAACCTGAACTTCCTGCAAAAAAAAATAACGAAAGCCTTTATCCAAGGTAGTTGTAGCGATTTTTTAACTACCCGTTACTGGGTACAATTTCTCGCGCTTGCTTTGATGAAGAGAGTTTGAGGGAATTGCACCTATG
>JASJCP010000183.1 GCA_030065935.1 Xenococcaceae cyanobacterium MO_167.B27
TTGGATGGAAAGATGTAAAAGCTTGGTCAAAAATTTTGAAAGAACTCTCGATCATGCCACCACTAAGGTTAATCTTTGTTTTGTCAGACTGATGCTTAAAAGACTAGCGATCGCGTAGAACCCAAATGGGTTCTATAGAGTTTTTCAGTTTGTTTACACTTAAAGCTTTTAATCATGATAATGATAACAAAAGTTCTGTGTTACGTAAAGCATAACTATATCGACAAACTCCCAACCCGACAAGTGCGCTCGCCGTTCTTGTAGGGTGCGAAGCGCGACAGCGTAACGCACAAAACTACTTGTCTAACCAGATAAATAGGCAAATACATCCGAGTTATTCTTTGGCACATCACAAAGCATCTAACAGCTTGTTTTGACCTAGGCATTATATTTATCTCTAGAATCCTAAATCGAGCGAATTTTTAAGTGCGATCGCTGCTGGAGAAACTAGAAAGAATAGTTAACACTAAAATGTAAGCCATCATCTTGAACATTATCTCCGCGATCATCTAGATCAATTAATGGTGGTGCATAATCAAGACGTAAGTTCAATCCTTCTACTGGTTGCCATAATAAACCCAATCCTAAAGCAGCAACAAAATTATCGTCAGGGACTTGGTTCGGATTATTTTCTACATTCCATACTGCACCCATATTAAAGAATGGTGCGATTACAAAGACTGGTTGCTCTGCATCATTTTTGGCTATGGTAATTCTATCCTCAATGGAAAAACGGAAACCGTTATCTCCAGAACGGACATTTTGTCTATAACCCCTTACTGATTGACCACCACCAATAGCAAATTGTTCTGAAGGTAATAAACTATGGGGAGTTAACTGTAAATCTGCTTGAATAATTAAAAAGTTATTGTTGTTGAGAACTTGTACTCTTTGGATTTGTGCTAACCAACTGAAAAATTGACCATCAGGAGGATAGTCACCATTTTCATCAGGAACATCATTGTCTGTAGCATCAAATATATCTACTCCGATACGGAATAGAGAACGAAAACCCCAAGCACCAGAAGTATCTCTAAGGGTATATTCTTGTCCTAAGTTAAACACACTAGTCCGACTAACTCCGTCATCATCAGGTCCAATACCAAAGGGAAAGCCTCCTTGAAAAGTGAAAGTTTGACCATCTCGATAGGAAAAACCAATAGATAAAGCTAATTCTTCCCTAGGGTTTAAGATTAGAGGTTGACGATAAGTGATACTGTAGGTTTCTGATTCTCCCCTGATATCTAAACTCTCGAAGTCTCCTTCTACCACCTCATTGCGGTCGATACTAACCCCTAATTCTAATGTCCCATTCATACTATTTAGGGGTGCTTGATAATTAAAGCCTAAGTTGTAAGTGCCATCAAAAGCTTCAATTCTAGGATTATAAGCGATCGCCAATGTATCGCCAATTCCCGTTAGGTTACGATACCCCAGATTAAAATTAAGTTTTTCACTTCCCACACTAGGGGGAGAGTAATTGTCAATGCCAAAACTACCAAAGAAAGATTTAGCTGCTGTTACATTGACAATTAATTCTGAGGTGTTGGTTTCTTCATTGGGTTTGAGAGTCGCTTCAATATTTTCTACTAAAGGATCGACTTTTAACAAACGTAAACTATCCTCAATATCTCTGGTATTAAAGGGATTAGCAGCAGGAGTAATGCGATCGCGCACATATTTTCTGAGTCTGTTTGTTCCTTGTACAATTACATCAACTTGACCTTCATCAATTAGGATATCTTGTGAACTGTAAAGAATGGCACGAGAATTAATATATCCATCATCAATATAGAATTTACTAATAGTTTCCGCAATTGTTCCTCTCTTAGCAATAAAATTATCTCGCTCCCTGGATTTAAGAATAATTACTTTTTCTGCTTGGGGACAAGTTGCTGAAATTTCCGCCCTATTTTCTAATTGTAAATTAGTTAATGATTCTGTTTCTATGATGAATTCTGGGAAAATTTCTTGAAGATTTTTAAAGTCCAGAATAGTACTACAAAAAATCTTGATCTCTGCTAAATTAAGATTCTGTTCTGCCTCAATATTTTCCTCGTCTGCATCCAGAGAACTATTAGCATAAACCTTATCAATACTCATTCCATTTAAACAGGTAGCAAATAAAATTAATCCAGCAGATTGACCAAATCTGAAGCAAAGATTACTGTTAAACATAATAATTTCCTAACTTTTAATTAATGTTGCAGTTGAGTAAAACAACGGCGTTGCCAAGCGTAATGTAAAATATTAATTCCTAGTTCCTGACCAGAACGAATTTGCTCTCTAGATAAAGATAAATTCTCATCCAAACCCCATAAACTAGCCAAGTTACCATAAATCATAATGACACCGCGATCGCCTACCATTTGTAATGGTTGATTATGAAAACTCTGGGGTAAAGCTGCAAATAAAAATGGTTGTCTTCTTAGATAATTTGTTTTTGATAATGGCTTGAGATCGTACCCTAATTTCTTAGTAAGTGCTAAAGCTGACTGATTAAAATTATTAGCATCTATCAGTCCATCAATTAATAACACACCACCAGTTGCTAAATATTGTTGCAAAACCGCTATTTCTCTAGGGTCTTCTATAGTGGAATTTTGACCAGTCAAATATAGCAGGTCGTATTCTTGAAGTTTCGGGTCGCTAACAGCTACCAATTCAACTGATTGACATCCTTGCAATTGAGGATATAAACCAGTAGTCGCTTTGAGTAAATAATCTAAATTGGCAAAGTTCTCACCATAAGCGCGATCGCTATGACGCAATTGTGCTATCTTGATGGTTTGCTGGGGTCTAATAGTTGCTAGTTGACGATGACGAAAGTCGAGATTGTTATAGCCAGGGCGCAAAATATCTTGAGCCAGAGTAATCTTAATATCTTTATTAGCAGGAAATACAATACGACAAATTTCTATTTCCAAATTATTAGGAGGTCTAACCTTGATATCAAGACGAAACTTCTCTTGTAACATTTCTTCAGTAGAAGAAACCTCCAAGTCTTTTGGATCACGATAATCCACAATTACATAGACGGTAAAAGAATCCTTTTGAGGGCGTTTGTTGATATGGAGATTTTGCGGTTGAGGAACAATAATCGGATTTCCCTGAAGATCAATAGCGATACCTGGTTGAACTTGAATTCCACGACCATCTTTATATACTTCTGGGACTGGACTATTAGGAGTAATTAATTTCACCCCCAAACCACAAACAATTCCTGGTGTATGCAATGCTTGGTAATGAAGGTTTTGCCTTTGCCGATGATATTCTTGTACCTTGAGCCATCTTTCAGCGTTAATCAACAAACCATCAACAGCGTTGAGTCTTTCAAAAGGATTAATTGCAGGAGTAGGAAGGTGAGACATAATTAGGGATTGGGGATAGGGGAATGGGGGAATGGGGGAATGGGGGAATGGGGGAATGGGGGAATGGGGAATAAGTAATAAGTAATAAGTAATAGCTACTAACAACTAACAACTAACAACTAACTACTAACTACTAACTACTAACAACTAACTACTAACAACTAACAACTAACTACTAACTACTAACAACTAACAACTAACTACTAACTACTAACTACTCCCTACTTTCTAGATAGAGGTCGTAAGTACACCAAGTAGGCTTTTCTATGTCGATAATTTTCCTAATTAGAATTTCGTCTAAAGGCTGGTGGGAACTAGAACGCAGACGCACGGTAAAGTGATAAGGGCGACCACCACCTAGCATCGTATCTTCGCCTAAATTAGCTTGTCCTAAAACAAATCCCTCACCTATGGCTTCTTCGATGCAAATATGTTTTTCTCTTTCAGGTAAATTCTCATCTAGAGGTAAACCAGTGTAGAGATGGAGGTAAAATCTTAACCCTTTTTTTGTTCCTCGCCAACGATAGATTGAGACGGCGTTGCGAATTAGATAACGTTGTCGCTCTAGGGGAATAGTACTTAGTAGTTCCCAACCCACCCAATGAGCCAGAAAAGGTAATAAGGACTCAGGAGCAGTTAAAGGGTCTAGATAAGCCCACATCACTTCAAAAGCGTTAACTGTTGGTTCAAATGCTTGCTCAAAGATTTTCAGTAGGCGACCTATGAAATCAACTTCACGGTAAATAGCTGGTAGAAAGTCTAAATAAAGACTATGAGGACGCAGACATAGCTTAAAACTTAATTTTTGTAATTCTCTAGTTGTTTGACTAGGACGCTGTAAGTAAATATTAACCGTGGCTTGATAATTCAGCTTAATTGCATCTAGGGGTTGATTTTCCAGCCAGTCTTCGGGAATATCAAAATAAATTCCCACCAGCATAGTTTCTTTAAAACGAAGTTCTCTTCCTTCCAAATTCCAGTGACACCAATCCCCTGGAAAATCTCCCCTAACTTCTAGTTCAATTTCTAAATTTTCTTCTATAGGATTATGGAGATGTAGGGTCATTTGACTCCTTTCTCCTGGAGAAACAATTAAAATTTCATCACTGGATGTTTCCCTATCCAGAACATCAGTGATAGGAATAGTATCTGGCTGTAGTCGTAATTGCAGAATAGAAGTCATAGTAATAGGTCAGGGGTCAGGGGTCAGAGGTCAGAGGTCAGAGGGAATGGGGAATGGGGAATGGGGAATGGGGGATAACTGATAACTGATAACTGATAACTGATAACTGATAACTGATTACTTATGAGTCCCTCATCCCTTATTTCTCACTCTGTTAAAAAATGAATTGTGTGACCAGGGTTAGGATAATCACACCAAGAACAAATTAAGCCGTAATCACCAGGAGCTATTACCTGTCTTGGTTCTTCTGGATAACGGATCCACACATCATTTTGCTTATAGAAGGAATTAAGTATAACTTCCCCGATATATCTTACTCCTGAAACTTTCTGAAATAGGGCAATAATGTCAGAAATATATACAGGTCTGCCAAATTTCCAGCCGTCGCCTTCTATTCCTCCTGTTAAGGGGTTAAGAAATTTATAGAGAGCAATTTTTAACTGTTGACGAATCATATCTTCAGCTTGATCGTTCTGATACATAGGTTCTAAACCAATACTGGCACTGACTGCGACACCAACATAATTGGGTTCTTGAAGTTGAATGCGAACCCCTAATAACTTTCTTTCGTTGAGATATTTAAGGGTTTGTTCTCTCAGAGAGGGAGTTAACATCAAAGCGGATGGGCTTAGTCCCTCTTGCAAATTATTTCTATCTGCTTCAGGAACAACTACAACCGTAACTGTTCCTGCTGTTGTTACGGGAAGACATAACGTCCTAGCAATTGAACCCTGTCCACCTTTGAGAGTTAATACTTCAAAGTCCTCTTTGGTTACAGCCCTATCCCGTGTTCTTAAAATCTGAGGTGCGCGTAACAGGGCTTGGTTTAAAGATTCTGGATCTGAACCACCTCTTGCTGGTTCGTAGTTGGTCACTCTAGAAATATAAGGAATAGCGGATTTTAAAATCTTTAAAGTTTGACTTTCGATATTACCCTTACGACCACCCCCAGTACGATAACAACGCATCCGAATCTCTGCACCTTTAGGGGGAATACTGCCATACTGTTTTTCTAACGTTCCATCGATATTTCCTACTAATCTTGTGGAATAGTTGCCTAATACTGGTAATTGAGTTTGAGTAGCACGAAATTTAGTTTCTCTAACATGACGAGATGGTTCTTGAATTAAAGGACCAAATTCTAATGTTCCTGTCAGAGAATCAATAGTATAATGGTGATCACTAGGAGTAGAGCTAGCAAAATCTCTCACTTCCGTCCAAGTTTGGGGCGGTGAACCAGGAGGAATTACTAAAATATGTTCATCCCTTCTTCTCTCTAAAACAGGAACATTTTGTAAAGTAAAACGCTGTCCTGGTCTCCCATCACTTACGCCTAAAAGTTCATCCCGAATTAAAAAACTTTGTTTAGCAGCAACAGTACCTCCAATAGACTGAGCCTTAATACCAATAATTTTAGGAGCTTGAGAGTAGGGACCTTGACTTTCCTCTGGTTGAGTATAAACACATCGCAACCAATAACCTTCATAACCCTCGAAGTTACAAGAAGGAAAATTTTGGGGAAGATGAACAATAACTTCTCCTGTAGGAATAGTATCTAAGTTTTCTATTGCATCATTAAAACTAAATCCCCCAGTATAGTCATCTTCTTCTGTCCTCAAAATAGATACCCACTGTTCTCCATCCCAAGCTGACCAACTTCGGGGCGGGTGTTCGGGGTCAATTCCTGTGGGAGTTGCGGACGCACCTCTAAAAGTAATTGCGAGGTTGTTTCCTGCTAGAGGTTGTTCTGGGTTAAAGACTAAATAGAAACAGTTTCCTACTTCTGGTTGAGGGTTAAATAGGGGTTGTTCTTCTCCTCTCCATTCTCCATCGTTTTCCCTAATCCATTGGTTAATAAATCTATCCTGTAATGAACTCGGTGTCTCTTCTACTGTTTCAGCAGTTAACAAATGAATGATCTCTGGGTGTCCAATTAATAAGTCTTTTTCTGTAGAGAATATAATCGCTTCTTCTGTTTCGGTTCTTTGTGTGCCTACCTCTGTCCCCAGAGGAATAGAATAGGGATAGATATCTGGTTGAGTTATGTAAAAACTTAGATCAGTTTGTGCTGGTGCGGGGGGTTGCAGCTTAATTCCTAACAATTCTAAAAAGGTAATATAGTTGCGACGGGGAACTTTATTAAACCGCATCAACATTTGGTCTGTTAGCCAAGCAAACAACTCAATTAACGTAATACCAGGGTCGGTGGGGTTAAAGTCCGTCCACTCAGGACAATAACGAGGAATACGTAAAATACACTCTGCAACTAAATCTTCAAAAGTGCGATCGTCTAAATTTTCTTTTGGTAACATGATAATTGTTAGTTGTTAGTTGTTAGTTGTTGATGGTTGCTAAAAAGCTACTCTCGCTCTCGCTACTTGCGCTCTTGATAATTGTTAATTGTTAGTTGTTGATGGTTGCTACTCGCGCTCTCGCTACTCGTTCTGAGTTAGATAAAAGGGATATACTAAGTTACGAGGTTCGTAATTGCTTTTGAGACGATAGTTAATAATGATGTTGACTTTGCCCAAAATCGGATCGGGTTCAGTCAGTACTTCTTCTAAATCAATGCGAGGTTCCCATGTTTCTAAAGCTTCTTGCACATACAATCGCATCAAAAACAAAGTTTTACTATTAAGAGGTGCAAAGGTTAACTCTGACAAACGACAACCAAAATCAGGACGATATCGTCTTTCTCCCAACTCAGTTCGCAAAATAATTAAGATAGCTTCTCTAACTTTTTGGTCGGCTGCACTTAAGGAGAGTCCCCCTGTAACGTCTGTTTTTAAGGGAAAACTCCAGCCTGTACCCAGATAGTCTTGCTTGTGAGCCATGAAGGGAAATCTTAGTTACCATTTTTCCCGTAAGGTAGCAATTTACCAGTACTATGGCATTGACCATAAGGCGAATATTAGATTCTTGCTATAAGTCTTAATATGTTGGTGTAAAAAGCTAAAAAAAAGGAACAAGGTCAGAAAAATTGCTTTCAAACTAGTACGGACTACAGATTTATTAGCTTTCAGTCAATTTTATACTTAGGTATAAGAAAATATCTAAAATTTATTAGAAATTGTTAAATTCACTTTGAAAAGTCTAGAGTGAATAGTTACGACAATTATGTTTCTCCAATCTTAACAATCTGTTCAGATGACTTAGAGAGTAACGTATAAGTACAGCAATTTCGTAGCGAGAAGCAGGTTTATATGCTTGAAAAGTTTGATCAGAATAACCAGATAAACTGCCAAATCTTTCTACAAGAGATTTTAAATCTTTGTAAAACCAATCAGTAGAATTTACGTCCCGAAATTGATTTACGTTAGTAATTTTAGCTAGGTTATTATTATTTGATAAGTCAAGATATTGATTATTATTGAAATCATATATGCCTTGTGAAGTTGAATTATTGTTTAAAAAAACATTAATAATAAACCGTTCTGAGCCATTTATAAATCTATTGATGAAAATCACCATTTCACCTCGTTTTACAGTTTCTTCTCCATGAAATAAACCATCAGTATCTAGATACTTATTATCAGTTATGCAAGCTATAGTTTTATAAGATTTATAATACCAATCACTAGAATAAACATCTCTGGTCAATGCAATTTCATTGAGAGTTATTTCTTGCTTATTAATACATAAATTAGACTCTTTAACCTGATTTATTGACTTATAAAATTGGGAAAAAGCATGAGCTTCTAAAGCAATTATTTCAGCTTTTGTCATAGGTAAATTGCCACGAAATGTCTTATCTTTATAAGGATAAATAATTCCGTAGCCGTCAGCTAAATACCTAAGAGCTTCGTAAGACCAATCAGTAGGACTTACATCTCTTAACTGATTCACATTCTGGATGGTAGATGTTTTATATAGTGGATGAATAATTGCTAGTGCTACTGGTACTTCATCAATTGATCCAGGAGGTTGAATAATCTGAGGTTGACTTTTAGAGATATTTTCAGATATTTCTGGCGGTTGATTAATTAATAAATATATTCCTGTCCATAATCGAAGGGAAGTCCATCAGGAGTAACACCAAAATCTAAAATTTGGATAATATTGATATGTTTAAGTTTAGAAAGATCGTTAACTTCTCTCATGAATCTTTTAATTAAATGATGACTACTTGCATCGAAATAGTGAGTCATCAATTTAACAGCTACTACGCGGTCTTCAAATTTAGTATCCAAAGCGCGATAAACTTTACTCATTCCTCCTTCTCCCAGTAAAGTTTGTAATAGATAGCGATTATTATCTCCGAGAGTTTTTCCTTCTAAAGAGTCTTTTCTGACAAAAGAAGGTCGAGGAGCTTTGTTGATATCTTATTCAACGATTGTTTCCTGAAGCGTAGAAGATTTTAATCTCAATTCATCTACAGTTTTTTTCCGTTGGGGAGAAGACAAATTAGATTCAACAAATGTTTTTTGAGGTGGAGAAGAGTTTAAGTTTGACTCATTTACCGTCTTTTTAGCTTGAGAATGGGGATAATCTGAATTACTATTGTAGTTATTGTTATGATTCAATTTCCTCCCAATAAGTTTCGACCTAGGTATAAAACAAAAAAAACTTTCTTATTGTAATCTATTATTATTTTCAAACAATAATAGTAAACTCATGCCTGGAAGACCTGCTGCTCGCTTAGGAGATATGACTGCTCACGGAAGTCCCTTATCTCCTGGTCCTGGTAGTCCAAACGTATTAATTGGGAAAAAACCAGCTTGGCGAGGACTCCCTATCGCCTCGGTGGGACAGCTATTACAATCCGCCCAAAACGCTGCTGAATCGGCGATAGGAGTTGTTAGAGCAATCAACGAAATAGAAAGAGCCAAGCATATTAAAGATATTGCTGAAGAAGCATCTTCTATGGTAAAGATCATGGGTTCTACAGATCAACACGCTTGTCCTATTATGAAAGGTCCTGTGGCAGATGGTAACGGGGTAGTGATTGATGGTAGTTTGACAGTTTTAATTAATGGATTACCTGCTTGTCGTATGGGAGATACCATTCAAGAAATTACCAGTGTTAATAAGATTGCTATGGGTGAACCTACTGTTTTAATCGGGGGTTAATAAATTTTATTTTTACTATTCAACTTTTGGCTAATTTATTCTCAGGAGTTTAATTCTATAAACAGCAGTATAGACTTATACTTACCGTCATGTCTTCCTATCTTCCCCAACATCATAGTTTAGCCAATCCAGGAGGTTATTCTATAGCTGCAAAGTATCAAACCAGCGATGCTTCTCTAACACCCTTAATTGAAAAAGCTTTAAAAGATCCTGCTTTACTAGACCAATTATGCGAGCGCGTGTACCAAATAATGTTAGCAGATTTACAGCAACAACAAGACCGCACTAGAAACTATGGAGGGTGGTAAAGATGTCGGAAAATGGAGTTGTCACCCATGAATTAAACTACGTCACTGCTAACCGCTTTTATGTTGAGATTGATGATGGGATTAAAGCTAGTTTTACTGAATGTTCTGGGTTAGGGATGACCATTGATAAAGATGTTTATTTTGAGGGTGGCGTAAATAACCAGCAACGGATATTTCTGAAGCAAACCAAATTTAGTGACGTAACCTTAAAAAGAGGTATCACTGATGATTTGGTCTTTCTAGGATGGATTCAGGGAGTATTAGAGACAACTGTGAAAAAACGCCTCAATGTTAACATTCTCCTCTTTAATCAAGCTGGAGAAACCATGCAAACTTGGACATTAATTGGTGCAATTCCTGTAGGCTGGAAAGCTCCTAGTCTTCAAGCTAATTCTAATACAGTGGCGCTCGAAGAGTTAACCCTGGCTTATGAAGGATTAAAGGTTAAAGGCTCTCTTCCTAATATCGGCAAAGAAAACAGAGGAGCTAAAGGCTTTTTTGTTAGTAACTAAAGAGTAGCTTATGAGAACCCATCTGTCGTCAAAACCAAATTTCCTCTATCCTAAGTTTCTCACACCTTTGGGAGCTAGTGCGATCGCAAATGTAAATCCTCTAAGTCTTTTTCCTGACGGAATACCAGGATATATCGCTCCTAAGAGCCAAAATTTTGCAGATTCCCAATTTTTTTTCAATAATCGTCCCATTAAAATCACTGAACCTAGTTATACGCCCAAAGTACAGTCTCAAAAGAAAACTCTTGATTTTTTTCCTACCCCTTCAGAAATTGAGACTCATAATATTTCTGACCAAGACGGAGAAATAGATAATTTCAGCGATGGAGATACTAAGATACAGAACATTCCCCAACATCCCACTATTAACCTTAAGTCTAATATTCAATCTAGTTATTCATCTAATCTCTCTGATGTTCATTTCTCCAACAGTAAACCTATTACCCCTTTTGTAGAAAAGTCCATCAGCAACCAAGAAACTGTTACTCCCCAGTTAAAGAGTCTTCCCGATGTTCATTTTCCTAACAGTGAGACTATTACTCCTTCTCTAGAAAATCCTATCCCCAAGCAAGAAACTGTTACTCCCCAATCCGATAGTCTTCCTGATGTTCATTTTCCTAACAGTGAGACTATTACTCCTTCTCTAGAAAACCCCATCACCAAGCAAGAAACTCTTAAGTCAGATAATGTCTCCGATAGTCAGAGCATTACTCCTTCTGTAAAACAATCCATCCCCAACAGTGAAACGGTTACTCCCCAATTAGATAATCTTCCCGATGTTCATTTTCCTAACAGTGAGACTATTAATCCTTCTGTAAAACAATCCATCCCCAACAGTGAAATTGTTACTCCCCAATTAGATAATCTTCCCGATGTTCATTTTCCTAACAGTGAGACTATTACTCCTTCTGTAAAACAATCCATCCCCAACAGTGAAACGGTTACTCCCCAATTAGATAATCTTCCCGATGTTCATTTTCCTAACAGTGAGACTATTACTCCTTCTGTAAAACAATCCATCCCCAACAGTGAAACGGTTACTCCCCAAT
>JASJCP010000184.1 GCA_030065935.1 Xenococcaceae cyanobacterium MO_167.B27
AAGGCTAATTCATGATTATAAATTCCCGCAATTAAATTAGCTCTTAAGCCAAATCTGCGATGTCGATTTCTATATCGATAAGACAAAATATGGACTATAAATGCCAACGTTATGGGTCAGTTTTAACTCTGGCTGATAGATTCTTTCCCAGTAGTCAATTGTGTAGTAATTGTGGTCATCCGCAGAAAATGCCTATATCTATACGAGTTTACAACTGCCCTAGTTGCCAAAAAAGTCTAGATAGAGATTTTAATGCCAGTTTAAATCTGGAAAACTATACAAGTATAGCGGTTGGCTTGACCGCTTTAAGGTCTAGGTCAGGGGTGCTGCCGACAGTCCCGTGTGAAGTAGATAGTAAACACCAATCTAGCTTGTCTAGTTTTGGGTAGGTTTTATAAAGCAGGACTGTTTCTTAGTCTTTCTTTAATGGAATCATCATCCAGTAGAGGAGTATTCTGTAACCTTTCTCTGAGGGATGGTAAAGGAGTTTTTTCCTCAGTTTCCTCAGTAGGAGTGGGTTCAACTTTAGGAGTGGGAGTAGGAGTCTCTGTTTTTTTTCTCAGAGAGGGTAAAGTTAGAGATGGGCAAATTTCTACATTGTATTTGTAATTGACGTTGACTCGATAAGGTTTAGGTTGACCTGTATTGTTACTAAAATCTCGATTTTGAATATCTTTACTAGCTTGTTGATTGAATATTGGATAGTTGGCACTTTTAATTAATTCCAAAGCAACAACAGTATTGTTACTGTCTATTACTACTCCATAAACGCTTGTTCCTTCTAATCTTCTGATACAAGCATCTTTGGGATAGATACCTTCTATGTCCACAACTTCGGGTTCTATGGTTTTAACCTTAGTCAACCAAGCAATATAGTTTTTTCTTGCATCTTCGTCAGTTGTTCCGATTTCTTGTTTTGTCAAACTGGCACTAATATTACTAATCTCTCCTTGTATTTTTTGCTCACGAACTGCTGCAATTTGTTGAGGAGTGGGTAATGGTTCTTTTTTAGTTTCTGGAGTCGGTTCGGGTGGTTTTTCTGGTGGTGGTTTAATTGCTTCTGGTGATGGTGATTCTTGAGGAGTGGTGGGAGTAGTTACAGAGTCTAAGTCTTCTAGGGGTGGTGGTGAAGGAAGAGCGGAAAAATCTCCAATAGGAGGTAATTCAATGTTGGTACTGATGGGAGGAAGAGGAGGTAAGGATGGTAATTGAAAGTTAGGTGGTAAAGGAATTGGTAAGGGAGGAAGATTGGGCAAATCCCCTAGAGTAGGAGTAATAGAGGAAGGAAAAGCAAAGGGAGGGGCTGCGCCATCTAAGGAACTACTGCTAAAGTTTGGTACTTCCCATTGAGGTTCTAGATTTGGAAGACGGGACGCTTCAAAGGGGTTGAGTTCAATAGTTGCTACAGTTGCTTCTACTGAAACTTTATTCTCTCGAATCATTAATTGAGGAAACCCGTATTTATATATTAATAAGTGCAAAATAATAGAGGCTACAAGGGCGATTTTACCAGCACTTAATAACTTGCTTGATGGTTCGTGGGTATCTAGCTTTTGGGACATATTAACAGGTTTGAGTACGCAGATGGATAATATAATAATTTAGCTTCTTATTTGCACAGGCATTACCAGATAAGTCATTTTTAAGCCAGTTAGAGGCGTGAAGATGACGGGTTGATTCCATTCATTGAGTTGCATTTTGACTTCTGTCCCCCTTATTGCTTTGAGTCCATCTGTGAGATATTTAATGTTAAAGGCAATATCAATATCTTCTCCTGTAATCTCGGCACTGATAGATTGTTTGGCACTTCCTACATCTTGAGCGTCAACGGATAAAGTGAGTTCCCCTTGGACAGAGTCTAAGCTAAATTTGGCTATATTATTTTTCTGTGCCATAACTGATACTAATTCCAGGCTGCTTAAGAGTCTTTTGCGATCGCATACTACATATCGAACAAAAGTACTAGGTAAGAGGCGTTGATAAGGGGGATACGCGCCTGTTAATCTCAGAGTGGTTAGAGTACGAGAGCTTCCCTCAAAAATAATTTGTGTATCGTCGTAGCGCATCCGAAAGGTTTTTTGATTTCCTGTTTCATCCCCTAGCATTTTTTCTAATTCTCTTAAGGCTCTAGCTGGAATAGTTACCGCAAATTCAGGAAGCTTAATTTGAGAACTTACATCACCAGCGTCTGGAGTTTCCCCAGAGGATCTGTCCTTATCTTCTGATGCTTCAGACTCATCAAGAAAGATTTGAACTACAGATAAGCGATGAGAGTCTGTAGCTGCAAATTCCAGGGTTGTTGCTTCGGTAGAAGATACATGAATTCCTGTTAGTACTTCTTTTGATAGTTCGGTACTGGCTGCAAACAAACAACCTTTTAAGCCTTCAAGAAACGAAGTAATCGGTAAATCAACAGTATTTTCCTGGCTAACTACGGGTAATTCGGGGAATTCTTCTGCATCCATGCCATTAAGTTGTAGTTTACTGGATGCAGCACTGAGAGTTGCTACTAAATTGCTGTTGTCTTCTTCTGCATCACAAGTTAAAGTAATTTCCATTTCTGGCAACCGAGATACTATATCATTGAATAGTTTGGCTGGTAGAGTAATCATCCCTCCTTCTGGTATATCCGCTTGGAAACTGGTACGAATTCCTAAACGTCCATCAAAAGCCGTCATGGTTAATTTTTTGGTAGTTTCATCCGCTTCTAGCAAGACATTACCTAACACTAAAGGTTCAGGGCGAGAGGGTACAGCACGACTGACAAAGGCTAAATTATTTTTTAAATCACTCTGACTACAAACTATTTTCATTTTATTGGGCAACAATAAATTATTACTTAAGCAGTTCGATAGTACTATAGATTATGGAAATAGAGAACTGTTAGTTTAACTGTTCTTATTTGTGGAAAACCTGTGGAAAACTGGGGATATTTTTTCCCTATCTGTGGAAAAGTCTCCTCTCGGGGGGATTGGGGGATTGGGGGGAGGGCAAAAAGGAGAGTTTTTATTAAATATTTTGTATATTAAAATACATAATTTTCTTGATTTCAGACTCAATAAACCGTCAAATTGTGAAAAATATCTACAGATTGGAAAAAAAGCGATCGCCTGAAAAAGCGATCGCTTGAATTAGGAAAATGTTATTGTTTGTTATTCGGGTATTGGCTCTGTTACTGATTCTGTTTGTTGCATTTGATACTGTTGCAAGATTTTTTGTTGTTGCAACAGTTTAAAATCTGAGGCTGAATCTCGAATTTGTCCAATAGAATCTTGACTAAATTCTTCAGCAGTCCTACCATTGCTTAAATTGGCGCGATGGATCAATTCCAGAGGATTAAGCCCTGAAATACCATCTCCGTATAAAGAATCCTTTTCGTTTGATTGATAACCAGTATTGTCATCAGGATTTATATACTGTGCTATAGCAGATGGATTGTAGCCAGGAATTATGGCGGTGATAATTCCGAAGCTTAAAAGGATATTGAGAGGTTTAAGTTGATTTGTCATAGGTGTTTTACATAGGTGCTAGGCGAAACGACGGCGTAATAGGGGTTGAATTGCCAATAAAACTAAAGCATCAAAAGCTAATAGGATTAAAATTACAACTCCAAAGCTCATATCTAACCAAGGAGTATTCATCACTAAGGTGTTAATTGCCCAATCTCCATGAAGATAGAGATAACGGATAGGTTCGATGGCATAAGTTAAAGGATTGAGACTGGCAATTATTTGTAACCATCCTGCCATAAAGTCTAGGGGTGCTAAAGCGGTACTGGCAAATAGCAAGGGTAAATTAGTTACAAAGATAACAGCAAGTAACTCAATATGACCAGGTAGAGCAAAGGCTAATCCTAAACTTAAAGCAGTGACTCCTAATACTATTAAAAAGACTATTAAGGCGATCGCACTTAAACCAGCAATTCCTGGTAATCCTGCGCCTAAAAAGGCACTAGCTGCTATTATCACTGCGGTTTGAATAAAGCTGAGGGCAATAATGTAAATAGTAGAAGCAGCAACGATGGAGTAACGGGAAGCTAAGGGCGCGACTAATAGACGGTTAAGAAAGCCAAACTCTCTATCAAACATTACTGGTAAACCAGCGTTTAATGCTCCAGAAAATGCGGTAAACACGATTACTCCTGGTGCAAGAAATTTAGCATAACTGAGGTCTTCACCAAATAAACCTTGGGGTGCTTTACTAAATAATGCTCCAAACAAGACCAACCACATAAATGGCTGAATTACTCCCGCCATGAGGCTAGATGGACGACGCTGAAGCTGTATCAATAGACGTTTGGTGAGTGCCAAAGTTTCTTGAATAAAGTTGCTTAGAGGACTACTAGTAATTTCTCTTTCCTCTGTAATGCGAGGGTTGGGAGCTAAAGCGGAATTGATTTTTCTTGTTGCTACCATATTGTTTGTTTCCTAAATGAGTTTGGATTTATTGGGTTAAATAGACTCAGATCAAAGGGGCTGATGATTGGGAAATAATCTATTACCTATTACCTTTTACGAAGGAATTGGCACTGTTATATTTATTTCATCTGTTGTTTTTGCTCTTTTTTGATGTCTCTAGTACTCGCAGCAGCAATTTCTGCATCCATTAGAGTACGACCAGTTGCAGCCAGATAGACATCATCTAAACTAGGACGGGATTGAGCTAGGCTAAAAGTTGGTAAATTTATACCATTTAAAGATTGCTCAATTTGACTCAAAGCATTGGCTTCTGATTGAACTATTAGATTAAGAGAGTTACCTTGGGCTGTATTAATAATTACTTGTTCCACAAAGGGTAGAGATTCCAGTATATTTTGGGCTTTTTCTGCTTCTTCTTGGGGAGTAAATTCCCGAATGCGTAGGGTGACGCGATCGCCTCCAATTTGAGCTTTTAACTCTGATGGTGTCCCCTCATCAATTACTACTCCTTTATCTATAATCGCCAAGCGGTCTGCTAGAGCATCTATTTCTTCGAGATAATGACTGGTAATGAGGACTGTTGTTCCTGCTTGCTTCAATTCCCGTAGGAAATTCCATAACACCATACGACTTTCAATATCTAAACCTACTGTTGGTTCATCTAATACTAAAACTTCTGGTTGATGTAATAACCCTGCTGCTAAGTCTAAGCGTTTGCGAATACCACCAGAATAAGTACCTGTTTTTTTATTGATGTAGTCTTTTAAGCCTAATACTTCTACTAGTTGGGGTATTCTAGTTTTTCTTTCTTTAGCTGGAAGGTGATACAGTGCAGCCTGTAACTCTAGTAATTCTTGACCTGTTAATACTTTGTCAATGGCTACTTCTTGGGCGACATAACCGAGTCGGTTTCTTACTGCTCTGGGATTTGCGATCGCAGAAACTCCTCCTACTTCAATTTTACCTCCATCGGGTTTAGCGAGGGTACATAGACAGCGAATGGTAGTAGTTTTCCCTGCACCATTCGGACCCAATAAGCCAAATATTTCTCCTTGGTTGACAGTGAAGGAGATATCTTTGACTGCACAGACATCCCCGTAGCTTTTTTGTAAATTTTCAATTAAGACGGCAACAGCCATATATATCTTTATATATCTCGTGAGCTACAACATTATTGATCATTAAACATTTTCCCTGCTTATAAGTCCCCTGTTCAATTTTAGATGAACGAGGTTCAGGCAAGTCTGATTTGGTTTTTAGTGCTTTAAATCTACTAAAAATTGCTCAATGTTCAATGGTTTATGTTTATTGTAATAGTTGGAAACACTGCATACCATTAAGTTAATCCGCAATTCAACTTGAGTTTGTTGGGGAAATAGCGATCGCAAATTATTAAGAGTCCATCTAAGTGTAGAATTTAACTTTCTTCTGTTCCCCGATTTATCCTTCGGACTCCCGCGTATAATCTTGTAAAATAAAGCGAGGAATGAAGAGATTAGTCGTAGCTTACGAACTCTCCGTTGTACAAAGCCTAAAGCTGCTAGCTTGTATGAAGCTAATCAAGGTTTGGAAGGTGAATACCGTAGCCTTCCAGTGATAAAAACAAGAGCCTTGTAACCAAAATAAGTATATTCCTTCGGGCGGAGGGAATGCAGCCTCGGTACAGCCATTTGCTGTGCGCCAGGAATGTACTACCAGCAATGGTCAGTAAAACCTGCGGATATGGTGTAAGACCAAGACTATCTTCGGGTAGTTGAGGCAACTGTAGATGAAAGAGGAAGCCCGCGATTTATCGCTGGGTACGTCACCAGGTCAATCTTTTTAAGATAGCTGTTAAAAAAAAAATAGTATGGTGAATTTTTTATTAGAAGTAGGAGTTGAAGAGTTACCTGCGGATTTTGTGGCTAGTGCGATCGCACAATGGAAAGCTAAAATTCCGACTAGTTTAGAGGAGATGTTTTTAACTCCTGAAGCGGTGGAGGTTTATGGTACACCCCGCCGTTTAGCAGTATTAATTAGAGGAGTTGCTTCTAAGCAAGAGGATCGCCAAGAAGAAATCAAAGGTCCTCCTGGTAATGTAGCATTTAAGGATGGTAAACCTACCAAAGCAGCAGAAGGCTTTGCCCGAAAACAGGGAGTAGCATTAACGGATTTAGAATTGAGAGAGACTCCTAAAGGGGAATTTGTTTTTATTCAAAAGAAAATCTTAGGACGGGCTACAGCAGAAATTTTACAAGAGTTGTGTCCTGAATGGATTAGAGGTTTAGAAGGTAGAAGATTTATGCGCTGGGGTGATGGAGATATTCGGTTTCCTCGTCCCATTCGCTGGTTAGTAGCATTACTAGATGGGGATATTTTACCTCTGGAATTGGTGAATGGTTCGGAAACAATAAAGAGCGATCGCCTTTCTCGTGGTCATCGCATACTACATCCTGAAAGCATCTCCCTCTCTCAAGCTTCTGATTATGTAGAATGTCTGCGCTCTGCTTATGTAGAAGTTGATTCGCAACTGCGATCGCATAAAATTCAAGAAGAGATTAAAGCTAAAGCAGCTACTCTAAATGGTACAGCCGAAATCTATCCTGATTTATTAGAAGAAGTCGTAAATTTAGTAGAGTATCCTACGGCGGTTATTGGGGAATTTGAGTCGGAATTTTTGCAATTACCTACAGAAGTTATTACTACAGTAATGGTGACGCATCAGCGTTATTTTCCGATTCACAAGTCAGATAAGAGTGAAGATAATTTGTTACCTAACTTTATTACCATTTCTAATGGCAACCCTACCAAATCAGATATCATTGCAGAAGGAAATGCCAGGGTAATTCGCGCCAGATTAGCAGATGCTCAATTCTTTTATAAAGCAGATTGTGATGAGCATTTAGATACCTATTTACCCCAATTAGAAACTGTTACTTTCCAAGAAGATTTAGGCACAATGCGAGATAAGGTAGATCGCATTATGGAAATAGCTAATTCTATCACGGAGCAGTTACAACTTAATGAAAAAGAAGTCAAAGATATTGAGAGTACGGCTTTATTGTGTAAAGCGGATTTAGTTACCCAAATGGTTTACGAATTTCCTGAGTTACAGGGAGTCATGGGAGAAAAATATGCTTTAGTTAGTGGGGAATCTCCTACTGTTGCTAGAGGTATTTTTGAACATTATTTACCGAGAGGTGCTGATGATATTATGCCTGAAACTTTAAACGGGCAAGTAGTAGGATTAGCTGATAGATTGGATACTTTAGTGAGTATTTTTGGCTTGGGAATGATTCCTAGTGGCTCTTACGATCCTTTTGCTTTGCGCCGTGCTGCTAATGGGGTAGTTAACATTACTTGGTATGGAGATTTAGACATAAATTTAAATCAATTACTTGAAGAAAGTTCAGCTAGTTTTATCACTTCTCATAGTGGTTTAGAATCTCCTGTAATGATTTTACGACAATTTTTTATGCAGCGAATTCGCACATTGTTGCAAGATGAAAAAAATGTGGATTATGACTTAGTTAATGCTGTAATTGGGGATAATGACTCGGAATATACTACTAGGGCTTTAGAAGATTTATTAGATATACGCGATCGCGCTTTGTTCTTACAAGAAATTCGGAATAATGGTCAGTTAGATCAAATTTATGAAGTTGTTAATCGCTCCACTCGTTTAGCTGTTAAAGGGGATTTAGGTAATCAAGATTTAGACCCCAATGAGTTAGTTAATCCTGATTTATTTGAGTCTCCCTCAGAACAAGCTTTTTATGATGCTTTAGTAGCTTTAGTCCCTCAAACCCAACAAGCTCAAGCAGAGCGTAATTATCAATTATTGGTAGATAGGTTAGCAGAAATTGCTCCTACTATTAACAATTTTTTTGATGGGGAAACTAGTGTTTTAATTATGGCGGATGACCCTGATATTAAGCGGAATCGTTTGAATCTTTTGGGGTTACTCCGTAATCATGCTAGGCTCTTAGCTGATTTTGGGGCGATTGTTAAAAATTAATTGGTGTTTGTGGGGGTTATGAGTTACCCCTACTTAGATTATTTCTCGCGCAAAGACGATCCCCCCTTTTAATCCCCCCTTAATAAGGCAGGGCTGTTTCATTCTCGTATGAGACAGATGGGGAGATAGGGAGATAGGGAAATAGGGGTAATTTTAGACAAAAACTCGCTTATTTCAACAAAATTTATCTCACAATAATTTTGGTCAGTCAACGAATTATTAGTTATTTCAGTTGATTTAACCAGAATAATTAGTCAGAGTTTAAAAACAAAATTAGCTTATTTAATAGCAAATTGTTGGGCATTTCCCCATTACCCCACTTCCCTACCTCCCGCTTCATCCAAAATCGTCAAATTATTGAACTTTGAAACAGCCCTACCCTTAATAAGGGGGGTTGGGGGGCAGTGCAGAGAGATTATTAAAATTGATCGTAATATTGTAGAGAAGTTTATCGCCAATAAGTTTTAGTGCTTTGTTTTGATTTATTAATATTTTTTTTACTTAATTTTTTCTTTAGTAAAGAGGGGTTGACAATAGCGATCTCGCTTCGCGAGGCACTGCGTGATCACTGATGGTAATGTAATTTTAATGCTTCATAATGGGAGTGTTGACTGTTGTGGATAAGCGCAAATATTACCATTATGAAATAATTTGATCACAAGTAAAATTAAATTCCAAGCACTCCCCCATAATAAATTTTTCCGTTAATAAATGTTAATAAAATCTGGTTTTTTGAGGGGGTTAAATTGATGTGTGGCGAGGAATTAAAATTACTGATTGATTCTAATGATAAAACAGTAGAGGCAGTAACCACAAGTATTAGTGAATTAAAGCAAGAATGGCAGAAAGATAGACGAGTAATTTCTGAACTTTAAGCCAGTTTAACTTGTTCTCAAACAGATTTTTAGGCAACCCAATCTGATTTTTATCGTCGCTTTGATGAGATGGATAAGCTAGAATGCTGGACATTTTAGCTCGTTATCTCTGAGGAAATTAAAGTATTTCTCGCGCAAAGGCGCAAAGGCGCAAAGGTGCAGAAAGATTAGGGCGTGTCATCAATTAGAAAAAAAGTGCTTTTTGACCGCGAGAGAGGCTTCCGGCTAGGAAGCATCTCTAATCGCGGTGTTGACCCATTTTCACGACCTACTTTGTCGAAAAATAACCTACATAGCTCTGCTATCCAGAACATTTTTCTCCTTGTATCTCGCAAAAATGGCTTCAAAAATCATCTTTCCCCTTAATTGATGACACACCCTAAGTAAGT
>JASJCP010000185.1 GCA_030065935.1 Xenococcaceae cyanobacterium MO_167.B27
ATTATGATTCGTGCTTTGCAGGCAACTGCCTTTACCATTTCTGGTAATGCTATACATTTGATAAGCGATATACAGCTTTGATAAGGTTAAATGTTGCACACGCCATAATTTGATAGGTAATATTTTATTATCATTCTTCCGCGAGAAGACCCCCGACAAGATCGGCGGGAGTATGTCAACGCAATAATCTGAGATTGGGTTCATCTTACTAAATTACATGACCAATATCATTACAGGAAAAACCAAATTATTAGGGATTATAGGCGATCCTGTGGAGCATTCCCTTTCGCCAGTGATGCAAAACGCAGCTATTAATCACTTAGGACTAGATTATATATATTTACCCTTTCTTGTGAAGGGAGAAAACATCCAACAGGCGATCGCTGGATTTACTGCTATAGATTTAGTAGGGTTTAATGTCACTATTCCCCACAAACAAGCCATCATGTCTTTTCTGACAGAAATTACTCCCACCGCTAAAATGATTGGTGCGGTTAATACAGTGTGGCGTACTGAAACAGGATGGAAAGGTACAAACACAGACGTTACAGGATTTATTGCACCCTTAAAGGCTATGTCTCATAATTGGAATGAGATGACCCCTTTGGTACTGGGTAATGGAGGGGCAGCTAGGGCAGTAATCGCTGGACTTGCGGAATTAGGATGCAGAGAAATCAATCTAATTGGTAGAAATAAAGATAAATTAGCGTTATTTGCTAAAACTTGGCAAAATAGCCCTAAAATTACGCAATTACTCAAAATTAACTACTGGGAAAATTTATCCGAATTACTACCAACAGCAGACTTGATAGTAAATACTACTCCTTTGGGGATGTATCCCGATGTGGATCGCTCTCCTGTGGAAGCTACTTTAATGGAGAAATTAAAATCAAATGCGATCGCCTACGACCTAATATATACTCCCAGTCCTACTAAGTTTCTCAGTTTAGCTAAACAACAAGGTGCAACTATTATTGACGGAGCAGAAATGTTAGTTCAACAAGGAGCATCCGCTTTAGAAATTTGGCTACAACAACCTGTACCAGTAGAAGTTATGCGAAAAGCACTACTAGAGCAACTATCAAAAGGATGAATTATGAATTATGAGGGAGACCTTCGGTAGTCGCTTCGCGATGAGGAAGCTTGGACAGTAGTTTGCTAGATATTCTGGTATGTTTTATTTCTTTCTAACCACTAACAACTAACCACTAACCACTAACCACTGTACTTTAACTAGATGGATGAAAATAGTTGTAAATTTCCGTAGCTAGACTTTTGCCAATACCAGGAACTTCTTGCAACTGCTTAACAGAAGCTTCTCGAATGTAATCTAGGGAATGAAAATGGGCGAGTAATTGTTTCTGACGGTGAAAACCCAAGCCAGGTATAGCATCTAAACGCGATCGCCTGGTAGTTTTTAATCTTTGTTGACGATGGAAACTAACCGCAAAACGATGTGCTTCATCTCGCACTCTTCTTAACAATTGCACTCCTGGTTGTTCTGAGTTGGTTTCTAAGGGGAAAGACTCTCCTGGTAAAAAGATTTCTTCTCTTTTTTTTGCTAAACTCACAACTTTTACTGCTTCTAACAGGTTCATTTCTTGTAAGACAGCTACTACTGCTCCTAATTGTCCTTTTCCACCGTCTATCATCACTAAATCGGGGAAATCTTCATCTTTGTCTCCTCTGCTGTTTTGTCTCCCTTCTCCAATGTCAAAAGATTCTTCCTTACTTCCTCCCCCCTGTAGGGGGGATAGAGGGGGGTAAAAAGATTCTTCTTCTCTCTTCCCTCCTGTAGGGGGGATAGAGGGGGGTACAAAATCTTCTTTACTTCCTCCCCCCGCTTCGGGGGGAATGAGGGGGGTTCGGGGGGAATTAGGGGGGTCGAGAGGGGTCTGGGTAGAGGTGTTTTGAGGGAGAGATTCATATTTACGAAACCTCCGTCTGATAACTTCCGCCATACTGGCAAAATCATCAGAATGACCAATGGTAACTTCAGGGTTTTTAATTTTATAGTGACGGTAATGTTGTTTTGCTGGTACGCCATCAATAAATACTACCTGAGAGGCTACAGCATTAGAACCTTGAATATGGGAAATATCATACCCTTCAATGCGTTTGGGGATTTGTGTCAGGTCAAGAATTGTTGCTAAATCTTCTAAAGATTGGTTATTGCGATCGCTAGTTTTTTGAGTTCTTGCTAGTTCATATTTTGCATTACGTTCCACCATTTCAATTAATTCTGCTTTAGTTTGTCTTTGGGGAACAACCAAACTTACTTTTCTTCCTTTTTGTTGGCTTAACCACTGGGTTAATATCTCTGCTTCTGGTAACTCTTGTTGAGCAATAATTTCGCAAGGAATTTCTACAGGCTCTACAGTTCTATAATGTTCTTCTAATACCCTTTGTAAAATTGCTCCTGGTGTTCCAGATTGAGCATCAGCAAAAAAACCTAACCTTCCCACTAATTTCCCTGCACGTATTTGAAACAATTGCAGACAACAGTGTTTATCGTCTGCTGCTAAGGCGATAGCGTCACGGGAAATAGTATTATCAGGTAAAGAGACTTTTTGATCGGCATTTAAGTTTTGTAGTGCTAAAATGCGATCGCGTAATTGGGCTGCTTTTTCAAATTCTAAATCCTCCGCAGCTTGATCCATCTGAGATTTAATAGTCTTAACCAATTCATCAGTACGTCCTTGAAACACCATTGCTACTTTGTCCATAGTTTTACGGTATTCTTCGGGACTAATTAAACTTTGACAGACTCCTGGGCATTTTCCCATATCATAGTTGAGACAGGGACGGTCTTTAAATAGAGGTTTTCCGCGTTGTCGTAAAGGAAAGACTCGTTTAATAGTGTGAAGGGTGTAGCGTAACAAACCAGTGTCAACATAAGGACCATAATAACGGTCTTGTGCTTTTCCTAAACTTCTTTTCCGTGTAATAAAGATTCTAGGATAATCTTCTGACCAAGTAATGCAAACATAAGGATATTTCTTATCATCCTTTAACAACACATTGTAATAAGGTTGATGCTGCTTGATTAGGTTAGCCTCTAAAGCCAAGGCTTCTGCTTCAGTATCAGTGACAATAAACTCAATCTCTGTAACCTGACGCACCATCATAGCAATTCTGTCACTCAATTGCTGAGAGTCCTGAAAATAAGAACGTACCCGACTCCTTAATTTCTTAGATTTCCCAATGTAGATAATATCTCCATTACTTCTCCTCATGAAATATACTCCAGGTTCGGGAGGAATTTCCTTAAGGCGATTTTCTAACTTTTCTGGTTGTCCTATTAGGGGTTGCGTTTGTGTAATAGCAGTCACGAATCTAGCAACAAGAAGATGAGTTACATCATTATTGTAAAGAGCTTTAGTATTGTCGCAATTTTTCTAGATTTGACATTTTCTCAAGTAAAATACTTAAATGCGACTAAGATAATTCCCTATTTTCATCTTTGGCAAGTTGTCTGATTTATTCTAAATCAATCGACTCGATGTTCAATTATTCCCCTAGAGATCGTCAATTATCCCGTAGCAGATACAGGCTCAATTCTCGTTACAGGTATTCCCTGTTCGATTATATAGTGTCTTTGACATACTCCCTTCGCGCTCCCGGGAGGGTCTTCTCCCATCGTTAAAGATAAGTAGAGTTAATCGAGACTGATAAACTGGGTATCGAAGCTTAAAAGCTGATGGTGTTTATAATTCAGATGGCATCTATGACTAGGCGATTTCTAACCCTGTTGGTCGCAGTGACGGCAATTGTTCTTGTTGCATCCGTGATGTTCAATCCTGGGAGAGCAAAAAGTCCAGACTTTTGGCAGATTTATGATACAGCCCTCAAATCAGCTAAATATGTGGACTTGACTCATGCCTTTAGTCCCACAATTCCAGTTTGGCATGGCTTTGATAATGCTACTTTCGATTCTACTTTAGCAGGAGCAGATATCCCCAACTATATCAACACGGGAGAAGAATATACCTACCCTGCTCACGGCTTTATTGCTACAGCTTACCAATTGCCCACCGATAAGTATGGTACGCAGCTTGACCCCCTGCCCATTGGGACGAGTATGGAGCAACTATTAGCGATTTACCTCCCACTTATACAATTCGTCCCCTGGTAGTGATCGATATCCATCAACAGGTTGCCCAAGACCCTGGTTATCATGCTACTGTTGGGGATATTCAAGCCTGGGAAGCCAAGTACGGCAGAATTCCCGAAGGTTCAGTGGTGATGATTCGGTCAGACTGGTATAAGAAGTGGGCAGAGGTAGAGCGATTTAATCAAAAGCCTTTCCCTGGAGTATCCCTCTCAGCTTTGCAATTTCTCCACAAAGAGCGCAAGATTCTCTTTCATGGGCATGAACCCCTAGATACTGACACTACCCCTAACTTAGAAGGGGAGTACTGGCTGTTGCACAATCACTATACCCAGGCAGAAGGGGTGGCTAATTTGGATAAAGTTCCCGAAGTTGGAGCTTTGATAGCCATAGGCTTTGCTAAACCTCAAGGAGGAACAGGAGGATATGCGCGATACATTGCCATTTGCCCAGCGGATTGGTCTTATGGGGTATCTGTCCTAGATGCGCCAGGCTCTCCCTTACCAGTTCAACCCTACCCACTACGTCGCGATAAAAATGGTATTTTAAAGCCTACTCCCCCTCAAAGCTAGTTACACTTCTTCATCAGGCGATCGCTATCAAGAAGATAAGTACCTAAGCAGAATTATTTGTATATTCCCCTCCTCTCCCCAATTCCCCAATTCCCCCAATTCCCCCAATTCCCCAATCTCCCCAATCTCCCCAATCTCAACGCTCCGCCAAGGGAAAGCACACTGTAAAAGTTGTTCCCTCTCCTAATTGAGAACGAACAGAGATACTACCTGACATTCCCTCCACTAAAGTTTTAACAATAGATAGTCCTAAACCCGTTCCCCCTGCACGATTTCGGGTTTCATCAAGACGATAAAAACGCTCAAAAATTCGCGCTTGTTGAGGTAGCGGAATACCAATTCCATGATCGCATACTTGAATCTGAGCTTGATTTTGATGTTGTTTTATTTTCAGGTTAATGGGGGTTGGTGCTTCAGAATATTTAACCGCATTATCAATCAAATTCAGCATCACTTGCTTAAAACGATTAACGTCTGCTTCAATCACTAGGGGATTGGTAGGAGATTCTAAACAAATTATGCGATCGCTATATTGTTTAGCCATCTCGATGATTTCTTTGACCACATCATTCAAGACAATTGCCTCAAGGTGAAAGTGCATCCCCCCACTATCCGCTCTAGCTAAATCTAGTAAATCTCTTAATAATTGAACAGTGCGGTCTGCTTCTGAAGCAGCAGTAGTTAAAGCTTCCTGTTGAATTTCTGTGAGATTGTTGCCACGGCGTAAGGTACTTTGTAAATAACCTGAAATAATAGTGAGAGGAGTACGCAATTCATGAGAAACATTACTCAGTAGTTGTCGTTGATGTTCCCAAGACTCAGACAAACGCACTAACATTTGATCGAAAGCTTCTGCTAATTCCTTAACCTCCGTCGGAGCATTATCAAGATGAAGCCGAGCTTCACCGAGTTTTTCGGCTGAAATATTAGAAGTAACCTGACTAATTCGTTTCAAAGGTTGAATAGAGCGGTCAATACAAACAGCAATTACTATGGTCATTACGGAAATAGCAATGATAGTTGCAATACTCAAACTACGAATCAGACGCAACAGCATAACCTGATCTTCAGTAATATCTTGAGCAATGTAAAGCTTTCCCAGATTAGTATCTTTTAGCTCCAAAGGAGAAGCACAGAGTAACCAGTAACGCCCTTGTAAGTCTTGTACGTGAGGGATTAGAGGAACATTATTTAAGGGTAATAAAATTTCTGCGATCGCTCTATTTTCTAGGGCTAAAGATTTGGCTCTCACCTGACCAGAATTATTTTTAATCCACAGTACCTTATTGTTACCCGAAAGATTATCAATGGCTTTTTGGACTCCCTCTTCTAGAGATACCATCTCATTATAAATTGCCACATCATCTGAGAAGCGATCAGCTATATACTTAATATTTTCCTTGTGAGTCGCTACCAAAATTTGTTGCATTCGCATACTTATCCAAGTAGCTAACCCACCCAGACTTAATATAGCCACTAGGGCAATTCCTAGAGTTAAGCGTACTTTTAAAGAAGAGGGGTCGAAGATACTCCCCCGTCTAACGGCGGAGCCTGCTTCGACTCGGTCCAAGGTACTCCGCCTTGAGAAGACGGAGCCTGCTTGGACTTCGTCAAAATTGCGCCAAAGATGTTTCATTAATGCTCATAAAAACTGAATCTTAATTTCTAGTGTGTCTGAAAATTCTTAAAAACCACTGATAAATATCTGGGAAATAAATTATTTATCTTTGATAGTTGACAAAAATAATTTATTGGGTAATACTGATAAAAGTGAACATAAGTTTGCGGGTGTAGCTCAGTGGTAGAGCGCAACCTTGCCAAGGTTGATGTCGCGCGTTCGAATCGCGTCACCCGCTTATAAATTAAACCTCCACCTCAAGCTTGAGAGATAGCTTTGAAACATGTTGGGATTTACTTGATCAAGCATACTATATCCTGAATAATTTACAGTAATTATGTATGCACCTCATCTCCATCGTATAGCTTCTAATGTGCCTGTATATAGAGGTTATCAAATCCGAGGCAATGAGCGTTTTCCCAATCTAAATCGCTGGTTTTCTGCGATGGATTCTCGCCCTGCATATGATGCCGTTAAATCGGACAGCACAACTAATAACTTAGTCCTACGCCGAATTTTTGGTTTAAAACCAGCTATGGACAAACTTGCTGTTACTACAGAAAGTCTTTCCACAAACTCCTATGAAATGGAAGCAGCAGCCAAACTAAGTGACAATCATCAAGCAATAATTGGGGATATTTTCAAAAATTCAGGACTTGAAGTCATCATCAGTGAAAGCGACCGCGATTTTGCTAGCTCCGCGATTGACTTACATTTGCGATGGTTAGCAGAGTATCTGATTGCTGGAAACAAAAAACCTCTGGTTGGCGGTAGAGTAGGCGGAAAAGGTGGCACTGATGCGAAAGTAGCAGCGATTGGGGCGATCGCTCTTGCCTATAGAACTCTTGCAAAAGTTTTTTATGATATGATTAGGGGTTTAACTTTTTTTCTTGAGATGACAAAATTTAAGAATGAAATATTGCCAAGCCAGACAATTATCCTCTAAAAAATTCAAACGAAAGACAGGAGTTAGTCCTAGAACTTATCGAATCATGGTTCGTCTAGTTAAAGATAAAGAAGCTGGCAAAAAGAAACCAGGTCGTCCTTCTGAATTAATCATTGAAGAGCAAGTTTTAATAGCACTTGAATATTGGAGAGAGTATCGAGCTTATTATCACATTGGACTTGATTGGGGCGTTTCAGAATCAACGGTTTGTCGAACAGTTCACAAAATAGAAAATATCTTAATTCGCTCCCGAAAATTCAGCTTACCAGGTAAGAAAAGTTTATTAAATTCTGAGCTTGATACTGACTTAATTGTTATGGATGTTATGGAAAGTCCAATTGAAAGACCTAAAAAGCATCAGAAAAGATTTTATAGCGGGAAACAAAAAGAGCATACCTTGAAAACACAGTTAATTATCGAGCAAAAAACCTTAAAGATAATTAGCTTAAAGCACGGGAAAGGTAAAAATCATGATTTTAAACTATTTAAAAACAGTGGAATTAAATTCAGAGAATTAATTAAATTAATAGCTGATAAAGGTTATCAAGGAATTGCTAAAATCCATAAATTAAGTGAAACTCCTATCAAGAAACCACGAGGAGGAAAGTTAACAAAAGCTCAGAAGAAATATAATCGAGAACTCAATCGATTAAGAATTGTCATCGAACACGTTAATCGTCGGCTAAAAATCTTTAAAATTTTGTCTTATCCCTATCGCAATCGTCACAAACGATTTGGCTTAAGAAGTAATTTAATTGCGGGAATTTATAATTACGAATTAGCTTTATAAATTGGCTATAAAAATCAAATAATTCGGAAAATTTCAGTAATTAATTAATAACTGAAACAATTTTTGCTGTCAACTTTTATATTTAGCGATTGCCGTAAATAGGTAAATCGAAAAAATCGCTCAATTATTACTATTTTAATTGGCAAAAATTGAAATAAAAATAGCCTCTCATCATACCACAAAATATTTTTGCAAGAGTTCTTATATACGTAATCGTGCTAGCGCGCCTAGAGATATGAGTGCTGGTGCAGCAACAGCCTTTCGCTCTGCAATTGATACAGTGATGCGATCGCTTTATTAATCAATTGGTTACTTAATATTCCTTACAAGACTGAATCAAAACACCATCGGTGGGTTGTGCATTGCCCAACCTACAAAATTTACTCCCATTGACTGAGTTTTTCTTGCAACTTTTTAACTTTTGCTGTATCGCCCAAGGTTGCATAGGCATCTTTTGCTTCTTGTCCTATCTGAATTGCTTTTTGATTTGAGCCTCTGGCTGCCAAGACTTCCGCCAAGCCAAACTTCGCTGTCGCTTGTCCTACTAAATCATCAGAATTCTCTGCTAACTCAATTGCCTTGGTATATCGTACTTCTGCCAGTTTGTTTAATTGTACACCTTGATAAAGATCCCCCAGAAAGCGATAAACTCCAGTCGTTTGGCTCCTTTGTTCCACAAGGTTTTCCAAGGTCATAATGGCATCCATCATTAAGTTGTTTTCTTGGTAGAGATGTGCCAACGCTAGAGCTTGTGCTGTACCTTCAAGTTCTTGTTTGATGTTGTCAGCAAGTTTTTGTATTTGCTGGGCTTGATTTGCTTCTAGTAGATAAAATCCTAAACCCTTGCCCTCGTCTTGAGTCGATGAAGTTATACAGTAGGAAGAGTCGTCAGGCTGCTTTGCCCATGCTTCAGGACATTTGTCTGTGGGTTTGACTTGCTGCTTAGTAGTAACAATTGCTAAATAATCTACTCCTATTTCTAAGGAAGGAGCATCAACAGGATAATTCACCTCGATATATCTCATAGAAGAGCTTGCTGATGGCTGATTAAAATATTCTTGACCACTTTCACTTACCTCAGTAGTCCAAAGGTTTCCTTTCCCAATTCGCTGATCTTCTAAGCTGACAGTATAATTAGTCACACCAGCCACAGCATTCCAGCGTAATGTGGGTCTGTCATTGAGAATTGCTGTACTGCGGGGACTGATAATGAAAGGAATATTCGACTTTTCCCCGCCACGAGTGATAATTTTGGGGGATATTGTTCTGGCAATGAGGGGACAACCCAGATTCGCAAAAGAATGTTCTCCTTCAGCCACAAGCTTGTATACATCTTGGCTCAGGGGACTATCTTTAGCACAGCGTATCTTAGATGCTCCTCCTGCACTTTGCTGAAGCCAGTAGTCTGGATAAAGTTCCATATCTTCAGAGGCACGAACATACTCTGACTGATTATTAGATTTATACAGTAAATCTCCATAGTCATTTTGAATTCTAATTAGTACGCTCGGTTGATAAGCTGCTACGCAGCTAAATTTAATAAACAGCATTGCCTTTATTTTTAATTTTACGTCCCCACTTAATAATTAGTTCTCCCTCATTTAATAATTT
>JASJCP010000186.1 GCA_030065935.1 Xenococcaceae cyanobacterium MO_167.B27
CTACTCGTTTTAACTATTCACCAACTCATTGGGAGTCAAGCGTAATGGTTTAGTATCCCCTTTCTGTTTGCTGTCTATAGGAATGAGATTAACTTCTACTTCATAACCAGCAGCAGCAGCAAGCTTGGCTAAGGTTTTTAATTTTGGTGTCTGTTTACCCGATTCAATTCTGGCTAACTGAGATTGTTTCATACCTACTTTGGCAGCAAATTCCCTTTGAGTTAAACCAATGTTTTCTCGCAGCGTAATAACTGCTCTTGCTAACTTAAATTCGGGGGATAGAGCATCATATTCTGCCTTTAGCTTTGGATCGGCTAAGATTTCGTCCCGTACAGAATCCCAGGTAATAGTATTGGCAGTCATTTCCTTCTCCTTTTTTTCTTTAGTTTAGTATCATTGGAATTATTCAGCTTTTCTTGTGCCAGAAACTCTTTTCTTCTTTTTTCAGCTAACTCGATTTCTTTCTTTGGGGTTTTTTGCGTCTTCTTCTGAAACCCATGTAACAAGATAGATAATCTCTGATACCATCCATACAATAAAAACAAACATAATTTTGATTATTGGAAGAATAGTTGCTCCTTCTCGGCAGAGCTTATAGTTATTACTTATGAAAAAGTTTTAGATAATATCTTAAGTATTTCCCTAGAAGACATTTTGAAAAAAATATGGTTGCATATTCATTTCAAGGATTAACTGAAATTCCAGAAACCGTTTTACAGCATACTAATATTGAAAAACTCGATCTAAGACATAATAAGCTTACATATATTCCCAAAGAAATCGTTAACCTACAAAATTTAAAATCATTAAATGTTAGCTACAATGAAATTAAAAATTTACCAGATATCTTTGAAAAACTTAAAAGCCTAGAAATTCTGGATATTTCTTGCAATAAAATTGATTGTATTCCTCAAAGTATTACCAAATTAGTCAAACTAAGAAATTTTAATAGCTGGGCAAATCAAATAACTAAACTACCAGATAACTTTTCTAATTTAAGTAATTTAGAAAGACTAGATTTGGGATGGAATTTGTTATCTGAGGTAAATATTGATTGGTCTAAGTTTAGAGAATTGTCTTACTTGAATCTAAGTCATAATAAATTAAGTAATCTTCCAGATTCGTTTTATAAGTTGAACAAATTAAAAAAGCTATTTATACATCATAATAATTTTACTGAAATCCCTTTCAACTTAGACTTAATGCTATCTTTCCAAGGACTTGTAATTGGAAATAATCCTGTTACAGAAAAAATTGAGGTTAGTCCTTTTAAAAATTTTTATTATAGTAGTTATGGTTATGGTAGTTTCTGGAGAAAATCAGAGTGCGATAACTCATAAATAACCTCAACTATAAATTAGATGACAACAATGAACTGGAGTAAGTAGATTCTAAAATACTGTTTTCACATTATGAACAATATAACTGAGTACTTGTGGCTATTTCTTAAAAGTCCTAATGACTTGACTTTAAGATTAATTTCTGATGTCAATAATGTAGAAGAAAATTTATTACCTTTAATTGTAGTTCCAGGTATCTTAGTAATTTTAGTCAATAGCTTATATTTATATTTTGAATTTTATCAAAAGCAAAAACCTTTATCTGAGTATATTGGATATATCTTGCAAATATTATTATGGTTTAGTTTTTGGGTAATTGGGTTTCCTTATTATCCAGTAGCCCTATTAAGGGGTACTTCTCTTAATTTAATTAATGTAATATTTTTAAATTGTATAACTTCAAGTATATTAATATTATTATTCTTCGGCGGGATAGTTTTAACATTTTTTCTGATTAATAGAATATTGTTAATTATAGAGCCATTATTTCCAGCTTCAATATTAGCAGTAGAGCGAGGGGTTAATAACTCGTTATCTTTTCATGGTTATTTAGGTAATTTACTAAATTTTATCTTGCCTATTATGGGCTTTACTTTTGGCTGTTACTTAATTAGAAATGTTGTTCTTAGTTTCAGCATCTTTTATAACTTTTCCTGGTTATTATTCTTGTTTCTCAGTTTGATTTACAGTATTATTTTCTCTCTTGTTCGTTTAGGCTTTTTCCTGTTCAAATCTTCAAACAATACTAAATTATAAATTTAGTCGAAAAAAGTAATTCTAAATTTACCTATAATAAAATCTATCTTTACCAATACCTGATACAACTATGTCTTTTGTCGGTTTACATATCCACAGTGACTACAGCTTACTAGATGGTGCATCCCAGATACCGCAATTAATAGATCGCGCTTTAGAATTAGGAATGCCAGCGATCGCACTTACGGATCATGGAGTAATGTATGGTGCGATCGAACTAATTAAAGTTTGTCGTAGTAAAGGAATTAAACCGATTATTGGTAATGAGATGTATGTGATTAATGCAGACATCGAACACAATACTAAAAAACGTTACAAAAAATATCATCAAGTAGTCCTAGCTAAAAACACAGAAGGCTATAAAAACTTAGTTAAACTTACCACTATTTCTCATCTCAAAGGTTTTCAAGGAAAAGGAATTTTTGCTCGTCCTTGTATTAATAAAGAACTGTTAGAAAAATATCACGAAGGTTTAATTGTTACCAGTGCTTGTTTAGGGGGAGAAGTACCCCAAAGAATTCTTAATGGCGACCTAGAAGAAGCAAAAAAAGTAGCTCAATGGTATAAAAATGTTTTTGGGGATGACTATTACTTAGAAATTCAAGACCACGGTTCACAAGAAGACCGTATCGTTAATACAGAATTAGTCAAAATAGCTGGTGAATTAGATATTAAAATTGTCGCTACTAACGATTCTCATTTTATTTCTTGCTACGATGTTGAAGCACACGATGCCTTATTATGTATCTTAACTGCCAAAAGAATTACTGATGACAAGAGGTTACGTTACAGTGGTACAGAATATCTGAAATCTGCGGATGAAATGCGTCAGTTATTCCGCGATCATTTAGAAGATGAAGTTATAGAAGAAGCAATTAACAATACATTAGAAGTTGCCGACAAAGTACAACCCTATAAGATCTTAGGTGAGCCTCGTATCCCTGATTATCCAGTACCATCAGGACATACTGCTGATAGTTATCTCGAAGAAATTACATTGCAAGGACTATTAGAAAGATTAAAAATACCTCATCAGTCGGAAGTACCGCCAGTCTACAAAGAAAGATTACTTTCTGAGCTAAAAGTAATGCAAGAAAAGGGATTTTCAACCTATTTTTTAGTAGTTTGGGACTATATCAAATATGCTAGAGATCAGGGGATTCCTGTAGGACCAGGTCGTGGATGTGTTCTAGAAGATACTAAAGTAATGCTTTCTGACGGACATCAAGTATTGATTAAAGATGTTCAAGTTGGACAAGAAATCATTACCCATAAAGGTAATTTGCAAATTATCACTCAAAAACATGAATATGATTGCAATGAAGAAATTGTTGAACTTGAAGTTGCCAATGAAAAAATCAGTTTAACTCAAGATCATAAAATATATAGTGTTCTGAGTCCAAGGTACTCCGCCGTTGCACGGCGGAGCCTGCTTGGACTTCGTCAGAAATGCACTGTTAAAAGTAGTTCTATCGCAACTGTATGTAAACCAACTTGTACGGGCTACTGTCAGACAAAACCTGATCAACAATATCAATTAAAATGGGTAGAAGCAGGAAAACTAAGTAAAAATGATTTTGTAGTTTTTCCTAGAGTCAATTCTCAAGAATTAACAATTATTTTTGATGTACTTTTATATATTCCTCAAATAAAAACCTTAAGATACAATGAACAATGGATTTGGTATGAACGAGGAACTAATCATTTAGCAACTAATAAAATTCCTCGACATATTACTTTCAACCACGATTTCGCTAAATTACTAGGTTACTATATTGCAGAAGGTTATTCAAGATTAGGTGAACGAGAATCTACTATTGGATTTGGCTTACATACAAAAGAAATAGATTATGCACTAGAAATACAAGAACTTTTAGCAAAAGTTTTTGGCTTACAGAGTAAAATTGTTCCTCATAAAACTAAAAACTCACTTCAAGTGGTTAGCTATTCTAGAATTATTGGGGAGTTTTTAACTGCATTATGTGGGCAATATTCAAAATATAAACAAATTCCCGAACAAATAGTCATTAAAGGGAAATCAGAATATGTTAAAATTTTAATTGCGTATCTGTTTCGGGGTGATGGTAATTCAGGAAATCAAGAAAAAACTCTTGCCATACAATATACGACTACCTCTAGTATTTTAGCTTCTCAGTTAAGACTATTACTAGCTCGTTTTGGTTACTGGGCATCAATCATTAAAAGAAAAAAAACCTATACTAATTGGGCAACAGAATATTCAGTTAATCTCTCAGGAAAACAATTATTAAATTGGAATAGTGATTTTATTGAATTTCCGATTGGAGTTAAGATTCAAAAATTTTATCGTAATGATAGTTTCTACATAGATGATAATTATATTTATCTAAAAATCAGAAATATTAATAAAAAAAGTTACTCTGGGAAAGTTTACGATATTACTGTTCCTGGTGATACTTCTTACATTGGAAATTATATTGCAATCCATAACTCAGCAGCAGGCTCTTTAGTTGCTTATGCTCTGAAAATTACTAATATCGATCCTGTACATCACGGATTATTATTTGAGCGTTTTCTGAATCCTGAACGTAAATCCATGCCTGATATTGATACAGACTTTTGTATCGATCGCAGAGATGAAATGATTGATTATGTTACCCAAAAATATGGGGAAAATAATGTAGCTCAAATTATTACCTTCAACCGCCTAACTTCCAAATCAGTTTTAAAAGATGTTGGTCGAGTATTAGGAGTTAGTTTTGCTGATGCAGACCGCCTGGCTAAGTTAATTCCTGTAGCAAGAGGAAAGCCAGCTAAACTCAAAGTAATGATTTCCGAAGATAGCCCCGATCCTGATTTTAAAAAGGCTTACGAAACTGAAACAGTAAAAGTTTATGATGACAAAAAAGAAGAGGTTGGCAGTATTAGTGTTCGTCATTGGATAGACATGGCAATTCGCATCGAAGGAACAAATAAAACCTTCGGTGTTCATGCAGCAGGTGTAGTTATTTCTTCTCAGCCTCTAGATGAAGTTGTACCACTACAAAAGAATAATGATGGTGCAGTAATTACCCAGTATTTTATGGAAGATTTAGAATCTCTGGGATTACTCAAAATGGACTTTTTAGGATTGAAAAATCTTACAACCATCAAGAAAGCTGCGGACTTAATTCAAGAATATCGTCACACCAAATTAGATTTAGATAGTTTACCTCTAGACTCAATTCGAGCTTTTAATATTTTAGATAAAGGTACAAGTAAAAAACTACCTCCCGATGTTAATGAAACTCAGAAATTATTAAAAGAAGGCAATTTAGAAGGAATCTTTCAGTTAGAATCTGATGGAATGCGTCAGATAGTAAAAGACTTAAAACCTTCAGGCATTGAAGATATTTCTTCCATCTTAGCTTTATATAGACCAGGTCCTTTAGATGCTGGCTTAATTCCTCTCTTTATTAATCGGAAACATGGTAGAGAAAAAGTAGAATATGAACATAACCTTTTACAACCAATTTTAAAAGAAACCTACGGCGTTATTGTATATCAAGAGCAAATAATGAAAATAGCTCAAGAACTGGCTGGTTATTCTTTAGGAGAAGCTGATTTACTCAGAAGGGCGATGGGTAAAAAGAAAGTTGCGGAGATGGAAAAGCAACGAGAAAAATTCATCGATGGCGCAACAAGAAATGGGGTAACTTCTGATATAGCAGAAGAATTATTTAAAAAAATGATTTTATTTGCTGAGTATTGTTTGAGTTATGACACTCAGATTTTGACTGTCGAATATGGAGCAATACCCATAGGTAAAGTGGTAGAAGAAAAAATCCAATGCACCGTCTATACAGTAAATAAACATGGCTTTGTCTATACTCAACCTATTGCCCAATGGCACAATCGAGGAGAACAAGAAATCTTTGAGTATCTGTTAGAAGATGGTGCAGTAATTCGTGCCACCAAAGACCATAAATTTATGACTCAAGATAATGAAATGTTACCTATAGATACTATATTTGAACAAGGTTTAGAACTAAAACAAATTAATCTCAATGGGAATGGGGAGTAAGGGATGAGGAGTGAGGTTAGTGGTTAGTGGTCAGGGGTCAGGGGGATTGATTATTATTACTTATTACTTCCTCATCCTTCATCCTTCCTGCTTCCTCCTTGATTTATCGAACTTATCCCAGAAATATAATCTGGGACAGTACTCAACTACAATTGAAGTCAGGAAAAATCACAATAATGACTTAGAAGGGAAATTATGGCTAAGACGGTTGCTGATATTATGACCCCCAATCCCATTTCTGTAACTCCTAAGACACCTCTGCAAGAAGCTATTACCCTTCTTGTAGAGAAAAAGATTAGTGGGTTGCCAGTAATAGACGAACAGGGCAAATTGGTAGGGATGATCTCTGAATCCGATCTAATGTGGCAAGAAACAGGAGTTGAAACACCACCCTATATCATGCTGCTGGATAGTGTAATTTATCTACAAAATCCTACCCGTTACGAAAAGGAAATTCATAAAGCATTAGGGCAAATTGTAGAAGATGTTATGAGCGATCGCCCAATAACAGTTCAATCTGATCAGTCGGTACGAGAAGCAGCCAAACTCATGCATGATAAAAGAATACGTCGTTTACCTGTATTGGATCAAAAAGGCAAAATCATAGGTATTATTACTCAAGGAGATATTGTCCGTATGATGGCAGCAGGCGAATCTTGAATATAACAAACTCGATAGCATATAGATTAGAATCAATGACTATTACACCAGAATCAGTAAAAGAGTTATTAGACTCCAACGACTTTGGCAATCGCATTAGAGGCATCAACCAACTACGACAAATTGAGCCAAAAATTGCCTTTGAATTGATCCAGCCCTTAATTGATGACAAAAATACCCGTGTGCGTTATGCTGCTGTGAGTCAATTAGATACTTTGGGAGATCAAGATATAACATTGTCTTTGACTATATTACGCGATCGCCTATTTAACGATCCAGAGCCAGATGTACAAGCTGCTGCTGCGGATGTCATTGGTGGGCTACAATTAACCGAAGCTTTTGACGATCTAGAAAAGATCTACCATGAAACATCAGAATGGCTAATTCAATTTAGTATCGTAGCTGCATTAGGGGAATTAGGAGAGCCAAGAGGATTTGATTTATTGATTGAGGCACTCCAGTCAGATAATAATTTGTTACAAACTGCTGCGGTGGGGGCATTAGGAGAATTAGGAGATAATCGGGCTGTACCCTTGTTAACACCTTTTGCTACTAATGAAGATTGGCAGATACGCTATCGTTTAGTTCAAGCTTTAGGAAGATTAGGAGGATCAGAAGCAGTTGCTACTCTTGAAAAACTAGCCGAAGATGATGTACAACAAGTAGCCGAAGAAGCAAAAAATAACCTGCAACATCATAGTTAAATTCGCGAGCAATTATGATTCGACCTCAGCTTTCTACTATATTTTGTGGTATTACCCTGGCTGTCACTCTGATACCAATGCCAAAAATGATGGCTAACAACCAATCTCCCCCCCAGTCATCAATAGCGGATTTCAATCCCACCTTTTTCATTGCTCAAAATAAGCAATCATCCACACGGCAACTTAATGACTTGCTGCGTCAGGGGAAAAAATATGTAGAATCGAGAGACTATGAACTCGCTCTTGTCACCTACCAAAAAGCCTTAACTCTGGATCAGGATAATGCCAAAATATTTTCTGGGATTGGGTACATACAAGCCAAATTAGGCAACTATCCTGAATCAGTTACAGCCTATCAAAAAGCGATTTTACTTGAACCAGATAACCCAGAGTTTTACTATGCCCTAGGGTATAGTTTAGGAAATTCAGGAGACAATATTAAAGCAGCAGAAGCCTACGAACTCGCAATCAAATTTGCTCCTGAAGATGTTAAAAACTATGTTGGGTTAGGAATTGTCTTAGTCAGACAAAAACAATACCCTCGCGCTATTGACACCTGTTATCGCATTCTCACTCTAGACCCTAACAACCTAGATGCCAAGCAACTCATGGCTATGGCTCTACTGCAACAGCAAAAGTATTCTGAAGCCATCGAATATTTAGAAAAAGCGATCGTCCTAAAGCCTAATAATATTCCATTGCAAATACAATTAGCTAATGCTTTTATCTCTATAGGAGATATCTCCTCCGCTTTAAATACTCTCAAACAAGCTCACACAATTGAGCCAAAAAATCATATTCTCCAGCTTAAAATTGCCAAAATTCTCCAAATACAAGGGGAGCTTGAATCCGCATTAGACTTTTATCAACAAGCTCTTAACCTTAAACCAAATTCTCCCGACATCCAACAAGAGATTGCTAATATTTTTCTCAGTCAACAAAACTATCTTAAAGCCATTATTTCCTATCGCCGTCTCACAGAAATTGCTCCTTCTAACCCCACAGGCTATCATTATCTAGGAACAGCACTACAAGGAAGAGGTAGAACCCAAGAAGCGATCGCAGCTTGGGAAAAAGCCTTAGAACTCTATCGCGATCTTGGTAATACCACTAAGATAAAAGAAGTAACTTTATTACTGCAACAATCAGGCTAATATGTCATTTATCCAAGGTCAGTAATCTTAAAAACTACAGAAAGATTATTAGCTGGCATCTCTACAATTTCTTGTAAGACTAAATTATTATCCTGGGCTACTGAGATAACATCCTCTAAATTTCTCACTCCCCACTCAGGATTTTGCGATCGCAGTGATTGATCGAAAGCTTGATTACTGGGCGCAGTGTGTCTTCCGTTTCTTTTGTAAGGGCCATATAAGTATAAAATACCCCCTACAGGTAAAATACGTTTTGCACCAGCCATCAAACCCAAACAACTCTCCCAACCAGAAATGTGAATCATATTAATATTGACAATAGCATTGACTGTAATATCTAGTTCCTCTATAGCCCAATGCTCCGCAGCAGCATCTATATCTAGAGGCGGATGTAAATTATCGCTCTTGTAGTGATTTTGCCAAGCAATGATACTATCTCGTAGTTGGGGTTGCTGTTCCGAGGGATACCATTGACGAGGTGCTAAACGAGGTGCGAAACATATACTATGTTCTCCCGTACCGCTAGCAATCTCTAGGATATTACCCTGAGTCGGCAAAACTCTTAATAAAACTTCTAAAATTGGTTCGCGGTTGCGCTGAGTTGCTGGTGCGTATCTTCTAGCATCCATGTTTTTTGGAAAAATATCTTTTATAGTAAATAAGGTTTAAATTGTCTCTTTTGTAGTGTATTCCATTTAATCTTGTTACAGATAGTTTAGAGAAACAGGGTTTAGTAGAGAAAAAGAAGGAAAATGTTATCATGCCAGAACCTTTAGATAGCAAAGAAGAACAGATACAAGTTATCGAAGCCAATGCAGACAGGATAATTGCAGTAGCCAAAAAAGGCTACATTGATTTTAAAGAAAAAGGTACCGTAGTAATTTTGCGACAGTTAGAAAATAACACTACAGTTTTAGAAGACTGGCAAATCGTCTTTAAACCCATAGTTTTATTACCCAATGTAGTAAGTGATTGGAAAGAATCGGGATTACAAGACTTAATCATTAAATATAATCCTGAAACATCCGTAATTTGTACTTTTCTATATCCTGATGGAGCGCATACTAGCTATCATTTTTCAGCAGATTAATTAGCTAGACTCACATCTTACACCAGGTGTTAGCTATTAGGTAATAGAATCGCGGGGAAGCAAGATTTTTTAATTATTTTAAAGTACAGACGCGCGCTTATCCCGTCTTTCCTACAAGAATTAATGGGACTTTTTGAATAATAACTCCTCTTGTACGGGCGCAAGGCTTTCGTGGATACTTTTTTCTTAACCATTAACCGCGCAACCTAAAAACTGAGATATTTTTGTGTATAAGTACAAAATATGAGGTAGAGCCAAATATAAAGTAACTACGCTCCTACTAACAACTAACCACTAACCACTAACCACTGAATGACTCAAAAAACTATTATTATTTGGTATCGTAACGACTTACGCATAAAAGATCACGAACCTTTATATCGAGCTTATCAAGAAAAAGCCAATATAATCCCCATTTACTGTTTTGATTCGAGACAATTTACCACCACCTCTTTTGGCTTTCCCAAAACTGGTAAATATCGCGCTCAATTTCTCGTAGAAAGCGTCGCAAACTTGCGTCAATCTCTGCAAAAATTAGGTAGTAATCTAATAGTACGTCAGGGATTACCAGAACAAGAAGTAAGTGCGATCGCCCAAAAACTAAAAGTTGATGCTATATATTATCATGAAGAAGTAACAGCAGAAGAATTAACCGTAGAAAAAAATCTTCAACAAGCCCTATCTAGTATCGGGGTTAAATATAACAGTTTTTGGGGTTCAACCCTATATTTACCAGAAGATTTACCCTTTGCCTTTAACCAAATACCAGAACTATTTACCAATTTCCGCAAACAAGTAGAGAAAAAATCAGGGATAGAAGAACCACTACCCACCCCTACAAAATTACCATCTATACCAGATATTGAATTAGGAAAAATCCCCACTTTAGCAGAACTTAACTTAGAAACTCCTACATTTGATTCTAGAGCCGTCTTAAATTTTCAGGGAGGAGAAACCCCCGCCCTCGAAAGATTAAATCATTACTTTTGGAAAGCAAACTGTCTCCAAGAGTATAAAGAAACCCGTAACGGGATGTTAGGTGCAGACTATTCTTCTAAATTTTCTCCTTGGCTAGCTATCGGCTGTATTTCTCCTCGCTATATATATGATCAAGTGCAGCAATATCAAACAGAAATCATTAAAAACAATTCCACTTACTGGTTAATTTTTGAATTAATTTGGCGCGATTTTTTCCGCTTCATTTGCGCCAAACACGGCAACAAAATATTTTATCTTTCAGGGTTACAAGGTATTGATATTCCCTGGAAAGAAGATTGGCAAAGATTTCAATTGTGGCAAGAAGGTAAAACAGGCTACCCTTTAATAGACGCTAATATGCGAGAGCTAGCACTAACAGGTTTCATGTCTAATCGTGGCAGACAAAATGTTGCTAGTTTTCTCACCAAAAATTTGGGTATTAATTGGAAAATGGGTGCAGAATGGTTTGAATCCCTGTTAATAGATTACGATGTGTGCAGTAATTGGGGAAACTGGAACTATACTGCTGGTGTAGGTAATGATGCTCGGGGTTTCCGCTACTTTAATATTTCCAAACAATCCAAAGACTATGACCCTCAAGGAGATTATGTCAGACATTGGCTACCAGAACTAACTAATATACCAGGAAAAAAAGTACATGAGCCTTGGAAATTAACTCAAGAAGAACAAAAACGCTATGGAGTAATCCTAGGAGTTAACTACCCTCGCCCTATAGTAGATTTCTTTAAATCAGTTAAAGCCAACGAAGCCATATATAATCAAGCTCTTGCTTAACCTTATTTCCTGCTTGACTGACAAAAGATTAATTTGTCATATTCTTGTTTCTAATAGGGAAAGAATCTGCTTCGGGCGGATTTTGTATGTGTATAGCAAGTAACTGCTCAATAACCGCTGGGGGCGATCGCGATCCAAAGAGATCGGGTTGCTTCAAGGAGTCTCTATCTGCTTTAATAGCAGAATGATACTTGACAAGCTCCCGATAGAGATTTCAGAAGTAGAACGTACACCCTTG
>JASJCP010000187.1 GCA_030065935.1 Xenococcaceae cyanobacterium MO_167.B27
CGATCGGATCGTCGCTGCACGTCAAATACTTGGGTAAACTTAGTTAAACCTTGGCAAGACCAGTTGATTGTTTGGCAAAACTTTATATTACGCAGGTTTTATTCGTTGTAAAGTAGAGTATGCCCACTTACCAAACATTAGTACCCAATAGTATCTTCTCGTTTTTAGATTCAATGGCTGCATTATATAGCCAGATAGAGCGAGATATGCACTCAAGTTTGATGGGTGACGGCGGTCTCGCGCACCTGGGGTCTCCCCAGGTGTCGCCACCTCGCGAAAAGATTGTGAAGATTGAAAAATCGCTTCAGTCTAAATATCAAGTTGATAGCACTACGGTTAGAAACGTCTATCACGATCTTAAAGGAAAGCATACAGCTATTTTGAAGCTCAAGAAAACTCATCTCTTAGACCTCTCAAGTACAATCCGCAGTATTCAAAGTTCAATCAACAAAAGACTCAAGAAAAAACAAATTAACAAAAAAGATAGATTTTTTATTCATCAAAAGAAGCGAAGATTGGCTCTAAAGCAAAACAAGCTTAAAAAGTTGTCAGAGGAAAAAATTAGTTTATGTTTCGGCACTAAAAAGTTATTTCTTGCTCAATATCATTTAGAAAAAAATGGTTATTCATCTCATCAAGAATGGTTAGCTGATTGGAGAGAAACAAGAGCGTCTAACTTTATGATGGTAGGGTCAAAGACCTATAAAAATGGTAATCAATTATGTAGATTAACCAAAGATGGGGAATTAGCTATAACAGTTCCTCCTTGTTTGTTAAAGCAATTTGGTAGTCACGTTAGATGTGATGGCGTTAAGTTCAGATACGGACAAGAATTTATTGATATTGCTTTAACTCCCACCCAGCACAAACGAGGAAAAGAATATCGCAATGGAACAGAAAAATCTGTAACTCATCGTTTTGTCAAGAAGAATAACAAATGGTATTTGCATACCACTGTAGAGTTGCCAGACATACCAACTATCTCCAATAGAAACAATGGAGCAATCGGCATCGATTTAAATGTTAAAAGTATTGCTTGGGCTTATTGTGACAACCAAGGCAACCTCAAACAACATGGGCAAATTAATATTGATTTAGAAAACTCTTCTAATGGTCAAACAACAAATATTTTATCTCAAGCCATTGGGCAAATCATTGACATTGCAGTAGAAAAAGAATGTCCGATAGTAATAGAGAAGTTGGATTTTAGCAGCAAGAAAAGTAGGTTAAAAGAGCATAGCAAAAGCTACGCCAGAATGTTATCGAGCTTTGCTTATTCTAAGTTTTCAGACTTAGTTCATTCCAAGGCTAGATTATCCGCTATTCAAACGATAGAAGTTAATCCAGCTTATTCAAGTTTGATTGGAATGATTAAATTTATGGGTCTTTACGGGCTAAATAGTGGTACAGCAGCAGCATTAGTACTCGCCCGTCGCAGTTTTCGATTCTCTGAACGCTTGCCTAGATGCCTTAACGCCTTATTACAGCCAGTGGATTGTAATCGGCACGTATGGCATTATTGGGCGCGGACATCAAAGTTACTGAAGGGTTGCCATCGGCACAGTTTCTTTAATGTGAGAGTCAGGTTTGGGGTCAAGCCGTCTATCCAGAGTTCACCTCCCTATAATCCCTCCTACAAGGAGGGACACGATTGTATCTCCCCACGTAGGGGAGATTATAGAGGGGTGGGAGATGATAGAGGGGTGAAAAGGAAGATAGACGGCAATCATTTAGCATACTCCAATAATACCTAGTAATGCTAGTGCGCTTGGCTATACGTCTGCATAAGTTTACCCAACTTTAAGTAGATTTTTTATTGCGCATTATTCTGATGTCCAACTCCATCTGACCAATAAGCTAGGCGATCGCAACTTCGTAGTATAATAAAGCTAATAAAGTTTGAAGGCAATTCGCTGTGAATAGTCAGATTCAAGTTTATTTAAGTATCAAAATTTGGAACTATAGTTTATGATGCGTACTTTTCGGGCAGTTTTAAAAGGCAATTGGCTAGAATGGCAAGAAGAAGTTAATCATTGTTTGCAGAGTAATTCTTCGGTACAAGTTTTAGTAACCATTTTGGAAGAAGAAACCCCTCTCAAAACCAAAGCAAGGGGGCAACAAATGGCAGCAATTTTAGACAAGTTAGCTCAGGCAAGGGCATTTTCAGGAATCGAGCCTCTCGTCTGGCAACATGAAGTCAGACAAGATCGCCAACTTCCTGGGCGAACTGAATGATGCTGTTGGATAGCAATATTATCATTTACGCGGCTCAACCTGAATATGGTTGGTTGCGAGAATTTATTGCCAAACATGAGCCAGCAGTTTCAGCACTAAGTTATGTTGAGACATTAGGCTATCATCGTCTTACAGAATTAGAGCGTCAGCTTCTAGAAGAATTTTTTGTCGTATCTTTAGTTCTGCCTATTTCCCAGCCTGTTTTGGAGCAAGCTGTAATACTGCGCCAAAGGCGACGGATGACGTTAGGAGATGCGATTATTGCAGGAACTACATTAACACATGATTTAGTTTTAGTTACTCGGAATGTCGAGGATTTTCAATGGATTGAAACATTGCAATTACTCAATCCTTTTGAGAAGAAATCGTGAATGCGTGATCGCCTGCCCAAATTAAGCGATATCTCCGCGCAGCCGAGGCGCGGAGAGAGGTTCACTCGTTCCTCGTGGTCACGAAGTGGCTGCTTTGCAGATCGCACTTCTCCATCTGGAACAGCGATCGCACCTGATCATCCCAAACCCATCCCATTTTATTTTTGGGGAATAGCGCATTAAAGTGTTTGAGCATTTTATAGAGATGGCGATCGCATTAAGGATTTGTAATGGTAATCAACTTCACATGAGGATAACTAAGGATATTGCTATCATTGGTCATTAAGGGGCAATCATAAGTCCTTGCAGTAGCAACGATAATCCTATCTGCTGGAGCTTTATGAAATTCTTCTGGTAAGGAGCTATCATAAGCAGTAAGATTCAATAGCAATTGCAGAAGTAATAGGAATTAACAGAATTCCTTCTTCAGCTAGGGCAATAGAAAACCACTCTTTTAATGGTTTGGGAAGAACTAAACGACCTCGATTAACTAATCTTGAAATTTCAAGGAGACTGATATTTGATATTCCTATTCCACCAGTGCGAGAGTTGTCAATAATTTCTTTCTGAAAATTTGTAAGTCTAGGAGAGTCCTGATTCCACCAAATCCAGATATGGGTATCAAGAATAATCATTCCTTCGACCTGTCCCATTCATCAGCAGGTAATCCTGACTCTTCAGGCGTTCCATAGAAAAAGAAAGGCTCTGTACCAGCCAAAGCTGGCTTGCGTTTTAGCTTAGGTTCTGTATCTTTAATAATAGAACTAAGCTTATCGTGGATAACTTCATTGAGAATTTCTGAAGCCAGCTCCTCTACAGACATATGTTTAACAGCAGCAGCCTTAATCAAAATTTGTTGAGCTTCCTGACTAAGATTAATATTTGTACCAATCATGAATATTCCCTCCCAATGCCATTATTTTAGCTCCATACTTGACTTGGAAGGTTGTGGCGATCGCTATTTATTGTGTAGAGGCAGAGTGCGATCATCTTTTATAAATTCTTAAATTCTTCCCAATCAATATCTAGTTGACGAATAATTTGTCTTAAAGTACCTATTTTCAAATCTTTATTACCCCAATCAGGAATTGGCACAACGGCATTATTTTGGGGATTATACCATTTTCGATGAGAACCTCCGCCTCTTCTGGGTATTTCTTGACATCCCATTTTTTTGAGTTTTTTGACAATTTCTTTATATTTCACTAAGCACCTATAGGAATTAAACTTTCTGTCCAAAGAGTTGTTTGTTCGCTAATAGGCTGTAATATGGTTGGCAGAGGTTGATTTAAGTCTTGATATGCTTCAATAATTGCCGATAAAGCATCAGAAACATTAGGCATAACTTCTTCTAAAGTATCAGCCTCTGTGATTAAATTAGGCAAAAGAGGACAAGTAATTGTGTAGCCTCCTTCTGGCTGAGGTTCTAGAATTAATGGTAATTTATAGATGTTTTTCATCTTAATTTAGAAAGCGTAGAAAATAATAATTCTTACAACTGTGATTTTGACACTCTCCCGTTAAATTAACAACTACGCTATCGCTTCGTCATTAATTTTAACAGGGAGATTCTTGCTTCCCAGATACTTATCTAGATCAAACAAGGTTAATTGTCTGACCCCCGACAGCCCATCTCCACAAGCATTTTGAAAAATCACCGTCTGCCCGACGGCGACACGCCCACGATCTCGGATTATTTTGGCTGCATTAGTATCTCTTGATTCGGTATGGTGGCATTCTGGGCAAACATGGAGGCGTTGGCTTAATGGTTTCTTGCCTGTGTGTTGACCGCAATTACTGCAAATTTGCGAGGTATAATCTTTATCAACTTTTAGATAATATTTACCTCTTTTCCAACAGATAAAGGGCAATATATCGTTAATAAATCCACCTATACCAGAATCTAGAGATTGCTTACAAAATAAGCCTTTTGACCAAGATTTAAAGTTAATATCTTCAACAAAAATATTATCAGTTTGGTCACAGAGATAGTGAGCTAATTTGAATAACCAATCTTTTCTGGTATTGGCTATCTTTTCATAAAATCTAGCTATCTTCGTCACGGATTTTAACCAATTGTTTGAACCCTTAATTTTCTTTTTCAGTTGTCGCTGGAGCAATTTCAGCTTCCTGAGCTTACCTCGAAGAAATTTAGGACTCTTGATTAATTCAGTTGGAGTAGCTACAAAACTTTCTATTCCTGCATCAAGACCTATTGACACTTTTCCTGGCACTGCATCTGGAACAGACTCTATGAATCGAAAAACAATCATGAGGTAATATCCACTAGCTTTTCTAACAATTTGAAATTGTTTAGGCACAAAACCAACAGGATATTCTCTTGAGTGCCTAATTCTAATCCAACCAATACTAGGCAACTTAACTTTTCCTTTTTTTAGGCAATCTTTAAGGAGTTGCGGAAAAACAAAACTTCTGAACCTATTCTGATTACGGAAACGAGGAAATCCTCGTCCTGGTAATTTAAAGAAATTAGTCCAGGCTTTATCTAACCTTTTAAGAACTTGCTGCAAACATTGAGCATTGACTACCTTCAAATGAGGTAAATTCTTTTTAGCTTCGGTTAATGCTTTTGCTTGGTTATTGTAGTTAGGAAAAGGAGTGTCAGCAGGAATTATATATTCACTTTTTATTGAGCAACGATCCGCCAACGACTTTTTAGATTCAAGCCACGCTTTTCTTTCTGCATGAGCATAATTATATACCCCACGGCAAATATCTAAATATTGTTCAAATTGTCTGATTTGCTGTTTTGTCGGCTTGATTTTATAACAGTAAGTAAAAGTAATCATTGCTCAACCAAGTGCTAGAATCATTGTATCATGATTTGTGGATACAATGACCAGAGAATATTCTTTAAGGGTAAGACTAACTGAGGATGAAAAATCAAGGCTTAAATATGCAGCACAACAACGCGGAGTTAGTATGTCTGAGATTATTCAAGATTACTGCAAACGTCTTCCCAAAGCACCTAAGTCTAAAAAGGATGCTAGTCTTCGACGCACTTCGTGTACGCGTTTAGGAATATTGGTCGCGATTCATCTCACCGTTAACCTTCTGTCGTCGGTTTAACGGGAGTCCTCTCGCGACATTATTAAGATAGCTGTTGTTAGAAAATGATTTTTTAAAAATAAAATGTTAAATAAAAAAGCGATCGCCTTGCTATATTCTCTAATCTGCGATCTCGCTCTGCGAGGCACTGCGTGATCGCATTTATGCTGAGTTTTGGCTCAACCTGCAAAAGTGTTATGAGCTTGATGTTGCTCGCCAAAATGCAGACAAGTTGAAGCATATTAGACCTTATGAACCACCAACATCAAATGCTGTACCTTGACCACCGAAATATTGTTGGGATGGTGGTGCGTTAATGAAATGTAACGTACCTACCAAATGGCGAGCGCATTAAAGTTTTGAACATTTTATAGCAAGGATGATCGCACCTCATCATCCCAAACCCATCCCATTTTATTTTTGGGGAATAGCGGATAGAATAGCTCGAAGTGCTTTGTTTACTTCTTCAGAAGTCTTGAAAACTTTGGCAACATCTCAGTAAAACAAACTAATAAAAGACGATTCTTGCGATCCTATCTGATGATAATTTCTCTTTTTTCCCCAACAGAATGCCACTCATCCTGATCCTTTCTTTAGTCTAAACTCCCGTTATTGATTATCTATTTGATATTTCCATGAAGTGTTAGGCGTTCCTTTTAAATCTAGTTTTGTCCTCTTTTCCTCTAATGTTGTAACCATTACTCGTATGTCCTCATAGTTGCTAGGCTTTATATCATCATCTTCGTAGATTTCTATTGAAGGATGTTCCCAATCGTCAATAGAAAATAAAATTATTGTATCTTCGGGAAGCTCAAATGCTTTCTTAAAAAATTCAAGACTAGAAAACAGAAAATCTTTAGGTAAAGTATCACAAATCCTAAATAATAAAGCTTGTTTCGTCAATGTTTCACTTTTGTTATCAATATAACCTTCATTTATCAATTCAGTTTTATCTAAATTTACATTAAACTTTTTATCTCGAATTACAATATCAAATGTTCCGAAATCAACAATAAATTTACCTGTTTCGCCATCAATCATATCATCATATGGAACATAAATACCGTCTCCAGATTCTAGCCAATCTCTAACTGGCAATGTAGCAAAACAGCGAACCATACATTGAATTACATTTTCTGTTTTTGTATATTCAATAGATTCAAATATTAGACCAATTCCTGAAGAACTTGTAAAACCTGAGACACGCATTGCACCAGTAATAGCTGATGAGTCTTCGTCAATATCCCAGATTGGAAATTTAAACTCACTTACGGCTTGATCTAATTGATTTAATAATTTATCTGTTGATTTCATTTTGGGTTTAACTCTGAATAAACAATTTGAACATAAATCCATACTTGAGATACGAATATCTAAAGCAAATTTATCTAATTTTATTAATTCGTTTATCTAAATAAGATATTGAATACAAGAAAATTTTGACTGTTTATTTTATCAAGATACTTTAACTCCAAAACCATTCCGATTTAATTCCCTCTGCCCATTTACTATTCCAATCAGCACCTTTCCTTCCTGAGATTTTTCTTATCTCAGATTTATACCTATTTACAGCATATTTTTGTTCATTAGAAGCTGCAGAACTGTGTGGATAAAAACGAACCCTTTGTTCTCCACCTGCTTTTAATACTGCTACAGGAGGTTGATGATCAGGAGTAAAATTACCTGATGTATTTCCTGGATCAGTTGCTCCTGTAGTGTGACATTTACCAATATTATTCATGGCTTCATAATGTTTGTTTCTAAATTCTCGGTCAAAATATAAACCATCAAAAATTTTATATTGACCCCGTCCTTTCAAGAGATTAGCATCGTAACGTGTTTCCTGAACCGCTTTTTTATGGTCTTCTTGTGTTGGGGTTTTAGGCTGAACATCAATACTGTCATCATAATCTGCATCATTGGGAGCAATTCTAACTTTGAAATCAAGATCATTGTCTTTCTGATCCTTCTCTGCATCATTAAATTTAATAGTTAATTTTATGCCTTTTTCTAGCTTATTAGTATATTTAGTTTCAATTTGTTTAGCCTTTGCTTGTTTCTCTTTTCTCAAGGTTTCATAATCTTTTCCTTGACTATTTTGTTTTAATTCTAATGCTGCCTGTTTAGCTAAAGCTTTATGATCTTTTGTTTGACCCTCTTTTTCTTTTTTACCTTTACCAGTTTTACCCTTCTTACCCTTAAACAGCTTCTTGACTGCTTTCTTCGCTTTCATCAACATCTTATCGATCGCCTTATCAATGCGCTTACGGACTTTCTTGACGATCGCCTGTACTTTCTTCGCCAAAGCACTAACACCCAATAAGGAAGCGAGGAAGCCGATAACGATGGGAATTGCTTTAGCTAGGGCATTTTCGACTAACTTAGCAGCAGCACCAATTGCGCCACCAGCGATCGCGCCTACTGCATCCACAATGGCATTAATTAAATCAATAATCCGAGCAGCATTGTTAACGAAGAACATGATAATTTCGTAGATTGCCATTGCTGCTTTGATGAAAGCACCCACAGGATTTAATAAGCCGAGAATCCATTTAATCCCTGCCGTAATTACTTGAGTAATCACCATCTCTTTGATGGCTCCAATTACGGTTTCTTTGAGATCGCCAAATTGCCCTTTAACATATTCCCAGAGTGCGTCTGGTCCTTGCATCAATGCTTGGAAGACTTCCGAGCCTGTTTCCATGGCAGCTACTACCCGCGCCCCAAAGAGTTTTACTGCTTTCTTCTTGATATAATCCCAAGTTAACCCCAGGATTTGCATAACTAAGTTAAAGATTCCTTTCAAGCTAAAGATATCATCAGGAATTTGGATACCCACACCACCCATTGCTCCTGTTAGCCAGCCGATTAATCCTGCTTGGAGATGTTTGCCAATATTACCCGCAAAGTTATCAAAACCTTGTTTTAAACCTTTGACTAGGTTGCCCAAAAAGCCAATGGGGTCTTGAATAATTTTGCCCACTACATCAGCAACTTTTGCCAAGACCTTTTTCAGCATCTCTTTGAGCTTCTTGATCGTCTCAATAACGCCCTTGATAAAGTTAGCAGCTTTATCTACTAGACCCTGGTTAGCTGCCTTCATTTCCTCGATGCGAGCATCCAGTGCTTGGACGTTTTCTTGATACTTCTGGGCAAGCTTATCAATTAACTCATCTTGTTTAGCATCAACACTTTCTTCTAAGCTATCAAACTCACTTTGAATATCTGAAGCAGCTTCTTGACCGATAGATTTTAAGTTAGCAGGTAATTGATTGACATAGTCTTGTACTCGCTTTCTGCCATTAGCAACTTCATTTTTGGCTTTAGATAGACCGTTACCGATAATATTAACTACCTGGTCGATAACTCGATCCATCTTATTGAGGTAAAGATTTTTTCCTTCTTTATAGAATTTATTGACCTCTGAAGGCATACCAAGCAATTTATCTGTTACCCAGCGTGCTGCGCCCGAACCACTGTAACGTTTAGCTTTATAGGCACTCATTCTTACGTCAACATAATCCTCAAAAAGCTGCTTGGCATCAGCTGCTCCAGTATCAAAAGCGGTTTCAACTTCCTTATCTAAACCACTGAGGATCGATTCGACTTTAGTTTTAGTTTCGCTATATAAGTACTTAAGCAAAATTAAATGTATATTTTTTGATAAAGTTTTAGATGATTATCAGCAGAGCGACCCGCTTTGCGGTTGCCTTCGGCATCGCGCAGCAATAGGTAGGCGACCAGCGAAGCTGTTGCCTTCGGCACC
>JASJCP010000188.1 GCA_030065935.1 Xenococcaceae cyanobacterium MO_167.B27
AGAAAACTGGTATTGAAAACCAGCAGAGGTACGCAAGAAACCCTATGCAGCCAAATCATTGAGGAGCTGTATGAAGCGAAAGTTTCACGTACAGTTCTGAACGAGAGGTGGGAATAGTGATATTCCCATCGACTCTAACAAATGTGGGGTAAAACCGCAGAAGTAGCAGGGAATTATGTTAAGAAAGGTAGTTTAATTGGGGTCAAAGGTTCTTTAAAAATAGAAACTTGGACAGACCGCAATACTGGTAAACTACGTTCTAAACCAGTTATTAGAGTGGATCGCCTGGAATTGTTAGGATCAAAACGGGATACAGACCCTAATGCTGTAGGAGGACACTCCAGTGATAGCGAATTCTAGATGATCAAACAAAAACCCGATTTCCTATGGCTGTGTAGTTTTGGCTTCGCAGCCTTTGTTCTTTACACTTTTAATCTGGGGGATGTTTCTTTAAGAGACTGGGATGAAGCAATTGTGGCTAATGTCTCCCGTGAAATTTATCGTGCTACAAATAATTATACTTGGCTGTATCCCCAGGATATCGGTGGTGTTCCCTATTGGAATAAACCCCCTTTAGTTCACTGGTTAGTTGCAATTTCTTACACTTGCTTTGGGGTTAGTGAGTGGAGTAGTCGGCTTCCCAGTGCTATTTTATCCGCTTTATCTGTTCCTGTTCTATATACTATTGGTCGTCTGATTTTTCCTAAGAGAATTCCAACTATTTTGGCTACTGTTGTCTATCTAACTCTCATTCAGATGGTGCGTCATGGACGATTAGCTATGTTAGATGGAGCGATCGCCTGTTGGTTTTGTATAACTATATTAGGATTATTAATCGCCCGTTTTGATACTCGTGGCTTATGGTTAGTAGGATTAGGATTAAGCTCCGCTTGTCTTACTAAAGGAATTGCTATTGGAGTCTTATTAGCTGCGATCGCTATAAGCTTTTGGTGGATTGAAACTAAGGTAGGGAAAACTCACCAATTACCTCTACAAAAGCCAAGCAGTCTAACTCTATTATTATTGACCACTGTCTTAAGTTTTCTCCCTGTAATAGTTTGGTACAGTCTGCAATATCTCCGTTATGGACAAGAATTTTTAGGTGTTAATTTAGGGGGACAAACTTTCGGTCGTATCTGGAATACTGTCGAAAACAATCAGGGTCAACCTTGGTACTATCTAATAATTATGGCTAAGGATACTTTACCTTGGCTGTTTTTTTTACCAGCAGGAATTAGGTTAGCTATTAGACAACGCGATCGCTTATGGGCAAAATTAGTTTTAGTCTGGGGTGGAGTTTATCTATTAGCTATTAGTTTGATGGCGACCAAACTCCCTTGGTATATTATTCCCGCTTATCCTGCTATCTCTTTAATTATTGGGGCAAATTTAGCTAAAATATGGGATAATTTTAGAGTTTATCGCAATTATTTATTAATTATCTTATTTTCTCTACTAAGTATAGCCTGTGGAGTAGCGAGCATAATTTATAGTTTATCTCCACAACCAGGCGATCGCGATTTACTGTTAGTTTTTATTACATTGGCTATCGGTTTAACTATTACTACTATTTTGCTGAAGGCGCGATCGCGTTATTTTATAGTTGCAATAGCAATTAGTTTATATTTGGGTTTGCTATCCTTATTTGCTACTCAACACTGGAATTGGGAATTAGCAGAACAATATCCCATTTTACCTGTTGCACAAATGATCCAGAAAGCCACCCCACCACAACAAACTATCTATACTTCCTATCCTTATTATCGTCCTTCTCTTAACTTTTACAGCGATCGCATAATTATTCCTCAGTCTGACGATCAATTGCAAAAACTATGGTTAGAAACTTCTTCAGTATATTTTTTACTCTCATCTGATGCAGCAGCAAGACTTAATTTATCAGATAAACGGGTAGTTAGTAGTCTTGAAACCTGGGAAATAGCTATAAAAGAAGACTAGTTAGACTTTTTTGCTATCTTTGGAAACTAGAACAGGCTCTTATACAAATAGGAATCTTTCTCAGTTGTATAGGAACCTGTTGTGATTTCAACTAATAGGCTTGATTGTCTGCTTTAGTTATGGGGAAATGTCTCACGCAGAGTCGCTAAGACGCAGAGAGATTAAATTCTATGCTTCAATGTTGGTTGCTCTATCTCTTGTGGGATATTTTGCTATCTGTGGAAACTAGAACAGGCTCTTATACAAATAGGAATCTTTCTCAGTTGTATAGGAACCTGTTGTGATTTCAACTAATAGGCTTTATTGTTTGCTTTAGTTATGGGGAAATGTCTCTCGCAATCCCCCCTTAATAAGGGGGGTGGCGCAAAGACGCAGAGAGATTATATTAGAATTTATGCTTCAATCTTGGTTGCTCTGTCTCTTGTTGGCTTTTTTGCTATCTGTGGAAACTAGAACAGGCTCTTATACAAATAGGAATCTTTCTCAGTTGTATAAGAACCTGTTGTGATTTCAACTAATAGGCTTTATTGTCTGCTTTAGTTATGGGGAAATGTCTCTCGCAATCCCCCCTTAATAAGGGGGGTGGCGCAAAGACGCAGAGAGATTATATTAGAATTTATGCTTCAATCTTGGTTGCTCTGTCTGTTGTGGGATATTTTGCTATCTTTGGAAACTAGAACAGGCTCTTATACAAATAGGAATCTTTCTCAATTGTATAGAAACCTGTTGTGATTTCAAATAATACTCATATCTTGCACCTCGATCCCCTACCGCCTAAAACTGAAGTTCCAGGCTAATATAATAAGTCTATTTTAATAGACTATAATTATCATTAATACTACATAAGAGTCCTCTTGAGAGGACTTTTCTGTATTAGCCAAGAAATTTATTTCTTGGTAATTTATCGCTTCCCCGATCTGGAAAATGTCTCCCGCACCAGAGGCAGAGAGATTAGAATTTATTAGAATTTATTTATTTTCCCAAGCTAACACACACAGCGCGTTAACAATTGCAGCAGCTACAGGGGATCCGCCTTTTCTTCCTTGAGTCAGTATTTGTGGAATTGTTAACTTGGCTAAAGTTTGTTTTGATTCTACTACTGAGACAAAGCCTACAGGAACACCAATTACTAAAGTAGGAGTAATTTTGCTAGTATAAATGCGATCGCATAATGCTAATAAAGCTGTGGGTGCATTACCAATAACATAGACTGCTTCAGGATATTTTGACCAACATTTTAATAATCCTGTTTCAGTGCGAGTTTTTCCTGATTCTGCAACTTTTACAGATTCTACTGCTGAAATAATCTCGTTCTTAAAAGTTTTTGTCACCATAGAGCGAATTCCTTGCTTTACCATAGTGACATCTGTCACAATCGGAACTTGATTTTTGATTCCAATAATGGCAGCAGCGATCGCATTATGCCGAAATTGCAACAAATCCAGATAGTCAAAATCGGCGGTAGCGTGAATTACTCTACGAGCGATCGCATACTCGTTTTTGGTAAAGTTATGATTGCCAACCTCGTGATCGATGATCTTAAAACTTTCCTCTAGGATAGGATGATTTAACATTTATCATTTACAATGTTAGAATTCAACTACTGCCCAATCTGGTTGACGAGAATAAGTCAGCATATCATCAAACTGACGTAATTCGATCCGATTAATTTTTAAAACAGGGAGACTATCTTCTAACAGCAAATCGTTAATTTTAGCAATTGTCTGACTTAAAAGATCACGGTCTAAATTTTCAGGAATATCTCCAAAATAGCCTAGGGTAATATGCCCTGTAAAATCATATTGTTGTTCAATTCCCAAAGCCATTAAACCAGCATTTTGATAGATACAACTCCGTAATTCAATAATGGCTTGATAACTTTCTTGGTCTTTGGGAGCTAGACAAAGTATGATAGCACGGGGTCGAAGTGCAATACCGTATAATTGCCATTCAATAGAGCTAAATTGTCCTTGAATATTTTGGTATTGGCTAAAACTATATTTAATTTCTTCTCTTAATTGTTCTGAAAAATTGGCATTTTCTGCTACTGCTTGTTGATAACTAATATCCCAAATTAAATCCGCAATAGTAAAGTGAAAGCTCGGTGAGGGTAAAGGAATTATTAATCCAGCATCAATAAATTGACTAAGTTCCTGTTGTAAAATTTCTACCTTGCTATAAAAATTACTGTTGAGATTATCTTCATCATTAGGAGGAGTAATTACACTATAACCAGGAAAAGATATCGCTTTCCCCTGGACAAACTTAGGGGACTTTTGGATAGTTTTGAGTTGTAGTGCGTGAGTGGAAGTAAGAGTTAATTGTCCTACTCGATTAATATATTCTTGATAATTTTCGTTCACTTGTCTTGCTGATTTTACAGCTTTCTAAGGTTTTAATAAAAATTGCGTTCCAGTTTAAATAATAGTAAAAAACTACTTACGAAAAAGCCAATAATTAAACCAGAAAGATGACTTTCAAAACTCACTTGAGGGATTAGGTTATCTAAAATAAACTGCAACACAATTACAAAAATAACTGTTTTTAGGCGTTGAGCAGTCAGAGCATTTCTTTTTTGTAACCAAACTTGCAAAGAAAGAGCTAACAATGTGCCAATCAATCCCATGATAGCTCCTGAAGCTCCCACCAAAACAATATTACTATTGCCAGTTTTCAGAGACAACAGGGCGACTGATAACATTGCTCCCATACCACTCAGCAAATAAATAATTAGATAACGTCCTACCCCCAATCTTAATTCCACTAGTTTTCCTAAAAAGAAAAGAGCTATCATATTAGTACCCAAATGAATTCCCCCATAGTGGAGAAAGTTAGCATTCAATAATCGCCACCACTCTCCAGAAACAATTTTTGCAGGAACTAAAGCACCTAAGTAATCTAAAGTATTAAGATTGGTACTTCCTCCCGAACGAATTTCGAGAATAAACAAAACTATATTGAGCAAAATTAACACATAGGTGGTGTAAGTAGCATCTTTACCTACTTTTTTCATAGTTTTACCCCTAAGAAACTGGGAAAAAACGGAACATGAGCCATAAACTAGCTAGAGATAGGACAGTAATGATTAAGCCTTCTATAGTGTATTCCACTAGTTTCTGCTTGAGAGAATTACATATGCGCCATTGAGGTAACAGGAGATATTGCTTTCCATACTTGTCTCGCAGTGATTCTTGACGGCGTTTAGCTTCAACCATAAACAATCTATATTTTCAAATTCTGGCTGTTGCCTCTCATAATATCGTTTTCTTCTAGTTTCGAGACATCTCAAATAAGGGTGGTGGGATAGGAGGGATAAAATCTTGTAGCTCAAACTCTGAGCCAAGAAATGATAAATTAATGAAGTTCTGTACATTTGTTTAAGTTAATTCAACAATTCACTATGACTAAGCAATACCGTATTACTTTACTTCCTGGGGATGGCATTGGTCCTGAGATTCTGGGTGTAGCAGTGGATGTGTTGCAATTGGTAGGAAAACAATGTGACATTGAGTTTACTTTTGAAAAGGCTCTAGTTGGGGGTGCTGCTATCGACGCTACAGGAGAACCTCTACCCCAGGAAACTCTTGATCGCTGTCGTCAAAGTGATGCGGTATTATTAGCAGCTATTGGTGGTTACAAATGGGATAATTTACCCCGTCATCAACGCCCAGAAACAGGGCTTCTCGGTTTAAGAGCAGGATTAAATCTCTTTGCTAATTTACGTCCTGCAACTATTTTGCCCCAACTAATAGACGCTTCTTCTCTCAAACGGGAAATAGTAGAAGGGGTGGATATTATGGTAGTGCGTGAATTAACAGGTGGAATTTATTTCGGACAACCCAAAGGGATCTTTGAAACCGAAACAGGGGAAGTTAGGGGTGTCAATACTATGGCATATACAGTACAGGAAATTGATCGCATTGCTAAAGTAGGTTTTGAAACCGCCCAAAAACGGCAAGGAAGACTTTGTTCTGTGGATAAAGCTAATGTGTTGGATGTATCTCAATTGTGGCGCGATCGCGTTACAGCAATGGCAGAAAATTATCCCAATGTAGAATTAACTCACCTGTACGTAGATAATGCAGCAATGCAGTTGGTTCGCGCTCCTAAACAGTTTGACACCATTGTTACAGGTAATCTCTTTGGGGACATCCTCTCTGATGCAGCAGCAATGTTGACTGGTAGCATCGGAATGTTACCCTCTGCTAGCTTGAGTGCTGATGGTCCTGGTGTTTATGAACCTGTCCACGGTTCAGCCCCAGATATTGCAGGACAAGATAAGGCAAACCCCTTAGCACAAGTCCTTAGTGCTGCTATGATGTTACGCTATGGCTTAAATGAGCCAGAATCAGCCAGCAAGATCGAAGAAGCTGTAACTAAGGTTTTAGATGCTGGATATCGCACAGGAGATATTATGTCCGAAGGCATGAAAGCTGTGGGCTGTAGTGGGATGGGAGAAGCTTTGCTCTCGGTTTTGTCTTAGGATTTTAGGAGAAAATTCGCCAAATGTAACGAAATGCAAAGTATAATATCTAAGTCAAGTAAAAAAAATCGTAGAGAAAAGTATTATTAAATGCGAGTTGCGATTGCTGGAGCAGGTTTAGCTGGATTAGCTTGTGCTAAATATTTAATAGACGCAGGACATACCCCTATTGTACTAGAACGTCGCGATGTTCTAGGTGGTTTGGTTGCTGCATGGAAAGATGAGGACGGAGATTGGTACGAAACTGGACTCCATGTATTTTTTGGGGCATATCCCAATATGTTGCAACTGTTCAAAGAGTTAGGAATTGAAGACAGGCTGCAATGGAAAGAGCATACTCTGATTTTTAATCAACCAGAGAAACCAGGTACTTACTCCCGCTTCGATGTTCCCGATATTCCTGCTCCTATTAATGTCATCACTTCTATCCTCCGTAACAATGATATGTTGACCTGGGAACAAAAAATCCGCTTCGCCGTAGGATTGTTACCAGCCATTGTTAGAGGGCAACAGTATGTAGAAGATATGGATAAATACAGTCTTCTTGAATGGCTAGAAAAACAGGGTATTGATGACCGAGTTAATAGTGATATTTTTATTGCTGCTTCTAAAGCTTTAACTTTTATCAATCCTGATGATGTATCGGCAACTATTCCCCTAACTGCCCTAAATCGCTTCTTAAGGGAAAGATACGGTTCTAAAGTGGCATTTTTAGACGGTTCACCCACAGAAAGACTCTGTCAACCAATGGTGGACTATATTACAGAAGGAGGTGGAGAAGTTCGCCTCAATGCACCACTAAAACAAATTGTTCTCAACGAAGACGGTACAGTTAAAGAGTTTCTCCTCAGAGGCTTAGATGGAGCACCAGATGAAGTGATAAAAGCAGATATCTATGTTTCTGCAATGTCTGTGGATCCTCTCAAAGTAATGCTACCCGAACAGTGGCGAGAAATTGAGTTTTTCCAAAAACTAGATGGCTTAGAAGGAGTAGAAGTAATCAACTTACACCTGTGGTTTGATCGCAAACTCACTGATATCGATCAACTACTATTTTCTCGCTCCTCTCTCTTGAGCGTCTATGCGGACATGAGTAATACTTGTAAAGAATATGCAGATCCTAATAAGTCAATGCTGGAATTGGTTTTAGCACCAGCTAAAGACTGGATTAGCAAGTCAGATGAAGAAATTATTGCTGCCACTATGGAAGAATTGCAAAAATTATTCCCTCAACATTTTACAGGGGATAATCAAGCTAAACTCTTAAAATCTAAAGTAGTAAAAACACCCCGCTCTGTTTATCGCGCCATTCCAGGGAGACAAGCTTACCGCCCAACTCAAAAAACTCCCATTAGTAACTTTTATCTTGCAGGGAGTTATACTATGCAAGAGTTTCTCGGCAGTATGGAAGGTGCAGTATTATCTGGTAAACTAGCTGCTAATGCGATCGCTGAAACTACTCCAGCTACTCAAACAGGAACTAAAAAAATGGTAGCAATGGAAACTTAAAAGATATCTGCCTCAAATCGACCCATCGAATGAGACAATGCTTATAAACTTGTAGAAAATCTTAAATTCTTCTACCTTACTTCCCTAACAAGAGTCTTTCTGCTTGCTGTTGAATGCTGCAAATCCCAAAACCCAAACCGAAATCTAATCTAATCTCTGTTACCGAGTCTTATGAATCTTGCCGTGAAATTACGGCGGAATATGCCAAAACCTTCTATCTCGGTACACTGCTAATGCCCAAAGAAAAAAGTAAGGCAATCTGGGCAATTTATGCTTGGTGTCGTCGTACTGATGAACTGGTCGATGGAGCAAAAGCCCAATATACGACAGAAGAAACCTTGTCACAATGGGAACAGCAACTAGAATCAGTGTTTGCAGGGCGACCTATTGATAATATAGACGTTGCTCTTGCAGACACAATACAGCGTTTCCCTATGGATATTCAGCCCTTTCGAGATATGATTGCAGGGCAAGGCATGGATTTATATCGCAATCGTTATCAGACTTTTGAAGAACTCAAGCTCTATTGCTATCGAGTTGCTGGTACGGTGGGATTAATGTCTAACGCAGTTTTAGGCATTGGCAAATCTAATACAGGTGTTCCCTGGGAACGCGATCGCCCGAAATATATCCCTACCAAAGAAGCAATAGCTTTGGGAATAGCCATGCAACTGACTAATATACTGCGAGATGTGGGAGAAGATGCAGAAAGAGGGCGTATTTATTTACCCTTAGATGATTTAGCAGCTTTTGACTATACAGAGCAAGACTTATTAGCAGGAGTTAATGATCAGCGTTGGAAAGCAATGATGGCTTTTCAAATCAAACGAGCCAGAAAATACTACAAAGAAGCAGAACGAGGCATAAAATATTTGATTAGAGACTCTCGTTTACCAGTATGGGCTTCGTTGATGCTGTATCAGGGAATTCTGGATGCTATAGAACGCAACAATTATGATGTATTTAACAAAAGAGCCTTTGTCCCCAAAGCAATTAAAATAGCATCATTACCTATTGCTTGGTTAAGAGCGCAAGTTTTGTAATTCTCATTTTTGAGACAAGAAACAGTAAATTAGTAGGGTGGGCAAAGTTTTTCCCACCCAAGCTATGAAATCTTGAGCATCAAATTTTCTTTGCCTAAATTAAGATTGAATCGCTTGCTCTCTGTTATAAGCAGACATTGCGATAAAGCCAAAGACACAGCCAAGCCAAATCAACCACAAACTATTGAGCAGCCAATTATTATAGTTCATTAAATGAGCAGCACTTATTATTAATTGACTGTAATGGAAGAAAGGAGAAAACACCAATAAAGACTTTAACAAGACTGTGATTGGTACAAGTAAACCGCAAGTTAGAAAAGCGACCAAAACCGATAAGCTATTAGTCATTCCGAAATTTTTAGGCTTAACCAGATATCCCAAAGCAATACCAAGAATGAGAAAGGGAACTATCCCCAGAAATAGACTAGCAAAAATCATCAACCATTCCCCAAGACTTTCCTGACTACTAGTTTTCATAGCAGCTAAACCAGTGATTAATAATAAGTTGCTCATAATCACTAAAATTAGTACAAATGACATAAAATAATGTAAATTGCAGGATTTAATAGTTTTCTATTGATGAAACTGGAAAAATTTAGTAGGAAGTAGAGATGCAGATTTTTTCAATAATTTAGAAGTTTTTTCAAAACTGAACTAAATTCTGAAATGCAAGGAGACTGACCAATAAAAACAATACTTAATTATTTTGGTATTATTTATTTGATTAGTGGTTTTTACAGAGTATTGCATCATTAAAAAAATCAAGTTCAACAAGATTATTATTCCCTGAATTAAAAGAAAAGTACTTATTGACTTATCAAAAAAATGTTGTCAATATTGTTATTATTATTAGGGAGTTGATTAAAAGATATCCTACGTAAATACTACTTAAAAGCAACGATTCAATAGGTTTTATATTGAGAACTCTCGATCGCCCCCTAAACTGCGTTTACTATATATTCGGGTTTGCGATCGCTTTTTGTAGTTGTGATATTTGGCACATTTTCAATTAAAAAGATAAAACCTAATAAATCCTAATTAAGTAATTAAGTTTTTTTGCAGTTAACAACTTTTAAATGCTAAGATTACAATCGAAAGTAATTTTTATTTAGGTAATATTAGGATTATGGGTCTAGCACCTGAAGAATTCATGGAAAAAATGGAGCAGAGAATGCTCTTTAGTGATGAAGATAAATCTCTTCTCCAAAGTAAAGCAGATTGGGGAAAAGAAATTGCTCCAGAAATGGCTGAATATTTTTACGATTACTTAGAAAAAGATTCAGAAATGAAAGCAATTTTACACACAACAGAAGAGCGTATTCATCGTTTAAGAGCAACTTTCATAGATTGGTTTTATGAAATGTTTACGGGAATGGATAATTGGGGGGATGAATATGCACAGCGACGCTGGCGGATTGGACTAATTCATGTAAGACTTGGAATCGGACCACAGCACGTAGTTCCAGCAATGGCTACAGTAGTTCGTGAAGCACAGAAGAAAATCAAGTCACAAGGTAAAAAGGAATCTTTAGGTGAGGCTTTAAGTAAAATTTGTATGATCGATCTGGCTTTTATTGAACAAGCTTATCTAGAAGTATCTTCTAATGCAGTATTAAGAGAAACAGGTTGGACAGAAGGATTATTCAGACGATTAATCGCTACTGGTGCTGAAGCAATGTAAGTAGATTGATTGATTTAGACAAAAGCTCGATCTAATTAGTAATACCAGAATAAACTTGTTGTAAAACAACACTACTTTGATAACTTTTCTCAATACATAGTTTACCTAATAATCTCCTCTCCTCATTCTTATCTTGGAGGGGATTTTACTTAGTATGCTGGCAAAGAAGCACCAGAGGAATTGGCTTAGAATTTCTAGGGAACTCGTCACGTACAGGCTATTTCTCAAGCCCCCGTTAAAACGCGGAGCGTTTAACGGTGGGTTCGTGACTCACCCCTACAGAAAACCGTTGACGTGATTTCTGTTGACTGCCGACTAATTTAGCATGGGGGCTAACTCTTGAACAGTTCGCTTGATTTGTAAGAACAATAATCCCTGCTTCGCCTCTTTACTGGCTAAAACTAAGAAAACTGCTTCGTTACCGCAGCCAACCATAATGCTGTAGCCTTTTTCTCCTTCAACTAAAATTCTTTCTACAACACCCCTAGCCAATTCTTGACCAATTCTTTCCCCCAGAGAAAGCATAGCTGCGGACATAGCTGCGGTTCTTTCTTCGTCCATATTAGTGGGAAGAACAGAAGTTAAAGATAAACCATCGGGAGTTACCAATGCAGCCCCTTGAATATCAGGGGTTGCAGCAACAAATCTTTGTACAATTTCAGTCAGCATTGATGCTTGAACCATTATTTTTCCTCTGTACTCTATATGTATTAAAATTTCACTAATAGTTAGTAATCGAAAAACAAAGCTTTCATATTCTTAAAATACTACTAATTTTGGTAATATTGCTGGCTCAAAGATTGCAAGCTTAAATTTTTATTAAAAAACTTAGTAATTGCCACCATTAATAATTAAATAAGGTGTTTACTGGGAGCGCGTCACCAAGACAAAAAGGCGGAATTTATTTCCGCCACTTGTTCTCGAAGTATAATAAATAATCTCTGTTTCAGAACTATGAAACTCCCCATTGCTTAGAGAAACCTAGGTTGTTTAGTTTTGGTAACTCCCTGTTAAAAAGCTGCCTGATTTAGCTTTTTAATTAATTTATCTCTCTTCCTCAAGAAAACTCTCGGGTCCCGCGACGGGATGAATTGAGGGCAGGGTTTTGATGTAATCGCGAATAACTTCGGACATTGAGTAATGTTTAGACTCCGCGTATTTTTG
>JASJCP010000189.1 GCA_030065935.1 Xenococcaceae cyanobacterium MO_167.B27
AGTCCCTCCCGTGGAGGAATTGCGAGTCAGGGTTTACAAATAAATGCAGGTTTTTTGGTTGGAAACCTAGCTTTAAAACCTCCCATTTCTGGGGTAATGTTTGCCTCGACAATGTTAACGGTCGGTACTATCCAAGCAGCACTGGTTCCGGGATGGGGGCTTTTATTAGTCGAGAGATTACAGCTTAGTACCTATAACCTTTTTACTAAGCCCCCATTCGGTGCCCAATTACACCTGTTTAACCACTTGGTTCTAGAGCTTAAGGCTGGCACGCACCTCAAGGTAGGAACTTTAACGCTTGCCGTTAACGTAGCCAGAGTTTTGGCTTAGTCTGGTCAACTTGTGGGCTTTCTACAAGCCCCCGCTAAGAGCGGTGGGTTGTTGACATTAGTTTCTAATATGTTTTTGAAGTAGGTTCAACTTCAAGATATCTGAACACTGGTTTAGTAGCCGTTAAATAGTAATAAAGTAGCTGTTAAATACTAATCAACGGCAGTAAATCACCACAAAACCGTCACTTTCTCGACTCCTCCCTAGTCGCTATCAATAGCATTATCACGGTGGAAAACATCGACAGCATAGCGGAGTAGTAATCGGTAGGCAATCTACCCCAGCCTAGTACAACCATAACCAGCCTGATTATGTGTCTAAAGTATTACCACTTAGGCTTTTTAGGAATCTTTCTCTCTCAAATTCCCCTCACTTTGCAATCTTTTATTAGTAGCAGATATTGAACAATTTAATAAGTACCAAGCGCAAAATTATTTGTACAACAAGCGCATTGCCTATTGCCTATCTCAATTATCGCTTCATACCGATGCACCGACTACTTATAAGTTAAAATTTCAATCGATACTCTAGTCTAATTTCAAAAACTTCACTGGTGTTATTTGCTTCTGTACCATCACTTTGAGATGTAAATAGTCTAGGATCGTAAATGCCTTTAAGGGAAAAATTATTGTCTAGTTGATAAACTGCTTCTATATAAGGGAAAACTCGCAGATAGTCTAACCCAATATTTTGTCCTAGTCCTACAACAAAGTCTTCTTGTTCGTATAAAAAGCGTCTTTCCACAGGATTAATGATAAATTGATTAAATCCTAGCTCTAATAATTCATCAGGGCTACTCTTTTCAATTTGTTTAGCAAAGGATACGAATTGATTTCCCAAGAGATTTATGATTTGTCCCTCACTACGTTCAGGGTTACTAGATAGACTTACCGCAGGAGAATCTAATAATTGGCGATCGCGTCTATCTTCAAAAGCTGTAAAATTAACACAATTACTTAGCTTGTCTAATTCAGTTTGAGAATAAGTATAATTTCCTAAAGGCACCGCATTATTAGGACGAATATCACAGCTATTTGTGGTATTTTCGGTAATTGTAGGTAATATGTCTTGAACTTCTCCATTAATGCTCAGTCTGACATCTATTGTTTGAGTTCTATTTGTGTTCGTAATATCATCAGGAACTTCGTTTGCTCCTGTTTCTAGCTGTGGAATTCTATTTAACTCTTCAACTTCAGCTCCCAGTTGAATATCAAGATAGGGATTGGTAATATTTGCTTCAGGATTAAACACAATCAGGTTCTCTCGTCTTCGTACTAGTGTAAAGTTATTGCTTAACCAATCCACATCTGCTCTGACTAGTTTAAGTGTTCCTTCTCCCTTCAGTTGAGTTATATTATTGAGTGTTCCTTCTAGATTGAGTTCTCCACTAACCTTAAAGTCATACAGGGGTTGTTGTTGGATTCCACAGTTATCGAGTCTAACTAAGAAGTTTTTAGCAAGTACTTGATAGTTACTATGAGAGTTTTGATTACTATTATTATTTTGATTACTGGTTTCTAAGAAATTTTTACGGGCTTTTTGGACTTGATTCTTGATAATAGAAACTTTACCGTCTTCTAAAGCAACTTTTCCACCAATTACGGGTTCTAATGCTGTACCAGTTAAAATTATATTGCCAGCAATACCACCTTGATATAATCCTTGAAGTTTTATGTCTCCTAGGGGAATATTGACGGTTAAAGGATTTTCTAAGTTGTTGACAGTGTAGAGAAGAGGGAATTTTCCTGTTACTGATAAATCTTTGTTTCCTAATGTTCCATTGAGGGTTTGTACTTCTATTATTTGGTCGTGGAGGATGAGTGTACCACTAGCAGTTATAGTTTCTTTGATGTTAGGAGTTTTTACTTGAGCTTGATTGAGATTAACTTCTCCTGTCGCTTGAACATTATAAAGGGGATTGTCTCGATTGAGATTAATCTTGGCTTTAGCTGCTATTTCTGCGTTTGCTTCTCCCCCAACCCAAGTTAAATTATTTTGGGTTAATGCACCCAGTAGGGTAAAAGCTTCGGTAGTTAGTTTGACATCTGCTGTCAACTGGTCATTTACTTGAGGTTTAATAGGATAGGGTACAGTAGCAGTAATTTGTATTGACTCTGGGTTGGTAGTGTTAAAGTTTAGCTTCTGATTTTGATAGATATAGTCTCCAGCAATATTATCAGGTAGGTTTTGTTTATTATATGTGCCATCTGCAAAGACGATATTTCCTGCTACTTTAGGTTGCTCAAGAGTACCTGTAAGTTTACCATCAGTATTAATTGTTCCTGTCACATCTACAGGTATAGTGACAAACTTCGAGATAGTATCAACAGTGAGGTTACTTACTTCAAAGTTAGCATCTTGCTGATTGGGGGATAATTTTCCTGTAGCGGATAAAATTGCATCTTCTACTTGTAATTTAGCGATGTCGAGATTTAAAACCTTATTTTTCACATCCCCTTCTAATTGAATTTGAGGAAGAGAAATTACTTCGTTGTTTTGCTTAACTACACCCTCAGAAGGGACTAGAGTTGTTATGGTTGCTTTAGGTTTCCATTGCCAGTCTTGAGCATTTATGTCAAAGTTAATCTCAGGATTGGTAATATTGCCAGAAATTAAAACCTCTCCTGTATAACCGCCTTTGATATCTAGTTCAGTAGGTATGTTATAATTTCTATTAGATGTTGCGATCGCCTGTAACTGTTGTTCGATGTTCCTTAACAGTTGCAGTTTATAACTTATAGACTCTCCTACTGTCTTCATATCCCTAGGTTCGATCACTTCAGGTGAAGCTAGTTCGGTATTGTTAAATAAGTTCATTGCATCTGCAATACTATACCAACCAAGAGTAGTTAAAATATCTTGAATATAAGCTTGGGGGATATTTAATCTTCCTTCTATTTCTCCAGAGTTTAAGTCTATACCACCATTGAAGTTATATTCACTATCTTTGAGGAGTAAGGAAGCGGTGGTTACTTGAGCAAAGTTACGGTCTAAATTGTAGTCAAAATCAGCAGTAAAGCTTTCTGCTTCAATATAACCTACTCCTGGTCTTGCTACTGCAATGTTTCCTTTTGTTCCTAAAGAAAACAGATTTATTGCCACATCTCCTGTTACTATTCCTCCTACAGGGGAATCTAGTCCCAGTGGTTTGGCTGGAGTGATGTTTAATACAGTTAGGGGAAAGTTAGCAATATTAACATTGAATATATCTTCTTGACGGTTTCCTGTAGCAATAATTGAGTTATCTTGATTTTCGTTAATGCGGAAATTGAGTAAGTTAGGAACATAAGGAAAACGACATCTACTACTTACACAAGGTTCTACGGATGCTGCTATGATATCTTCTTGTCCTGTAATTGCTACTGAGATTCTTTCACTAGGATCGATATTCACTTTTCCTGTCATCACTGGATCGAAGACAGTATTATTAATTGCAAAGTTGTTGAGGGTGATATCTCCTGTTAAAACAAGGTTTCCTAGTTGAGTAGGATTAGAAATAAGATTTTTACCCTGTAAGTTTCCTGTAAATTCTGCTTGACCTTTGATAGTGGGGATAATAGTTAAAGATTGATTGTTATTACCAGCAATAATATCTTGCAGAGATAGATCGTTAAAATTAAGACCAGAGTCTATTGCTAGAGCTACATTAGCAATATCAGGATTAGTTTGTAAGTTGGATAAGACAATATCCCCTGTAGCATTAAGATACTGTTGTCCCATTGCAACCATAATTTTATCCGCTTTAATAGGAACATTCTCTTGTTGGGTAATTAGGGGTTGAATATTTCCCGATACCTGGATGTTAGTATTAACTCGGTCTAGATTAGCTGGAAGTTGGGGAGATAATAAAGAAGGTTTGAGATTATTTCCCTGTATGTTTCCTTTCCACTGATTATTTTGTAAACTTCCTTGAGCGGTGACGCTTCCTTCTGCTACTAGCAAGTTAGCATTGATATTAGTGAACACACTACTAAGATCGGGTGTTTCTTTGAGTAAAGGTGCAATCTTAGAGATTAAGTTGACTTGACTAGATTGAATCGTTACAGGTGTGGGTAGATTAGAAATGTATTGATCTAAAACAATAGTCCCAGTGTTTGCACTAGCGTTAATTTCTCCTTGACTGATACTACTTGCTACATTGACAGGATTATTATCAACATCCAAATTAATACTTGCTCTCCCTTGAATCTTGTCTGGTGAGACAGCATCTAATTTTCCTGATAAAGTAGCATTAGCCTTATTTACTGCAATAGGACGATTGACATTGATTCTTTTTAGTTGGAGTTCAGACAAAAAAGGAGTTAAGTTTAAAGAAGTTACTGTAATTGCTGTTTCCCAGGTTTGCTTCTCTAAATTACTTGTTCCTTCTATATCGATCTTTCCTTCTCCCACTTCTACTACAGTATCTTGTAACAGAAGATTGTTATCGACTAAAACTACTTCTCCTTCTCCCCTAATAGTTTCTCCTGAAGTAGTCCCTTCTTTGATGCGCCATTGTAATAGTACTTGTGGATCAGCTATTGTACCTGTAACTGTTCCTTCACTGTTTAAATTTCCCACAGTAATATTTTCAGGAAGTTGGTAATAGGGGGATGCTATTTCTTCTGTAGGTAAGTCTGCCTTCAGGGTAAAATCTAAAGGCATTTGAGTAATATCAATTTCTTGGTTATTTTCTAAACTCTGTTGTAAGTTAGTCGCAATTTCCCCTGTAACTGTAACTATTCCCCCCACTACAGGAATAATTCTTAAATCTTGTAGGGTAAACTTATCTAAATCCGCGCTAAAGTTAGCAGATACAGTTTCCAAAGATTCCTTATTAATAGTTAAAGCCTTAGTATTACTAATACTTCCTGTAATATTAGGTTGCTTAATATCTCCCCGTAATTGGATATGTCCCTTAACTTCCCCTGTAACTAGTACAGGTAACTCTGTAGCGAGAGTCTTGGGTAAGGTAGCTAAATCAAAGGGAAGAATTGCTACATCTAAATCGTAACCCTGTTGTAAATCTACCTCTCCTGAAACTTGCGCTTGAATATCCTCAAATCTAGCTTGAGTCTGTTTAACTTCAACATTTTTTCCCCCAAACTGTAACCAAGATTTTCCTTCTATCTCCCGACTCGCAACATCTCCTTTTACTTCCCCTACTCTCAATGTGCCTTCTACATTAGCAGAAGTAAACTCCTCCCAAGAAGGGATCTTAACATCTAAGTCTGCATTAACTACTCCCTGACTCAGATTTACAGGAGAATTGGCAACTAAACTTACTACATCAGTTAAAGCTAAATCTTTAATTAGTAACTTGGTTTCTGTTGTTCCAGTTTCTAACAGAGTTTCCCCTTGTAGAGTTGCTTTAGCTTTAGCTATGACAGCCTCTAGATCGTATTGTATCTGTCCTTTATCTTCAGGATTGTATCTTCCTTTGCCATCCAGTTTTATATTTAGAGGAGACTTACCATAAGGAACAACTGTAATATCTCCCTGTTCTACATTACCCCTAATATCTAGGGATATAAAACTTTTTCCTGCTTCTGTTTCAGGTAAATCTAGATTCAACCATGAACCATCCGCTTCTTGCTCTAGATAAACTTTAGGCTGCATTAATGTAATATCTAAAGGCAGAGTGCGACGGAAAATCACAGGGAAGATATTAAACCCAACTTTAACTTCGTCTATAGTTACATAATCTTTATCGGTTGCAGTAACAGGAAGAGATACTGAATCTAAAGAAATTCCCGTCAGAGAAAAACTCTCCACCTCCCCCACTTCCACAGGGCGATTGAGCAGTTTGCTACCTTGAGATTGTATAATAGAAGGCAGACTCCGTTTCACCCAAAAATCTAAACCTAAGTAGGCGACTACCCCTAATCCTGCGATCGCAATTATCCCAACAGCTTTCTTTTTAGAAGGGCGTAAAAGCCTTATCAACCCACGTTTTTTATCGTCGTTAGGTGGTTCAGGAGATGGTTCGCTGGGATTGTCGATTGACTTAGTCATCGTTGAAAGTTGTAACGAGACAAAACAAATTAATAAATTTATTCCATCAGTATCATCCTATCAATAGCAACCAATATAGACTTATTTCTCAAGATAAAGATCCCATCCATAATATAAAGTTACGAAGTTGGTTAAATATCATGAGCAAACACAATTCACCCCTGTTATCTCTCGCTATAGGAATTGGTTTAACCTTGGGAATTAGCCTTCCTACAGTTGCTTCTCCCCTAAATTATGCTCACAGAACATCGGGAATTAGAACTGTATCTCCACCTCGTTCCTTAAATTTAACACCTCGATATCATATACCTTTACCTAGTTCCAACTCACGCTATAACCGCTATCATCACGATTATCATAGAAGTTACCATCGATCTTACAACAACTGTCGCGATCGCAGAAGCCGTACATACTATAGAAGAAACAGCATACTTATCAATCATTCCATAAATCAAAGTGATTCCTATCCCGAACAATATATTAGAATTCGCAGAGTTAGATAAGTGATGGGGAATGGGGAATGAGGAATCTGGGTGAAGCGATCGCCGTTTTGTTACCAGGGAAGCACAACTGCACCACCAAATTTACGCATTTCCGCAAAAAATCTGCCTTGTGAGCCTCCATCGGGTGGTGTTGCCAAATATACTGCTGTTTCTGCTCCTTCTTCTGTTGTATAGGGCGCATCTTCTCCACCCATATCAGTTTTCATCCAACCAGGAGAATAGTTGTTGACGAGAATATTGGTGTTTTTAAGTTCTTTGGCTAGGAGAGTTTTCATGGCATTTAATCCAACTTTAGACATTCTAGAGGATGGTGCGATGGGATAGAAATCTTGGGGAATCTGTTGTAGAGATGCCATTTCTGTAGAGACGTTAACGATTCGTCCGGATCCTTTCTGTTGCTTTGCTATCAGATTCCTTGCCAGAGGTAATAATTACCCATATATCTTCTAGTGAAGCTAGTTTACTGGCGCATTGAAGAAGGCAGGAGGCAGGAGGCAGAGGGCAGAAGGATCGATTGCAGGGGGATTCTGACCCGCCAGCAATTCTTTGACCGCCAAACCGAAGGTTGGCGGGGGTCACGGAACCCAAATGCGAGAAAGACTGGTACGGCTGCTCAACCGACAAGCCAACCTCCTGCCTCCTGCGAGAATGCCCTCTGCCTTTCTCGCGTAGCGATCACGAGGAACGAGTGAACCTCTCACGCAGTGCCTCGCTTTGCGAGATTGTACATTCCTTCGGAAAGATCGCTAATCCTAGTCCTTTATGACTACCAGTAATTACAGCAACTTTTCTATTTGTTGTCATATTCTATTCTTCTTTCTCGCAGATTATAATTCTTGATTGGATGGACGTACTACGATCTCGTTAACTGCAACTTCTTACCATACCGCCTAAAACTCAAGTTTTAGGCTAATACAATAAGTCTATTAAAATAGACTATAACTATTATCAAAACTAGATAACAGTCCTCTTGAGAGGACTTGATACTATTAGCCAAGAAATTGATTTCTTGGTGGTTTATCCCGCCTAGTGCAAGATATAAGTTGAAGATTTTGTTGATGAGTTGCAGTTCCTTAAACTAAGATATTCAACTGTATAACAGACTCGGCTTTCAAGAAAATGGCTTAGAATTTAGAATCGATTTTTAAAGCGATCGCTCTATCCAAACAGACTTTAAATTGCGGTAAATCCCCCATCGATTGTGATTCCTTGTCCCAAAACAAAACTGGCTTCATCGGAACATAGCCATACCACAGCATCAGCAATTTCATCGGGTTTACCTAATCTACCAATAGGATGCAAAGATTTTATATACTCACGAGTTGCATTATCATTACTAGTGAAGCTATCTAGTAATGGAGTTTCTATCCCCCCAGGACAGACTGCATTGATACGAATTCCTTGTTTGGCATACTCTAAAGCAGCAGTTTTAGTCAAACCTAGTACAGCGTGTTTAGAAGCAACGTAAGGTGCGTGACCAGGATAACCAATCAACCCAGCGATCGAAGAATTATTAACAATCGCTCCACCTCCATTAGCCAACATATGCTCGATTTCGCATTTCATTGAATACCAAACCCCTTTAACGTTGACATTCATTACTAGATCGAAAGTATCTTCTGTTTGGTCTGGAGTCATTGCTTCGGGGTCTTCTACTCCTGCGTTATTAAATGCAGCGTGCAATCCACCATAGCTATCAACTGTATATTTAATTAAATTTTGGACGTTGTCTAATTTAGTCACATCAGTTTGATAAAAACTGGCTTTTCCACCAGCTTGTTGAATCAAATCTACTGTTTCTTGACCAGCTTTTTCGTTGCGATTACCAATAACTACAGATGCTCCTTCTGAAGCAAATTTAAGTGCAGTAGCACGACCAATACCAGAACCGCCACCTGTAACTAAAGCGACTTTACCTTCAAATCGACTCATAATCTGCCCCTGTTTCTTAAATTTAGATACTTTGCTCTTAATATTGCTTTTAAATCGCTGTTTGATTGCGATTCTAAGTCTATATCTGTAGATTAATAAAACTGAGTACATTAGTCAAACAAATATTATAGATAATATATATCCATGACATCGATTCTAGATTCTTTCCCCGTGAATATTGACTACACTAATCTCCGCCAACTCGATCTAAACTTGTTAGTCGCCCTTGATGTTTTAATTGCAGAAGCCAGTGTCACAAAAGCAGCCGAAAGACTTAACATGAGTCAATCAGCAATGAGTTATTCTTTGAAACGACTGCGAGCTATTTTGAAAGATGACATTTTAATTCGCACCTCAAGAGAGATGGAAGTTACGCCCTATGCTCGTCAAATAAGCGATCGCATTCGGCAAATTTTGGCAGAAATTCAGTCAACTTTACTTGAAAAGGAAGATTTTAATCCAGCTACAGCAAACGATATTTTTAGAATTGCAGCCAGTGATTATGTTGAGGCTACAATCGGAATTACTTTAATACAGCAGATAACCAGTCAAGCACCAGGTATTCGTATTCGCATTAATAATCTAGATAAAGAAACTGTCATGGATGCTTTAGATCAGAATCGCATCGATATGGTCATTAATGCTAAATTGCCTCTTAAAAGTTGGCACGTAGAGGAAAATTTGTATCGAGAGGAATTTGTCTGTGTCTATAGAGGCGATGATTCTCTGAGTGAGTTATCTATTGTAGATTATATAAGGCGATCGCATATTTTAGTATCGTTGCGGGATGACTTTCAGGGAACTTCCGATGAAATATTAGAGCGTCAACAGCAATCTCGACAAGTAATTTGGTCAACTTCTCATTTTATGGCAGTTCCCTTTTTACTGGCTAATTCAGACTGTGTAGCTTTGCTTCCTAACCGTATGGCTCAACAGTGCGCCAAATCAATGAATTTAAAATTATTACCGCCTCCAATTCCTATTGAAGGCTTTACTATATCAATGGTTTGGCATCAGCGCAATACCAATAATCCACCACATCAGTGGCTACGACAACAAATAGTTGATGCGGTACGAGATATTTAGTATAGAAAACTTAGACGTTGGAGAGAATCAATTATCAAATCAACAGCAACAGTTAATTGATATTTTGAAAAGACTTTTGGATCGATCTCTATAGTTGAGTCAAAATGTGAAACCATAAAATTTAGCAATGTTTACTTAGGAATTGTCTCAACTCATGGGGTGATTTAATTTGAGCGAATATGGAGAATAACTTAGTACAGGCTCTCTCAATCAATTTTACTAAAGAGAAAGAAGAAGGCTATAAACGTATTTTTAAGCGATCGCCTCTTATTTCTAGCGCGTCTGTTGGTTGGGATGATTTGGGTATTACAATTGCTTATGATCGGCAGCCGATCTTTGAAATGCCTAAAACTTCTGTCAAACAACACTGTATTGCAATTTTAACTGATATGCCATCATCACCCGTTTACACAGAAAGAATAATCGATGGACGTTTGATGCAAGAGAAAAATTTTCAAGGAGAATGTATCATTGTTCCTGCTAATACTCCTCATCAAGCAGTATGGGATAAGGAAGGTAGCGCAGTCATGATCGCGATCGAGCCTAGGGTTTTTGCTCAGACTATTTACGAAGTGGTGGATCCAGATAAGATTGAACTTTTACCACATTTTGCAACTCCCGATCCACTTGTATATCAAATTGGAATAGCACTTAAATCCGCTTTAGTCAAACATAGCAGTATCAGTCGTCTTTATGCAGAGACTTTAATTAATGCACTAATTCTTCATTTACTAGAGCATTATTCAGTCTCCTGTAATTCCTTTAAATGTGTAGCAGGTAAACTACCTCAATATAAACTACAACAGATAATTGACCGCGAGAGAGGCTTCCGGCTAGGAAGCATCTCTAATCGCGGTGTTGACTATATTTATGCTCATCTTGATCGCGACTTAAGCTTAAAGGAATTAGCAACCTCTGTGCAAATGAGTCCTCATTATTTTTCCCGACTGTTTAAGGAAACTACAGGAATTACACCTCATCAATATGTCATTTGTTGTCGTATCAATCGAGCCAAAGACTTACTAAAACATGGAAAATTATCTATTGCGGAAATAGCCAAAGAAGTAGGTTTTGTAGATCAAAGTCATCTTCATCGTCATTTCAAACGTATAGTAGGTATTACTCCTAAAAATTATTTACAAGAATTTAATCAGTAAGGACAAAATATAACGCCAGTAAAGAAGAACTACCGCTCTCTTATATAGTAGCTTTTGACCTGAGTATTGTTATATATCTCTGTTTTTTGGTGTCTAAACTTAAGATGTTGATCTAGTTTCCCAAATAGAGAAAAGCCATTTCCTAAAAGAATAGGAACTCTAGTAATAATCATTTCATCAATGAGGTCTTTTTGAAGAAAACTTTGTATTACACTACCACCATCAACGTATAAATTATTATATCCTCGCTGATTTAATTGATTAACTAGCTTTTGGATATTTCCACTGACAATTTCAGCTTTATCAATAATGTTTTCTGGAAGTTGTGTCAGAGTATTACTTAATATAAAAACAGGTTTATCGTAAGACCATTTATCAAAAGTTAAAACTTTTTGAAAGGTATTTCGTCCCATGACTATGGCATCGATGCTACTCATAAACTCACCATAGCCAAAATCACTCTGTTCGGGATTGGGAAACTCGTATAGCCAATCCAGTCCCCCATTACTTGTAGCAATAAATCCATCTAAACTGGTTGCTATATATACATAGTTTGTCATTCAATTTTATCTATAATTATTAAAGAAATAAAATGAATCTTTTAGTTGAGAACGTAATGGTTCAATATTTCAATACATTTTTACCAAGTTTGACAGTTATTACTTTAGATTTTCAAGGACAACTTGTTCTGGGATTGGTTACTATGTATCCAGAATCACCAGAAAAGACTAGACTTTGTTTAGATAGTTATTTAGATTTTGAATTTACCTGGTGGCAAAAACTCTTCAAACTTCCTCGAATGGCAAAGAAAGTTCGCGATCGCTTA
>JASJCP010000190.1 GCA_030065935.1 Xenococcaceae cyanobacterium MO_167.B27
AGTTTCCCTGGCTCAAAAAAGTACCTTCACAAGTTCTTCAAACCAACATCAGAAGGCTACATGATGCTTGGGACTTCTTCCAGAAGAGAGGTTATGGATTTCCTAGGTTCAAGAAATTTGGACAAATGAAATCATTGTTATTTCCTCAGTTCAAGGCTAATCCAATAACTGGGTGGCAAATTAAATTGCCTAAGCTGGGACTAATTCCTATCAATCTGCATCGACCTATCCCCAATGGTTTTGTGGTCAAGCAAGTACGGGTAATCAAGAAAGCTAAAGGATGGTTTGCTGTTGTAGCAATTGGGTCGGATGTAGAAGTACCAGAGCCAATACCACATGGTCATTGTATTGGGCTGGATGTGGGATTACTTTCTTACTGTGCTACTTCCGATGGAGTAGTGGAACAACCAAGTAAGTTTTTCAAACAAAGCTACCGTAGGCTGAAAGTGCTACAAAAGCGTTTGTCAAAGAAACAGAAACGTTCTGCTAACTACTCAAGAGCCAGAAAGAAAGTAGAAGCGATGCACAACCATATAGCTTGGCAGCGTAAAGACTATCAATTCAAATTGGCTCATAAACTTTGTGACATGGCAGACACAATCTTTCTAGAAGATTGTGATTTCAGAATCATGGCTAAGGGTTTTTTGGGTAAGCATACTTTGGATGCTGCTTTTGGTCAGTTTCGACAAATACTCAAATATGTAGGGAAACGTAGAGGAGTGTTTGTGGATGAGGTTGACCACAGAGGGACATCACAAGTTTGTCCTAATTGTCGTGCCTCCCTCAGAAAAGAACTAAAAGATAGATATCATATCTGTCATGAATGCGGTTATGGTGTCACATCACCAGTTGATAGAGATATAGCTAGCGCACAAGAAATATGTAACCGAGGTATAGAAAAACATAGTACCCAGGGACTCTGGGGGAAAGAAATTGGCTATCAAGTTGAGGGGCTGTCTGCGTGGGTTTCCCGCGCAGTTTATAAGCCCCGTCGGGCTGTCGGGGGCAATTTGCCTAGATAAGTGGCGCGGGGTAGCAATGTCTGACAGCAATGTTGGGAAGCCTACACTAACTCTTCGAGTATAGTGTAGGAGGATGTCACTTTTTGTCTGATGAGGTACAAGCTCTGAGTATAATCTTACTCATACCAATAAGAAATACTTTGACTGGCTTTTTTTCTGGTGTTTCAGAGAGAATAGCCATATGAGTTGCCCAACTTAGTCCAGCTACTTGACGATAGGACAAAGGTACGGTGCGAATCGTTGATAAAGGAATGTCAGTAAGTGTAGGGGGATCAGCGACAGGAATCCCACATAGTTCTTGAGTTTGGGTTTTGAGCAAAATCAGGAATCGGTGAGGAGCAGCAACTGGCTCAGAATTTCTTGCTTCTTGCTTTTTTGAGTTTGAGAAAAGAAACTGCTGGCGCAAATCTACAACAGTAACATTCTGTGATCCAAAATCAGTCATGCCAATACCACTATCAGCAACCCAGTTAATAGGAGGGCAAGTAATTGCTTTGAGAACCGCTTGAACTGGAAAAGCGAAAAGATAGTCTGATTGAGTTGACAAGGGTTGTTCTGCAAGAGTAAAAACAATGATACGTAAAGTATCTGAGTGAGTATTGGTACTAAACAGTCGCTTCAGTTGAGGGTCGGTCTTGAGCATGGCAATCAGATCTCTATTAAGGTAGTAACAAAAAGGTTTTAGGGTTGCTCAATAATTTGAGCGACAGTTTCCAAAAGTTCTTGGTTAGAATAGGGCTTAGTAAAATAGACTTTAGCTCCCAAAGCCAAAGCTAAACGACGATGTTTTTGTCCACTTCTAGTGGTCAACATAATTACAGGAATCTCAGAAAAGCGAGCATCTTCGCGCCAATAGCTCAAAAATTCAAAACCATTCATATAGGGCATTTCCACATCACAAATTACTAATTGAATATCCTCTGAATGTTGATTTAATTTAGCAAGTGCTTCTTGACCATTGCCTGCCTGTAGCACTTTATAATTAGCTTTGGTGAGGTCTTGTGTTAAAGTTTGTCGTTGAACCACAGAGTCATCAACCACTAATACTTTCTTAGAGCTTGATAAGGAACTAGATTGATTTCGGTTAACAATCTGCGATGACTTATCTTGTGTTGTGGAAGGAAGTACCTCTTTTTCAATAGTTACAACAGGCTTTAAAATAGCAGGTGTCTGAGCAGAAAACTTTTCAATTAGATCATTAGCTGTGAGATTCGTGCCCTGGGTTTGAGTCACTAAGACCGCTAGGTCTATGACTAAAGTAAGACTGCCATCTCCTAAGATACTGTATCCCTGAATGTAATTTGGTAAAGTTATGGTATTTCCAAAAGATTTGATCACCAGTTCCTGTTCAACTAAAATTTGATCTACTTGCAAGCACAGTTTTTGTTGCTGATGCTTTAACATAAGCAAGGGTTTGACTGAGTTTTTGGGCTTTACAGGAAAAATACTTAAAGAGGCAATTTTGTCCTTGAAGAAAGTAGGATATTGATAATCAATTAAATTATTTAAAGGATAAATAGGAATTAGTTGTTGGTTTGATTTTTCACCCCAACACAAGAAACTCTGCTGATTTTGTCCTATTGTTGACTTTTGATGTTGAATCTGATCTGGCTGAGGCAATAAAACTTGGTCAATCACTTCAGAAAGCAAGGCATAGACAATACCTTGAGACTCGCAGATCAGTAAATGAGCAGTAGTCAAATTGATGGGAAACTTTAGGACAAAGGTTGTGCCTTGACCCAAAACTGAATTAACAGAAATTGAGCCTTGCAATGGTTGTAACTGACTACGGACTACATCTAAACCAATACCTCGTCCAGATAACTGGCTGATTTTGTCTGCTGTGGAAAACCCAGGTTCAAATAATACTTCTGCTAATTGTCTTTCTGAAGCACTAGCAGCTTGTTCTGGAGTTAACAGCTTTTTAGCGATCGCTTTGCTTCTAATTCCCTCCCAGTTTAACCCCTGCCCATCATCACTTACTTCTATGGTCGTAAGATTACCTTGATGATAAGCTCGAATCGTAATATTTCCCTCTTCTGATTTATTTTGCTGACGACGGATATCGGAGGATTCTAGTCCATGATCGTAAGCATTACGAATAAGATGGAGTAAAGGATCATAGAGCTTCTCAACAATTACCTTGTCTATTAGTACTTCGGAACCAATTACCTTGAGTGCTGCTGGTTTTTGGTGAGATGCTACCATCTGCTGCAATATTCGAGGAAACCGATTTAATACTGTCGCCAAAGGTAGCATTCTAGCTTGAAGTAAATCCTCCTGCGCTCTTCCAAGTAACTGTTTGCGTTTCCCAAGATGGAAGGAAAAATTCTGGGTAAATCCTTCCAAAGCTTCAATTTGCTCGCCTAAGTGCATCATTTGCTCTGTCAGATTCTGAAACAAGAGATGCCAATCGCTATAGACATCCATCTCCAAAACATCAAACTCGGGCTGAAAATCAGTCTCAGATAGTCCCCCAACCATAGCCAAAGTTTGTTGGGACTTTGTCCAAGAACTGGAAACAATCGCACTTTTTTGGCGATTTTTCATCCTTTGTTGTTGTCTTCGTTTACTCTCAGAAACAACTAGATTCTGGTGCAACCAGTCACCAAATTGGTTCAGTTTTTTCTGACAGTGGAAAAACTGCTCCAAGGTGTCTTGAGTCAGACGATGAATCTGATCTGATTGTAGATGTTGCTGGTTTTCGCCGATCAGCAGTTCCCCAATACTGTTGCTCAGACGCTCCAGTTCTTTAACAGTAACTCTAATACTAGGCAGTACTTCTGCTGGCTTAATTTTAGGTTTAGGAGATGTTCGAGCTTTTTCTAAAGCAGTATGCTGAGATTTGGGCGCATTATTGTCCCAATCTCCCATAAAAATTGACTGCAAAATCCTTTCCATAGGAGAAGTTGCGTCTGAAACATTGGGAATAGAAAACTCTTGTGTCAGAGAACTAGAAGATAATTCAGCACTCGCACTTTCCAATTCAAAAGTAGGCTCTTCTGGTTCCAGATAGGGACTGATCTCCTCAAAATTATTCACCATGGTTAAGAGTTCCTCGGTGCTGAAACTAGAGGAGGATAAATCAGGCTCATTGCTGGTCTGAATTACAGTAGGCTCTTCTGGTTCCAGAGAAGGACTGATCTCCTCAAAATTATTCACCATGGTTAAGAGTTCCTCGGTGCTGGAACTAGAGGAGGACAAATCAGGATCATTGCTGGTCTGAATTACAGTAGGCTCTTCTGGCTCCAGAGAAGGACTGATCTCCTCAAAATTATTCACCATGGTTAAGAGTTCCTCGGTGCTGGAACTAGAGGAGGACAAATCAGGATCATTGCTGGTCTGAATTACAGTAGGCTCTTCTGGTTCGAGAGAAGGATTGATCTCCTCAAAATTATTCACCATGGTTAAGAGTTCCTCGGTGCTGGAACTAGAGGAGGACAAATCAGGATCATTCCTTGCCTGAATTACAGTAGGCTCTTCTTCTTCCGTGACTATGTTTTGTTCGGAGGAAGGGTTGAGAATAAGATTGGGAGCAGCATAAGTCCCTAGAGCATTTTCTGTCCAGTGACTTAACTGATCTGAAATCTCACCCCCTTGAGTGCGATCGCCAGATAAAATCGCTTCAACAGCTTGTTGAAAATTATCTAGTGCTGCTTGGGCGATGAATAGAATTTGCTCAGGATTTTGCTCTATTGCTCTTATGACAGCTTGAGCTATTGCTGCTAGTCCTGGAAGATCATAAGAAATTCCTAGCTCAAGTAAAAACTCAGCTTTATCACGCAGTACTTTCTGAATTTGCTCGGGGTTGTCGCTGGCGATCGCTGTTTCCAATTGTTCCAAATCCTGGGGTACACTATCGGCAAACATTAATCCTACTACGTCAAAACCGAGTTCTTCGGAAGTAGGTAATGGTGCTTCACGACAAAAAAAATCTCCTAGCTTAGTTTGAAGTTCGGCAAAAACCGCAGCAGTTTGATCGAGAATTAACTGTTCATCGTAGGGTAAATTTGACAAAGTTGCGGTCAAAGGAGTTTTAAGACACTCATAGCCTTCCAGCAATAAAGAACCAAGCTCTGGATCGATATCCAGTTCATTAGGATATAAAGCCTGAAAAACATCTTCTAGATGGTGGGCAATTGTTTCAATAGTTTTCAGTTCACAATTAGCAGCACTTCCCTTAATAGTGTGAGCACTCCTCATAAGAGTATGAACTTTCTCTGTGGTCTTTTCCTCAAGCAGGTTGAATAGGGTCTGCTCTATCGTTTGCAACAAATCCGATGCTTCCGTCAGAAAATATTGCTCGATTGGCTCAAGAAACTCTGATTCGATAGTCATAAGTACCCTTAGTAATTAATCGACTTTAAACTGGCTAACACTGGTTTGTAATTCTCGGGAGGTATTTTGCAGTTCTTCAAATGATGCTGAAATTTCGGCAGCGTCTTGAGAAGTTTCACTGGCGATCGTTGACACATCAAGCATGACTTGTGTCAAAAGTTGAGATTGCTGACTTTGATTAGCAGCAGCTTGAGTGATTTCCTGCACCAGTTCTTTAATATCATTAGTGGCGGTGACAATGGCATTGAGGCTCTGCTGTGTCTCTCTTACCAAAGTCGTACCATTAACAACTTGGGCGATTCCTACTTCCATCGCTTCAGTAACATCATTAGTTTCGGTTTGAATTTCCTCAACCAATCGGCTAATTTTGGTGGTAGCATCAGCGGAGTGATAGGCAAGAGAACGAACTTCATCAGCAACTACGGCAAATCCTTTACCATACTCACCTGCACGGGTTGCTTCAATCGCTGCATTCAGGGCTAACAAATTGGTTTGAGTGGCAAAGTTTTCAATGAGACTGACCACTTTGCTAATCTTTTGGAAAGTTTCCCCAAGACGCTTAATCTTTTTCGCGGTATCAGAAACAGTGTCACGAATCTCCATAATTTCGTCCACGGTTTTTTCCATCAGAGAATCTCCTGCCTGGACAGTTCTGTTGGCTTCTTCCACAGTCTGTTCTACTTTGTTGGCGTAGGTTGCCACTTCCTGGGTTGAGGAAACCATGAACTCTAATTGTTTCAAAGCTTGTCCTAGTTGCTGAACTTGCATTTGCGCCTGTTCCGAAAGTTGGGATACGGATTCACTGTTGACACTGGAGGTTTCACTAACTCTAGAAGCAGATACCTGAACCTGTCTTACTAGTCTTCGCATACTTTGAATAGTAGTATTGTATCCATCAGCGATCGTCCCGATTTCATCTTCTGACAGAGGAGCGCGGACAGTGAGATCGCCACGGAAGGAAGGTTCTAAGGCACGAAGTACTTGTAAAGCTCCCTGCTGCAAGCTTTCTCGCTGAGTTCGCTCTTGTTTGACTAGCTTCGACAGTTGTTCTTCTTGGGAGCGCAATTTGGTGAAGTATTCTCCTACTTGAAGAGTGACACCAATGTTGGTCGCTACTTGTTCCACAATTGCCTGTTCTGAACTGTCCCACTGACGAGGGGTATCATTCTGATATATCCCCAAGAGTCCCCAGAGCTTCTCTCCTTTAAAGATAGGAACTAGTAGGTAAGCCTTAGTTTGCCATTCTTCTAGAAGAACAATGGGAAAATCATTCTGCTCAACTTGATAAATATCGTTTACCTGGAGGCTTTCTCGGCGAATGTAACGTCCTCCCTGGGTTTGTTGAATATAGCTGTCTTTAACTTGCGCTAATTCCGTACCTAATATTTTTGACCAGCCAGCACCGACGGACTCCACTACAAATTTCCCTGACCAATCAGGGGCAAAGTGATAGATTGTGACCCGATCTGCTTCCAGAACTCGCCGTAGTTCATTGATGGCAAATTGCATTATGGTTTTGGGGTTGCTATTTTTCTGCATCAACCCAGCAAAGCGGGTCATTAAGCGAGATGAAAACTGGATGATTGCGCTTTCCCGTTCGGAACGGCGAGCTAATTCCTGATTGTTGGTTTGAATTTGGGCTAAAAGTTCTGCTTGTTCAATAGCAATTCCTAATTGAGGGACAATTCTCAGCAGTAAATTCAGTTCATTGGCTTCCCATTTCCGCGCTCCAGAATTTTGATAAACGGCAAATAAGCCCCACAGTTTAGCGTTTTGGAAAATCGGAACAATAATATAAGCTTTAGCTTGATATTTTTCAAGAGACTGTAAATAACAAGGAGAAAAGCCAGCACTATAAACATCATTAACTACTTGGAATTTTTTACCTTTACTATAGTCTCCTCCTTGATTTAGCTTAAAGTAGGTATCGTTATCTAGGGCAGAGGTAGATTCTAAGTATTTTAGAGTACAGGTACTAGAAGCATTCATCTCTGTACTATAAAGTTCTTCATCAGTTTCTTGGAGTTGCATTACCGATACCCAACCAGAAGACATGGATTCTGCTAAAACCTCGCCACTCCAATCTTCTTTAAATTGGTAAACTACAACGCGATCGCATTCTAACAGTTGACGGACTTCATTGGTAGCACTACGAAAAATATCTCGTAAATCTTGAGACTGCTGAATTTTCTGGTTAAGTTTAGCTATTGCTCTTTCTTGTTGAGCAATTTTCTCTTGTTGTTTAACTTGACTTTCAATTTCTTTGAGGGAACTAATATTAGTCATCCCAATTCCCACTTGCAAACCAAGCTGTCGCAGAGATTCCGCCTCATCTGCTTGCCATTTACGCGCACCAGTATTTTGATAAGCAGCAATCAGTCCCCAAAGTTTCTTATTAGAGGAGAAGATAGGTGCAATCATGTAAGCTCTTGCTTCAAACTGCTCTAACAGTTGAATATGACAAGGTTGATGTCCGACTAGATAAATGTCATCGACAACAAAGCACTCGCCATGCTTGTAGCGTCCCCCCTGAGTTTCTTGAAGGTAAGTGTCTTGAACGACGAGTATAGTGTCAATCAGTTTAGTCCAGCCAGCAGCAACGGACTCAGCAATAAACCTACCACTCCAATCAGGCTCAAAGCGATAAATTGCCAAGCGATCTACTTCGAGAAATTTTCGTCCCTGTTGGGTAGCAATTTGAAAAATCTTTTCCTCTTCTGTGGCATTACGAATCTGCTCCAGCATTTGCGCTAGACCCCGTTCCCGCTTAATCGCCTTTTCTCGCTGTTCCTCCCGAAATTGACTGTGGCGCATAAAAGCTGTTTGTTGGAGGGGAAGGCGGAATTGAGCAGCACAATTGACCATCATTTTTACTTCTGACTCTTGCCAATTCCGAATATCCGAGTTTTGATAGGCACTTAAGAACCCTAAAAGTTCGTTATTGTATTTTATTGGGATATTAATATAGGCTTTGGCTTCTATTGCTTTAAGGGATTCTAAAAAACAACGAGCAAAGTTTTTAGTAGAGATATCATTGACGACGTAATAAGGCTTGGCGTTATTCTCGTTGATAAAATAATCTCGATCAAAAGAAGAACCAGCTCTTGACCAGCCACTATCTACTGACTCAGCCAGAACCTTACCACTTCCATCAGGATTGAACCCATAGACTAATACTCGATCTGCTTTCAGGGATTGTCGGATTTTGTTGACTCCATCCTGCATGAGTTCCTGGGCTTCCTGGTTGATGCTTCTCAGTAGATCATTGGCGGTTAGACTGAGATTAACAGAAGCACTGGCACTAATTTTGTCAGGGTTTGCCTCTACTGTTTCTACATCTGTTGTTTTTTCTGAATGAATTTTTTGGACAGACATCAACTGTTCTTTACCATTGTTGTGAGAAAGATCCTCTACATTAATCGTTGATGGGGTAGAAAGGTAATTTTGTTGTCCTGTCACGAGCAACCCGTCTTTAGAATTGCCATCTTTAGCTTCTTTAGATTGTTCATCAGATGAATCAAAAAGCCAGTTTAATACCATATTTCTATTAATCCTAGTTAATTACAAAGTGACAAAAAAATCCTAAATTTAAAATGCGAGTGGGAATTACCACCCTATTCATGGGGTGCGAATGAAAACGAGCGCGATAAATCATTGGTCATAGGAAGACAATTTTGATACAGAATCTTCATATAGCAAGGTGTTGAGCCGTTGTATAATAATTTTGTACGTAAAATCTAGCTAAAAATTGCTGTAACCTCGTACAGAGCAGTACCTTGACAACTTGGGATATGGGGTTCGATGTGGAAGTCAGATCGGTAAAATTCCAAACGGACAAAGGAATACTCGTATTCTCGAATACGTTAGTACCCAGGGACTCTGGGGGAAAGAAATTGCCTGTAAAGTCGATCTGTCGGGGAATTATGATAGCTCTCATGATTCTAGATAAGTGGCGTGGTACTCCGAATGCCTACTCGTGAGTGTAGGAAGCCCGCACGCATTTATGCTGCGGGAGGATGTCACATAATTGCTTGCATAATGGCATGGATATCTAGCACTATCCGAGGTTTACCTTGGGAGTCAACAGAATAACCCTGAGCCAAGGAGCGAAGTCCCTCGTAAAACATACCTTCAGAAATAGGGAGAGACTGCTGAGGGTTATAAATTTCAATAGTCTTAACTTGCTCAATCAATAACCCGATAGTTTGGTCTTTCCATGAAACTAAAATTGCCATACCAGCATGAGGGATAGGCTCCCGTTGACACCAGTGACAAGCTCCCCATAAATTGGCTAAATCTACAATCCAGGTTGCCTTACCTCGCCAATTGATAACTCCCAGCATCGATTTTGCTATCTGTGGTACTGGTAAAATATTTTCGAGAGAAAGATTCATTACCTCTTGCAACTCAGCCAAGGGGAGTAAACCATCGACTTCTGGAGTTAGAAAGAATCGTAAAAATCTCTGACCCTGTTGCTGTTGAATATCTTGAAGGTTGTTATTGTCGAGTGTAGAGATACTTTCTGTTAATTGTATCACTTTCTCTAGTTCTCCTTAGCCAATCAACTGGTTAATAGTCTGCTGTAAAGTTGCTTCATTAACTGGCTTTGTGAGGTAAGCATCAGCACCACTCATGTTTGCCCAAGTTTTATCGATCTCTTTATTTTTAGTCGAGCAAATCACCACTGGTATTTTTTGAGTTTCTGGATTTTCTTTTAACTTGCGACAAAGTTCAAACCCACTTTGACCTGGTAAAATTACATCTAGTAAAATCAGAACTGGTTTTTGCTGTTTTAATCTTAGTTCTGCCTCTTCCCCGCTAGTAACTCTCAAAACTGATAATTTTTGCTTTTGTAAATAACGGGTCAATTTTTCTGCTTCTGCTTGACTATCTTCAACTAAAAGTATTTGGCTCATTGTTTTTTCTGATTTGTAAGTGAATGATTAGGTATTGATCACATATTTGTCTATTACGTTAAGTAAGTCCTTTTCTCCCACAGGTTTTGAAAGAAAATCAGTTGAACCCACCATTTTGGCTCTCATTCGATCTACTAAGCCATCTCTACCAGTTAGAATGACCACTGGCACATTTTTGAGGCTGGGAGTTTTGCGAATCTGAGCGCAAAGCTCATAACCATTAATAATTGGCATCATCAGATCCAAAAAGATCAAGTTGGGCTTGTTTTTCAAAAATAAGGCAAGGGCTTTTAAACCATCTTGAATTCCTACAAAACTATAACCCTGAGAGCAAATTACTTTCTCTAGAGCTTGGCAAGCTACAGGACTATCATCTACACAAGCTATTAAGAATTTCTTTTCTGGGGAGGTAGAAATTGAGCTATTGTTGCCAATATGAGAAATATCACTTTTTCTCGGAATTGGTACTGGGGAAAATTCAATTACTCCTAGCTTGACTAAAGGTAACAGATATTTGGTCACAGTAGCAATTTCCAAATTACTTGTGATTGCTAAATTTCGCAAGCTTTCGATGCCATTAATTAGAGAAATTATCAAGCTTTGGGGTTTAGAAAGACTCTGCTTTTGGAGAAGCTCTGGCTTTTTAATAATAGGAAATAGGTTTGGTGAATAACTCGCTAACCCCTCATTCTGCCATTTTTTCCATTCCTGTAAGGCTTGTTTGAGGATAGACGTAATCTCAACCACGGGTAAAATTGAGATGATCTTACTGTTAGGATCATCGGTAATAATCCTATAGGACAATTGATGATTACCAATTTGACATAACTGGATTACATCAAACAAAACCTCTCTGTTAACACTGGCAATGCCATCAGCTAATTGTTGTCTTTCAATTAAACCTTGACCCAGCAGCTTTACTAAGATGTTATACTGCTGTCTTAAGTCCTTTTCTAAGACAAGAGACTGGAAATGAGAATCATTCAATTTAGGACAAAATAATTTTAAGTTTCTACACCATTTTTCTGTTGAATTACTACTACTAGGAATACTTAAATGTCCTAGTCTAAATAAAAATTGGAAGCTGGGATTTTCATCTAATTTTAGCTTTAAGCTGCCAGTAAATGCTCCATTTTTTATTTCTTGTAGCTGTCCAAATAATTCTTTTAAGTCTATATTCTTATATTCGATTTGTTGTTCAGTTTTTAACATTCAATACATTCATTTAGATTTTATTTTGTATTAGGCAAGGGCTATTTCATTCTTAATTTAATCCACCAATAAATCAATTTCTTTGCTCAAATAAGAAGTCCGTTTAAACGAACTTTGGTTATCAGACAGATAATTTATTATCTGGAGGTACGAGAATGAAATAACCTTGGTATTAGGCTATGATTGTTAAATTTAGTATTCCCAAATTTTTAGAAAAATTTGATATCAAAATAAAACTTTACATTGAGGATATGGGTTTATCTGTCTTCCGCGAGAAGACCCTCGTCTCTGACGACGGGACTCCCGCGTATAAACACTTGGGGTTTCCCCAAGTGAGCTGCCCCTCATGAATCGCGGGCAAGGATTATTTTTGGAGGGTGAGGGTGAAGCGGGAATTTTTACAATTAATATAAATTTTTTGTAAAATATCTAGTAGAATAAGTGATAACAACAAAGCGCTTTCTGTTGACTTCTAGTAGGCGATTTATTATA
>JASJCP010000191.1 GCA_030065935.1 Xenococcaceae cyanobacterium MO_167.B27
TCTGAGATTTAGGCAGATAATTAATTGGTACAGCTAAAGGAATTGCGATGTTCTCTTGTCGATAACGCTGATGCAATCTTTTAATAAATTCATGTCTTATTAATAAGCTGTCATAAAACTCTTGAATTCGGATATATACTATAAAATTAATTCTAAAATAATCAAATTGGTAATAACGAATAAAAGGATTGGATTCAGGAACTCCACCTGTAATATTGGTAATAGTTTCTCGGGCAACTTCTAAAGTGACTCGTTCTACTTGTTCCAGGTCACTATCATAAGCAACTCCTACTTCAACATTGATCAGTAAATTTTTACTGGGAAAAGAATAATTTTTAAAGCTAGCACTAACTATTTTGGAGTTGGGAACTATTAGCCAGTTTTCAGTAATTTCCTCAATTACTGTATGCTTCCAGGTAATATCTTTCACGTATCCAGCTTCTCCTGTTTTTAGTTCGATATAATCTCCTGGTCTTAATTTTTTAGCAGTCAGAATATTAATACTAGAAAAAAGATTAGCAAAAGTACTTTGGAGAGCTAAACCAATGGACACTCCTCCAATTCCTAGAGCAGTCAAGAGAGGAGTGATGGCAATGCCTAAAGATTGAATAATAATTAAACTACCCAGAATAAAAATTAAAATCCTGGTTAAATTTTCAAATAAAGATGTTAGCTGAGGACTTTCTTCACCTCGACCGCTAAAAAACTTAATAAAGCCAATAGCTAGTCGAGAGATAACTAAGGTAACAGAAGTTAAGAAGATTACCAGTAATACTTTTTGAATAATTATTAAAAAAGAAGCCTTAATTGGTAAAGATACAACTGCTAAAGATAATCCTCCTAAACTAAACCAAAGTAAAATTACTCCTCTTAAAGATTTAACAATAATATCTGTTCCTTGCCAACCAATTTTTCCAGTGATTTTTTTGAGAGTTATTAAGCCTCGTTTTTCAAAAATTATTCCAATAATAAAGCTCCCTAAAATCAAAGTTATAGGAAGCATATATTTAACCATGCTAAGTAGATTTTCCATTATTCAATAAGGTAAATTATTTCAACATTATTCTTGGGTAATAATGAGTTAATTAATAGTGTTGCTGTTGCTTGCCAACAAATATTTAGGACAATCAAGATAGCAGTTATAATTAAGCGAAAACCTCGGCGGTTGCTGATAGCAGCTCCCTTTTAAAATTGATTATTAATTATCTTTTTTATTAAGGGAAACCAGAGTAATGGCAAGCTTAATCTAGGTAATACTTCTCTTTCCGCACGTCAAAATGTAATATGTAAAGATTATATTTTGACGTGCGGAAAGAGAATTTAATTATCCCTGTGCAAATTACAAACAGAGCTAATAATTGGCATAGACTAACTACTGAACCATTAAGAGTTCTGACTAGGGTTATCACAATATTATTGTTTCGCGATCAAATATTTGGTTAATCAAGCAAAACGTCGCTTTTGAAACTAACGATCAAATAACTTTTCTAACTCAATCCAAACAAACATCAGCATACTGACTCCCAAACAAATTGCTAATTCGGTAGCACTAAGTAGATGGGTGTCAAAGAAATTACGCAAAGGTGCGACGTAAATTAGTAGCAGTTGCAAAGTAGTAGTTAGAGTTACTGCACCTAAGACAGAGGGATTAGAAAAAAGATTCATTTCTATAGTTAGTCTGGTATCAGAACGAACTGCTAGGACATGACCCATTTGTGCCAGACAAAGAGTAGTAAACACCATTGTTTTCCATCGGTCTGGATTACCATCGAGACTGTCGTAGTGATAAGACCAAACCATTAACCCAATCGTTAGTAGAGCAAAAATAATCCCGATTCTGACCATATACAATCCCAAACCCTGAGCAAAAATACTTTCTCTGGGGCTATGGGGAGGACGGCGCATTACATTGGGTTCCCCTGGTTCTAATGCCAAAGCTAACGCAGGTAAGCCATCTGTTACCAGGTTCATCCAGAGAATTTGTAAGGGGGAGAGAGGAACACCGCCTAAACCAAGTAAGGGTGCAGAAGCAATAGTTAGCACTTCACCAATATTACTGCCGAGGATATATTTAATAAAGCGACGAATATTGTCATAAACAACCCTTCCTTCTTCGGTAGCAGCGACAATGGTGGCAAAATTATCATCCAGCAAAATCATATCGCTGGCTTCTTTACTGACATCAGTTCCCGTAATGCCCATAGCAATACCAATATCCGCTTGTTTAAGGGCTGGAGCATCGTTGACTCCATCCCCTGTCATTGCCACAAATTCACCGCGCTTTTGTAAGGCTTTGACAATGCGTAGTTTGTGTTCGGGGGCAACACGAGCGTAAACACTGACCTCTTCCACTACTAGTTCTAGTTCTTCTGTGGACATGACTTCTAATTCTTGTCCTGTGAGAGCGCGCTCGCTCTGTGTAGCAAGAGCTAATTTAGTAGCGATCGCCATAGCAGTGAGGGGATGATCGCCAGTAATCATTACAGGGCGAATTCCTGCTTGTTTACAGCTTTGCACGGCTTCTGCTACTTCTACACGAGGGGCATCGAGCATTCCTACTAAACCCAACCAAATAAGTCCTTGTTCGCTTTCGGCTTCTGTCTCTGCTGGAGGAACTTCAGCTAGGGATTTATAGGCAAAACCTAACACCCTTAAACCGTTGCTTGCCAGATGATTATTGATTTCGAGAATCTGCTGTCTTTGTTGCTCGGTAATCGATTCGGCATTTCCTTTAATCTGAAGACAATTACAGCGTTCTAAAATTAACTCGGTTGAACCTTTGGTAAACATTAGATAAGGGAATTCTCCTTCATCATGGTTAGCAACTATTACTGACATCCTTTTGCGTTCGGAAGAGAAGGGGAATTCTCCCCTGCGGGGCATTTTAAAATCAAGTTCTTCTTTAAAAATTCCTGCTTTACCAGCTAAAGTTAATAATGCGCCTTCAGTCGGATCCCCCAGAATCGTCCATTCACTATGCTCATGTTTTCTGTCCTGCTGTAGCAAGGCATCATTACACAATACACAAGCTGGAAATAACTTCTTAACTTCTGGTTCTTGTTCAATTCCCTCAAGATCCTCACAATAAAATTCTCCTGATGGTTCGTAACCTTTTCCTGTAACGCTAAAGTGAAGAGAACCAGTATAAACTTCTTGCACTACCATCTTATTTTGAGTCAGAGTTCCTGTTTTATCGGAACAGATGGTAGTTACTGAACCTAAAGTTTCTACCGCAGGGAGTTTGCGAATTAAAGCCTGACGGCGGATCATCCTTTGCGTACCAATGGCTAGAGTAACAGTTACCACCGCAGGTAATCCTTCTGGGACAACTGCCACCGCCATACTGAGAGATATTTCTAATAATTCGTTAAAAAATTGCCATCCTGCCCTTAATACTCCCCCAATCACTACCAAAGCTACTAAAGTCATCGAACCACCAACTAATACATTACCTAGTTGGGTCATTCTTTGTTGCAGGGGGGTGGGTTCGCTTTCCACAGCTTGAATCATGGCAGCAATACGACCAATTTCGGTTTCCATCGCTGTTTTGGTCACGATCGCTTTAGCTCTACCTTGGACTACCTCTGTCCCCTTAAAAACTAAGTTAGTGCGATCGCCCAAGGGGGCATCTTCGGCTAAAATCCTATTGGCATCTTTATTAACGGTAGTAGCTTCTCCCGTTAAGGTAGATTCACCAATTTGCAGGTTTTGCGTCTCCAACAAACGCCCATCGGCAGCAATTTGGACTCCTGCTTCTAAGAGCATAATGTCTCCTGGGACTAATTCTTTAGCATCAATCTCTTGGGTAATCCCGTCGCGAATAACCCTGACATAGGGAGAAGAGAGACGTTTTAGGGCAGCTAGGGCTTGTTCCGCACGACTTTCTTGAAGATAACCCAGTATTCCGTTTAAAATCACGATAGCAAAAATCGCGATCGCATCTTTGGGAAAGTTGTTTTGTTGTAAATCTAAAATGAATGATACTATCGCTACGACAATCAGCATTACTAACATGATGTTAGTAAACTGATCCCAGAAGATAGTTAAGGGACTGCGTTTCCCAGTTTCCTTGAGTTCGTTTTTACCAAAGTATTGCTGTCGTTGGTAAATTTGATCGATATTCAATCCGCCATAAGCATCACCTTGCAATAATTCAGTAGTTTGTTCCGGGCTGAGGTTGTGCCAAAGCTCAGTAGTTTCAGGCATAGCAGCCCTATTAGAAGCCCTATTAGAAGTAGTAGGAAAATTCATAGTTTTGAGTCATTTAATGAGATTTGGAAGGCAATTTGGTGGTTGCCAGAGGGCATAACCAATAAAACCCAAAAATATCCTGTTGAATAATTGAATACCAAGAATATGGGTTTCTTGTGATCTATCGATGAAAAATAAGGCGTTGCTCCCTTCGTAATGGTTTTCTTCTAACTGAGGTAAATTCTTGTAACTGCGCCAGTAGAAAACTTATCCAAGACGGCGATCAAATCTGCCAACATAAAGGATATTAAATAGACCTCTTGCATGAATCAGGCGATCGCCATTGTCTATAGCCTTAACAGAAGCATTAACTAACTGATTTTTAACTGAAGCAAATGATGATTGAAGATTGTGAAACGAAGCTGTTTGTCTATTGTTAACTGAAAGAGGTACTGTTAAACTTAGAGTAGCAAGGGAAATAATAGCTGCAAGGGCAGTTAAGTTTAATCTTTTACTGCTTAAGTAAGTAATTTTATTCATAGTTTTGCACTCTCAATTAACAAATTAAAAGTCTAGAATATTCCTTATAAATTAAGTATTGTCAAAGCCCAACCCTATCTATCTAAAGGATGAGTAATGGAGTTTTGGTAGCAACTAATTAAACCTAGTAATCACTACAAATATTTATTCCTTTAGGTAGTTGATTATTTAATTCTTAGGGCAAGTTACATTTTTTGCTGCCTGCGCCTTTGATTTTTTCTTGGGCTTACTATTGACAGGGAATAGCCAAAAAAGTATGACAAGGCAACAACTAATAAAGGTGAAGGCTATTACTTGAAAGAAAAGAACATGAACCATGATTAGAAACTCACTATTTAAATATTAAAAATTAGATTGAAGAAACTAAGGAAAAATTCTGAGCTTTTAAAAGCTTGAATTTGCAGGTTATAGAGCTATTTTGGGCTGTTATGAAGAGGTCGGATGTTTCTAAACGACAGTGTGGACAATACCAGTAGAGTTCTTGGGAACGAAGATGACGGAGTAAATTATGGGAGCAGTAAGGACAACTATTCATATCCTTTCCTCCGATAGTGGAAAGCTCGTTAACAATATTTGAGATTGATTTATTATTTAAGTTAACAAGGGATTCTTACATGGCTATGACAGTTTTATGTCAGTTTTGACAAAGCTGATTATCTAGCAAAAATATGAAATTTTACTCAGCATCTTATTAAAATTTCGCTTTTGTTCTGATGCTCACAGTAGAGAAGTGACAATCAAATTTCTATAGAGTCAGTGTTACTATTGTGGTAAATTGTCACTAATTTTTTTATTAGACTTGCTAAGGGTACGGCTAAAATCAGACCCAAAAAGCCAGCTACTTTTGCTCCTACTAATAAAGAGAATAAAATCCAAGCAGGATTTAAGCCTGTAAATTCTCCTAACAACCGAGGCGCGACCGCGTTTTCTACTATTTGTTCAATAATCACTGCCACTACTAAAACTTTAATTCCCAACCAAATACTTTTAAGAGCTACCAAAAAACTTATAATGGCAATACTTAAAGCTGCGCCAAAAGGAAAAATTGCCATCACCCCTACTCCTACGCCAAAAAGCAAGCCAAAAGGAATTTGTAGAATTAAGAAAGCGGTAGTTATGGCTAATCCCATAATAGTTGCTACGGTGATTTGTCCTACAAAGTAATTGTGAAAAGTTTGTCCTAGGGCAGGACGAATTTTGATTGTCAAGTCTGGGGGAAATAATTGAAACAAATCATCCCAAATTTCTTGACCTTGAAGTAAAAGATAAAAAGTTAGTACTGTAGTTAAAAGTATATCTAAAACGCTACTGATAGCTAAAAATAAACTCCCTAAAATTTGTCCGCTAAATTGTTGTAATTGATTCGATAAACGACCTAATAGCTCTGCTCCCAGATTACTAATATTAATAGGAAAATTACGATTGTTTGCCCAGGCTTCTAAATATTGTAATTGTTCTCTTCCCGAACTCAACCAGCTTGGCAATTTTTCTAATAGTTGATTTAGTTGCTCTATTACTAAAGGAACTAGAGTAATCCCAATAATGGCTAATGCACTCAGGACAAAGAGTAAAACAATTAAAATAGAAATTGCTCTCTTTATTCTTATTTTTTGTAATAGCTTAACAGGATAATCTAAAATAAATGAAAGTAAAGTAGCAGTAACTATAATAGTAATTAAAGATTTAAAATATTGAAAAATAACTAATAATAGCCAACCATTAAGTGTAATCAAAGGCAATGCCAAGCCGTACAATAACCATTTTGGTAGCTGCAATAAAGTTTTCATTAGAAGTCTTCAAAAATTATATTTGACTGTTGCTTATGGACAAAAAAAACTTAAACGTACTGCCTACTCCTAACTGACTTTCCACAAATATTTCTCCTCCATGTAGTTCTACCAAACGACGACAGATTGCCAAGCCAATACCAGTACCACCATATTTTTGAGAACGAGACTTTGGCGATCGCCAGAAGCGTCGAAACACATAGATCGATTTCTTCTCCTCTAGAAGTCAGCATCAAAATATAGGGGTCATTAGTTACTGGTTTTTGACGGATTTGGGTACAGACTTCCAAACCATCCATCCCAGGCAGTCTCAGATCAAGGATGATTAAATCGGGTTGTTGTTCGGCAAAAACCCGCAGGGCCGAATAACCGTCATAACAAACACGACAGCAAAATCCTTCAGCCTCCAAGCATTCTTGAATAATTTGTGCTATTTCGCGCTCGTCTTCAACAATTAAAATCTCCATTGGTTGGTATATTAATCGGTCTAAAAATATTGGAACATAAAAATAACGGGACTTTGAGCAAAAATGTGGTCAAAAAATCGCTGATATATTGGAAAAATCTTGTCAACCCACTCTTTGGACAATTGTGTAAACTTATCACCAAAGTTCATATAGCTGAGATAAAATAGTAATTAGAGAATATTCTATAAGTTTGGTAGCAGCCAAATCTTTATTGAACCTATTCATCTTTTGGAAACTATAAGTAATCGGACAAAATTAATTATACAAAATTAGTCCTGAAAGACTTTTCTAGTCATAACCAAGTCTGTAAATATTTCTGTCCAGGTACTTAAACACATTACATAAAGTCTATCTGTTCGGGATTTGCTCGATCATCAGATTTTTCTCTAAGCAATATACTGTATCTTCCATGAGGAGGTACATTATGAAAGTCCAATCACGCCATAAACTCTTGGATTGGCAAAAAGATTCTGAAAATCAACAAAGTTCTGTCAGGAAAACTATTGCCAACTTGGGCAAAAAAATAGCTAAAAGCTTACATAATTTAGGCGATCGCCTATTAAGATTTGATACTAATTCCGAACCTAAAATATGGGTAAGAAAAGACCCTTCTGGCAATATTTATTTCCGAATTTACGACCCAATTCGCGAACGTAACATTTACCTCAACTCTGAAGAAGAAGTTAGATGCTGGTTAGACCAACGTTACTATCTCTGAATTATTGGGGGATTTTAAAAAAGATAGTTTTAACTTTTGCTTCATCTCAGGAGGTGTCACAATATGTCTAAAACAAAACATAATCTACGAAAAAAAGGCTTGAATATTGCTAAATGGACAATTGTAACTTTTGTACTTGGTATTTTAGGACTATCTCCAACTGTCGGATTGGCTCAAAGCAGATCGATTGAAGCCACTAGCGCACAATTAGAAACTCTCTATCTCAACAATAATCGTACCTATTCCTATAACTTGATAGCTGAAAATAGGGGAGTTATCGACGGAATTATTATTCCTGCGGGTGCAACTATTGTAGGCAAATATGTTCCAGCGAAAGGTGGACTTCGCTACTTCGCCGAAGCAGTAGTTTATGATCGCTATAGCTATCGTATTAGTGCGACTTCCCAAGTAATACAAGACGTTAAAGACCCTAGAGATAACTCAATTGGTGCCATTGTAGAAGATGCTGCTATTGGTGCTGCTGGAGGGGCAATTCTCGGTGAAATTTTTGGCGACGCAGATGCTGAAGAAATAGTTGGTGGTGCAGTAGCAGGTGTCATAGTTGGAAATGTCACTGCTGACCGAGTTGTGGTTATTGAACCTAATCAACTAATTATTTTGTATGACAATTAGGTGTCAAATTATTCCATAGTTTTGACTTCTCTCTCGGTTAAAACACGAGAGATATTGGATAAAGGTTAATTGTCATACCCCATCAGTCCGTAGGATGCGGAACGCAGGGTTGACAGTTAACCGCCAATAGCTAAACTTTCATACTGGCTGTGTGTAGTGGGGCAAATAGGGGACTAACAATTGAAAGTACTGATACTGCTTAAGCGGAGCTTCGTTTTACTAAAATCTGTTGCAGTACTTGCATTTCCCTTAGTCCATTTCTGTACTGCTAATCACCCGCACTGAATAACCATAAAAAACTCAAAATGCGATGCCGAAGGCAGAGCGCGAAAGCTGGTCGCACCTCCACCCAAATTACTTTAATTTCCCTATTTGACAGATTTATCAAAGCTTCGTAGGATGCCATGCTTTTTTTTGTTGCTTGTTAAAAAGAATGCTTAATTTGTGTATTTGACAGGTTTACTAAAAGGTGGTATAGTGCGAAGTTTTTTTGGCTTTACAGATATTTTTCTTTTCGATAAAGAGTTGATGAAGCCCATTTACTACCCGTTTAGGTATGTGGGAATAATGGGAAAGTGAGTAAGATTTGAGTAAGAGTTATGGGGTTTATGCTTCATCGAGGGAGCAATTCCTCACTCTTAAACTAACTTAAACTAACGGAGAGGGAGGGATTCGAACCCTCGATGGGGTTTAAATCCCCATAACTCCTTAGCAGGGAGCCGCTTTCAACCACTCAGCCACCTCTCCAGGGTCACGATATAATATCATAGCAGATAAATTTGATTTGTAAATATCAATTTTTATTTGAGTAACTTAGCTTGTAATTCAGATTTAATCCGATTGAGGATCGATCGCTCATCCAAAGAATTTAAAATATCCTTGACCACAGTTTTGGGAGATTTTTCCCCCCAAGATGCGCCATTAGCGAGATAGGTTTTAGTGATTTGTCCGATAGCATAAGAGGAAACTCCTGCGACACTACCTTGAGAGATCGCCACTGATAAATAAGGAGCTAAAGCTATTCCTCCTGTAACAGGGACAGAAATCCCCAGTAAACCTTTGAGTGAACTCAATCCCAAAGTTGCTAATAATTCACTACCACCAATACCCCCCATACTCAGAGCAATTTTTTTCAGAAGGGCGATCGCACCTTTTTGGGTCATAGAGATACCATAGAGACGAGATAAAGCAAGAATTAGGGCGACATCAATAATTGCACCAGCAAATAAATCAATTGCTGTCACTGGATTTAAAGCGGTAGCAGTAGCTTTAATTATCGATCCTCTTTGGATTAAATCATTAGCTGCATTTTCTCGAATTGCTAATTTACGTTGCAAGATTTGCTCATTGATAGTGTCTGCATAGAGCATACTATTGAGAGCAATTAAAGATTTTCCTTCTTGTTCTAATAGCTCCCATATCTTGAGTTTTAAATCTTCTATCTGGGGTTTACCACGAACTCGTTTTACTGTAACTTTGCCATCTACTCCTTTTGTAGCTTTTAAGTCTATAGGAGCAGCAGCAACCATAATAATTTCATCAGGAGAAATTAACTCTTTAACTCTTTCATCTCGGATTTTTTGATAGATAATTTTACGGTCTGCTTCAGGATATTGATCGACTTTATTAAACACTAGTAACATCGGTTTTCCTGCTTCTCGCAGTTGGGATAAAGCCTGATATTCGACTTGGGTAATATCCCCTGAAACCACAAATAAAATCAAATCAACTTTAGTTGCTAAACTATGGGCTAAAACTTCTCTTTGCTCTCCATTAACTTCATCAATACCAGGAGTATCTAAAAGTTGAATTTTATTCTGACTTCCTGATTGAGATATAGTTAATCGTTGCAACTGTTTTTTGTCGATATCCCAATCTACTCGCTCAACACTGCGAGTCACCCCATGTAATGCACCTGTGGCGAAAATATTTTTTCCTACCAAAGCATTCAGTACGGAAGATTTACCCCTTCCTACCATTCCAAAGACAGCAATCTGTACTACGGATTGTTCTAGCTTATCTAACATTCCTGATAGATAATCAATTTCTGACTCTAAACCTTGTTGCTCTTCAGAGGTAAGATCGAGATTGCTAATTAAATTTCTCAGAGAGTTTTGGGCTTTGCGATAGTTAAGTTGAGCATTTATATCGTCAAAATCGAGAAAAGTTGCATCTAATTCGCTATAAGAGGGATTTTTTGGCTTCAAAGATTTTATTTCCTCCTGTTTAGAGCTAATTTAATCCAAAATTGTCGATTAATTTTTTCCTCATCGCGAAGCGACTACCGAAGGTCTCCTTCATGCTTCATTGCTCATCCCTTCTTTATCCCTTCTTTCAAAAAGAACTCAAACCGTTATAAAATGACAGTTGAGCATCAAAACTATAGTTTGGTGTAATCTACTTCAACATCTTAAATTGTAAAAAATAAGTTAAAGAACATGGATATTTTGACACTAGGTTGGGCTGGCACACTTGCTTTATTTACTTGGTCGCTCGCTATGGTAGTTTGGGGTCGTAACGGATTCTAAAATCAATTGTGGAAACAGAATATATAATCAATACCTTATTTCTGGTGGCTTTAGTGCTGATGGTGGTGGTTAGTGGAGGAATACTCTATCTTTCTGCTGCTAAATGGCGCGATCGCCGTCGTCAACGAAGGGATAAAGGATAAAGGATGAGGAATGAGGAATTTTCTGGTCAGTGACACTAAAAGATAACAAGCACTAAAGAGTTTTCCTCAATACCTATATTTTAAACTGCCTCATTTCTTTAAAAGCTAGCTATTCATAACCTCTAACAATAATTAAAAGCGATCGCTATCAGCCCAAGGTGCTTAAGGAGCGATCGCTTTTAACTTGGGGTAAATTGCACTAGACATTATTTATGACCAAGACTAAGTGGTCAAGAAAATTGAGGAACATTCCCCAACCTGATTGAGCAATAGATTTACTCAACTTACGGTGTCTTGGTGCGCGTTCCTTTGAGATTCGCGCTTCTCAACTATAACGACTTGGCTATCCTCTGTTATGCTTCGAGATAGTTTATGTAAAAAATCTTGACGTGCATTACAACAATGTTCATGCACTCTGACTACTAATTGTCTGGCTTTATTTCTTCTATTACTTCCTTTTTTTCGACGAGATAATTGTTTTTGTTGATGTCTCAGATTGCGTTCCTTACGCTTCAACCATTTGGGATGCTTGACCGAATATGTATCTGTTCCGTTATGGCAGGTTACATAGTCTTTTAGTCCTAAATCTATCCCTGTTATTTTTCCCTCAGTTGATGTGGACTGGAAGTTCGGGAATATGCTCCTGAAATATATAAGATCATGTGTACGGAAGTTGAGCTTACATTTATACTTAAATTTGTAATATAGAGCAATAGGCGATCGCTTTTGAGAATCATAGCGATCGCTTTTCTTAGAACTGAACTTCCCCCCCATACAAAAATACTGTTTACAGCCCAAAACCCTATGTATCAAGCACTATAGCAGTTTTTTCTTTTGAGTGCTTACATGGACACAAAAAAGATGTATTGACACTAATTTAGCGATCGCTATATAATAAAATAACATAGGTGCAATTCCCTCAAACTCTCTTCATCAAAGCAAGCGCGAGAAATTGTACCCAGTAACGG
>JASJCP010000192.1 GCA_030065935.1 Xenococcaceae cyanobacterium MO_167.B27
TCTTGCTATTATCTCATGATTTGCCAGTATTTTTTTTCTAGAAAGATTTGATAATATTTGATTATATATAAATATATTTTCATTGAATGATTAAAATACTTTCGAGCGCTGCGAGTAGGAAACAAGTGGGGAGTACGCGGCCGTTATCCTAACTTCGATCCGAAAAATCCTCTAACTGGAGGATGGTTATATTCAGATAATCGAGGCTCTTTTGCTGCTAATGTGCAGGGAATTCATCATAAGTCTATTTTAATAGACTATAACTGTTATGAAAACTAGACAAGAGTCCTCTTAAGAGGACTTGAGGTATTAGCCAAGAAATTAATTTCTTGGTGATTTATTGCTTTTTAGTCTGTGTCTAGAGAGTTTGTATGTGTAGGATACAGAGATTTTAACCGAGTAAGTGATAAGTAGGTATTAGCAACAGTATTTCGTATAAAACCTATAAAGAAACTAGATCCTAAGTAATTTTTACCTCAGTAATTTTACGAAGACATATCGGAAAGTTGAGTTAAATTTCAGAGTAATTACTATGGTCTCATTAGGTTACTCAGGGTTATCTTCGATCTGTCATGGACAAGTAAGTATATTTCTTGTCTAGAGGGATAATAAGTCAGCAAGATGCAGAAAATTTGTCTGCTATATATGGTCTGACTATATCCCAAGATGTAGATGATAATTAGAAAAAAGAGAAACAATTTTTGTAAAAGGTGACAACAAATCCTAACCAAAAACAGAAACAGAAAACTAGATTTGAGTTAATAGTCTCCAGAAACTAGTTAATAATCTCAAATTTCTGATTCATCATCGATAGCTTTTAGCAAAACAATTATCGATGTTGATTTTGCAGGAAAATTCGATTAACAAACCAGCTATTGTTATAGTTGCTCACAAGAGAGATAAGTCTTTAAAGAGACTTCTATCCTCAATTGCTCAAGCTAATTATGAACAATACAATGATATTGATTTAATAATTAGTATCGATCGCAGCGACTCTCCTAATGTAGCCCAAGTTGCCCATGATTTTATCTGGAAATTTGGCACTAAACAAGTTATTGTCCATAAAAATAGTTTAGGTTTAAGGGGAAATATCCTATTTTGTGGTGACTTAACCTATTACTATGATTCAGTAATTATTTTAGAAGACGATCTCTTAGTATCTCCTCTATTTTATAAGTATAGTGTTGAGGCTCTTAAATTCTATCAAAATTGCGATCATATATCAGGAATATCTCTTTATTCTTATCACTATAATGAATACGCTAAAATCCGTTTTATTCCTTTAGAGGATGGCTATGATAATTACTTTATTCAAAGTGCTACTTCTTGGGGACAAGCTTGGACAAAACAACAGTGGGATGATTTTAGAAATTGGTATAAGTCTTACGGTAATATTCCCATCAATAAAAACGATCTTGTTCCTGAAACAATTATTAATAGGTGGTCAGCCCAATCTTGGAAAAAATACTTTATCAAGTACATGATTTTGGAAGACAAATATTTTGTTGTTCCGCGATTTTCCCTAACAACTAACTTCGGAAATTTAGGAAATCATGTATTAATTAATACCAATAATTTACAAGTACCATTACTGATGCAAAAAAATCAGCAAGAATGGAATTTCTGTTATCTAGAAAATTCTGGGGCTGTTTATGATGCTCATTATGAAATTCGTCCTTACTGTCTATATTCTTATAATCCATCTTTAGCAAAATTAGAATGGGAATGCGACTTATATGGAACTAAAAATTATCATAAAATAACCAAAGAATATGTACTTACTATACGGCATTCCATAGAGCCTATTAATAGTTATAGTTTAGGTTTAATCCCTCAAGAATTAAATATTGCTTTGAAGTTACAAGGTGATTTTTTTTGCTTAACCAAAAAAGAAGACTGTAAAACAATAAAATATCGTAAAAAATTAGCTCAGTATATTTGTCTGAATCAAGATGCAGGAATCAAGAGATTTGCTGCATTAGCAATAGATACTACTCTTAAAAGATTGAGCATTTAATTTAGTATTATTATTTGATCGCTCAACAGCAACATTAATAAATTTTCTATGTACAAACTAACTTTTAGAATAATCGTCTTCTATTTGCTGTTATTTTCTTCTCCTAAATTACTTGATATTCTTTTAGGGAGTACTGCAACAATTCTAGAATTGCTCTTAATAACTTTGTTGTGGTTTTATGGTTGTATATGTGTTCGTAGCAAACTTACTAAAAAAGAGCGAAAAAATCCGGACTTTTTTCTAATAATTCTTATCTTAGGATTATTATTACTGTTCCCTACCTCCTTAATACTGAGAAAGATTCCCATTACTGTAATTATTTATCGCATTTTCCCTTATTTTTCTTTTTATCCCTTAATTTATCTATTTATTTATCTTAAAAGAAAATCCAAACTGATTAAAAGGATTTTAGTATTTACAATACTCTTGTGTAATATTACATCTTTGGGTATTGTTTATGATTTTTCTGGGGGATTAATTAATACCCCTTTCATTGGTAATAGAATAGTCGCTCTAGAAAAAGAATCAGGGACAGTTCAACATAAACTTAGAGGTGGACAAAGAAGAGGCTCTTTTTTCATTGGTGGCTCTACAGGAGTGTATCCTTTTTTATCTCTAGGAATTTTATCTAGTTTAATTCTATTTCATCTAGAAAGAGAAAAAGATAAATATATTTGGCAATCAATTGTAAATTTATTTTTAGTCTGGTTAGGATGCTTATTTTCTCTGAGTCGCGCTCCATTATTCCTGGCTACTACTCTAAGCTTATATTGTTTATCTAAGTTTTTTTTATTTTCCAAGCTCAAGAAACTCCAAAGAAGAATTATTTTTATAGGTTTGATATTCGGATTTATTTTGGTAATACCGATAATTCAAGAGCAATTACAACAACAACTAAATAGGGACACAATCTCTATTTTACAATCTGGCTTATCTCCTCAAGAAAAAGCCAACTATAAAAGATACTATGCTTGGTATGAAGGTTCTTTATTATTTACTGATTTAGACTCTTGGATTGGCTATGGCTTAGGGACATCCAATTTAGCAGTACAACATCATAAGCTTTTACCAAGAAACCAATATCGTTCTCACTACGAAAGTTCTATATTTTCTACTTTTTCCGAAGGGGGAATTATTGGTTTATGTATATTATTTTTCCCTTTTATTATTATTATTATTTCATCTAAGTCTAATCCGCATAAAGATATATTTTTAGTTTGGTCTGCTATGTTATTACTTAATTTATTCGCTGCGCCAATTTATAGTTATTCCTCACAAATAGCCTATTTTATGGGTATGAGTTTATGTGTATCTCTGAAACCAGAAAGGCAAAAATTAATCTTAATGCCTAGTTCTATGAATATGAGAGACAGAGAAGCAAGAATTACCAGAGAAATCATCTATAAAAAATAATACACAACTCTATTAGTTAATTTCACTTCTATCCTCTAACCCAGAATGTATATTTCAAAGCCAAAAGTAAGTTGAGGTACATAATTAAACATTCTTATATTATGCAGTGTAAACTCCATTAATCTTTTCTGACTCCTAAATCCTGACTTCCTCACATCACAGTTAACTTTAATTATCCCTAACTACTTAGTTACTAAAAGATGAAAGTATCTGTTATTATTCCCACTCATAATAGAATAGAAAAACTTTACCGTGCTTATCAAAGTGTCTGTAAACAAACTAGAAAACCAGAAGAAATTATTATTATTGACGATGGCTCTCAACCTCCAGTAAATCTAGAAGATAAAAATTTATTTTGTGCAGGAATAAAAACTTTGATTAACAGAAATGAATATTCTTTAGGAGCTTGTCAAGCTAGAAATTTAGGAGCAGAAACAGCTACAGGAGATGTTTTAATGTTTCTAGACGATGATGATACTTGGGAAGCGGAAAAGATTGCAGCACAAATGTCAGTATTTACTAGTCATCCCTCCGTAGGTTTAGTTTATTCTGGAAGACTAGTTGTACAAGAAACAAAACGCGATCGCATCCTTTACAAAATTCTACCAAAAGCAGTTGGTAATATTTATCCTCAGATTATGTATAGTAACCTAATCGGTACTACTTCTTCTGTGGCTATTTTAAAATCTCTTTTTGATCAAATTGAAGGTTTTGACCCTGAAATGCCAGCTTTACAAGACCATGATCTTTGGATTAGAGCTAGTAAAAAGACTCTAGTAGCTCATGATAACTCTTGTAATGTTAGATATACTATTTCACCGAAACCTTGGACACAAATTAGTGGTCGTTCTGGTTCTTATGTCATAGCAGTCAATAAAATTATTGAGAAATATAACTCAGAAATTACCAATCAAGGATGGCTAGGAAGTAGAAAAATACGCTCTAGTTTCTATTTTTTTGCAGCCAAGTCTTGTCGCCTTCAGGGAGTTATTCCAGCAATTCCTTGGATTACTAAAAGTTTAAAAGAATATCCTAATTTTAAAGCAATTATGGTTATTTTCCCAGCCCAGATAATACAGCTATTTCAAAGATTAATAGCAAGATACTATGAAACAACTAAAAGATATCAATACTAGTTTTTTAATGACTCAAACGATTCGGTAATTCTATTAAGCACACTTGCATCAAATATCTATGATCATATCTAGTTATAAAAATTCATTTCCTTCAGTATCCGTTGCCATTCCTACTTATAATGAAGCCAATCATATAGCAAAAGTAATTCAAGGATTTCTGCACAGTAAATATCCTAACTTACTAGAAATTATCGTAGCGGATGGGGGCAGCACTGATGGGACACAAAAAATAGTAATTAATCTTAGCTTTGAAGATGCTAGAATTAAGCTCATCAAAAATCCTCTAAAAATTCAAGCGGGAGGATTGAATATAGCTTTAGAAAAAAGCCAAGGGGATATATTTTTACGCGCTGATGCTCATGCTGAGTATGCACCAGATTATATAGAAAGGTGTGTAGAAGTTTTACAACAATCTCAAGCTCTGAATGTGGGAGGCGCACAACGTTTTGTAGCTACAACTCCTTTTCAAGCAGGAATAGCTTTAGCTTCTAAAAGTTTCTTCGGAAGTGGTGGAGCAAAATATCGTAATCCTAATTATAATGGCTTTTCTGATACTGTTTTTCTAGGTTGTTTTTGGCGTAAACCTTTGTTAAAGATAGGAGGATACTGTCCCAAGAGTTGTCCTAATGAAGATGCAGAATTAAATTTAAGATTAACTACTGTGAAATCTCCAGCAATCTATATCAGTTCTCAAATTAAAGTCTGGTATTTTCCGCGAAAAACCTGGAAATATTTATCTATTCAATATTTACAGTATGGCAGAGGTCGTTATTTAACTACCACTAAACATCCTTATAAACTACAACTTAGAGGAAGACTGCCATTTATAGGTGTTTCCTTACTGTTACTCTTAGTAACTTATAATTTTTTCATTGCTTATAATATTATTTCTTGTTACCAAATACTAAGTTCACTCTTTATATTAGCTTTCTTAGAAAGTCTGCGAATTAATTATCAATATCGAGCAATTTTTACTAAAAATATCTGGCGTGGCAACTCAGCTTCAAAACCTTCTTTTATAAAACGCTGTTTATATTGCAGCATTACCCTATTGACTATGCCATTGGCTCATTTTTGTGGTTACAGCTATCAATTACTACTAACTAATTGGAAAAGGTTACAAAAGATATTATTTAAAAACAGTTTTCTACCCAAAATAAAACCTAATTCTCCTAAGAGCAGTGCTATTTCTGACTATAGATAAGTAATTTTATCTACATCTGTAAGTATCCGCCACATATCCAGTGCAGGTTGATAATATGTGGGTTGATTTGGGCTATTAAATATGCTTAGTTACAATATAGTTTTTAACTTATCTATCATACTTTGAGGAGATAAGCTTACAAAATTCATGAAATTCATAAGCTTGTCTCAAAGAGACACTCAAAGGCAGAACCCCTCACTTGCTAAGGCAAATTATTGGATATAATCAACCCCAACTAATTTTTTAAGAGTTTTTCAAACAATTTTATATAATTATTCACACAACATTCCATAGAAAATTTTTCTTGGCAATGCTCGATATTTTTTTGAAATTTATCGTATTCTTCAAACATTTTGTTCATGCAGTCTACAAGGGATTGAATATTTGCTTTGCCATCTTTCATGGAACATAATAATCCACAATCTCCCTGGGGATTTTGGACAATTTGTGGCAATCCCCCCCAATTAGTTGCGATGACTGGAATTCCAGCAAAAATACTTTCAACTAGAGATAATCCCAGCGTTTCAGATTCAAAATAAGATGGCAAAACTGATACATTTGAGTAGAAGCATCTGTAGGGGTGATGATATGTTTGGCTATCATAGCAAATAGTAAAAGTTCTTACTGTTCAAGCGAACTATCAATCCTGTCAACGACCCACCGACGGAGTCGGGGGCTTGAAAAATAGCTCATAAGTTGACCAGTCTAAGTTCCTTGAGAACTACGTTAACGGCAAGTGTTAAAGTTCCTACCTTGGGGTGCGTGCCAGCTCCATGCTCTAGAACCAAGTAGTTAAACAGCTTTAAACGGGTTAAGGCAGTGCTGCTTGGATAGTACCGACCGTTAACTTTGACGAGGCAAACATTACCCTAGAAATGGGAGGTTTTAAAGCTAGGTTTCCAACCAAAAAACCTGCACTTTTTTGTAAACCCTGACTCTCAATTCCTCCCCAAATCGGGACGTGAGGGTCTCCTTGAGAGAAGAAGATGAATTCTGAAAGGACTCCACAATACGAACAAGATTTTTATGGCTGGACTCAGTGGCAAGTACAGGCACTGGCAAAAAAACAAGTATCAGAATTAGATTGGCACAACTTACAGGAGGAATTACAAGCCTTGGGGAGACAGGAATACCGAGAATTAGTCAGTCGTCTGACTGTTTTGTTAGGACATCTCCTCAAGTGGGAATATCAGCCAGAAAAACGTTCTCGCAGTTGGTTTCTGACTATCAGAGAACAACGTAGGGCAATTAATCGCCATTTTCATCGCAATCCTAGCTTAAAGTCTCGCATAGCTGACGCTTTAGAGGATGGCTTTGAAGCAGGGGTTGATTTGGCTTTACGAGAAACCAACTTGCCATTGAAAACTTTTCCTGAAAAATGTCCATATAAGTTTGAGGACGCGATCGCAGATAATTTTATCTGTGATACTAGCCAAGATTGGGAATAATTTCTTAACATAGCGATCGCATTTTCCACTGTAATGGCAGCCTCCCGTAAATGCCCACATATCATGGAGCGTCCAGACAATTTTCCAGCTTTGTTTGTGGACTAATTACAGTGCGATGGTCACTTGTTTTGTCCTGGACCAAAATCTAAGAATCGACACCCATTTTGTGTAGTCCTTGATGTAGTCTATAAGCTGCTCTTGCTGCTCCTCCACGAGTATCGTCGGTATTGATTAGAATAGCTTTAATCATTGCTCCAGGGATTGAATGAATTGACTGACTGCCTTGGAGAAATTCAAATCTTGCTTGGGGACAGAATAATTAAAGTCGTGTTTGTTGCCTTCTAACAGTTCAGACAGGGAAGAAACTATGAATTCGGCAGTAATTGAGTCTAGGCTCTTATGTGGTACTTGATATTTCTCTGCTAAAGATTTAACCTTTCCCTTGCCTAGGGTGTAATCTATGGCTATAACAGGCAAATTAGTAGAAAGAGCAAATACCAGGGAGTGAAATCTCATCACTAGAGCGATCGAAGCAGATTGAAAAACTTTTGCTGCTTCGATAGGAGTTATTTCTGCTCCTAAGTAACTTAAATCAAGAGCATCATATATCTGGGGGTAGTTTCTAAACAACCTACGGTAAAACCATCTGTCATCGTTACCTATATGATTAGTACACATGGGAAAGAGGATAATTTTTAGATTGGGATGCTTACTCAGTAATTGCTCAACTGCTTCGACTATCTCTGTTTCAAACTGAACCTTTATCCGTTCCCCTTCAGCCATACTTAGCTGATGAGCATATTCTCGATAAGGCCAATCTCTCAAACCCAATAACAGTGTTGGACGTTCTAAGACGTTGCTTCGACTCGGAGAAAGGTCTTTAGTATATGTACAAGTTTGTAACCAAGTAAAAGCTGGATCTTCTGCTACTTGGTCTAGCTTTGTATCTATACCAAGCTTTTGTGCAATTTGTAGCGATTTCTGATCTCGATAAATTCGACCAGAAGCGTGTAGCAGAAGATATTTAATAGCATCATTAAGGTAGGAAGCACCTAAAGGACCCACCCCACACCCAGCGATTAAAGTAGGAACTTGTGCCTCTGCTGCTGTTTGAAAGATAGCAATCATCTCTGCCAGTGAAGAAATAGCCATCAGAGGACCACCACCAAAAACGACTAAATCCATTGAGCCAGCAATTCCCACCGCATCGACAATAGAGTGTAACTTACATCCTTGTAACTCAGGCATTTGCCGAACGGTTATCTTAGATATATACAACTCTAGAGAGGCTAAATGTAGTTCTATGTCTCCTAAGCAAGCTTGGAGAGAGTTAACCACGCCTCCCAAAATTGCTTTATCTCCTAAAGTTTCTGTACCATACCAGCCACAAATCAGGACTTTACGCTTGCCAGTAGAATTTTTAGGAAACCCAGTAGCAGGTTGAGGGTTATTGAGATGGTCTAGATTGACCCCGTATGAGGTCATTCGTCTGGTAAAGTCTATTTGCTGTTTGAGTAGCTTTACTGGTTTTAAAATTTTTATCTTCTTTACCTTTTCAGGAGAAATGCCTAATTTATTTAAAGCTCTTTTTATATAGGTTTTTAATAAAATCTTAGTTGGTGGAAGACCCACATAATCGTGGGCGCAGCGATCGCATTTGTTTTTAACTATATCAGCTAAATGTTGTTGATTGCCGAAATACAATTGCTCAGCATCCTCAGACACAGCAGAACCTAGAGTTTTACTTTCTACTGCACAATACAAAAGTTCTCCTCTAGCTGAGAGGGTAACGCCTCGGTGTTGCCAGTCACATCCTGCTGCGCGAGGCTTTTGATACATCAATTGATCGATTAAAGACCGATAAAAAAATTGCTGCTGTTCTGACTTTTCGTAATATCTAATTAGATTCTCTAGAAAAACAGCAAAGTGGTACTTTTCTTCAAAAGTAAGATCGAAAGGAGCGACAACATCTTGAGAATAAAGGCGCTGATGTGGTATTCCTAATCTATATTTAATATATATATTTTTACTGAGAGCAAATTCCCATAAATCCTCTAGACCATAGACATTTTCCTTAATAACTGTACAGCCTAATCTATAACTATCAACCCACTCAGAATTTTGAATAAAATCAATTACCTTAACTGCATTGTCAAAGTTTCCTTTGCGACCACGTACTTGATCGTGTACTTTACCAAAGCCATCTAGAGACACCATCACGTCTAAACCACCAGAATGAGATTTAATTACTTTACCAATCTCTGTTATCCGTTCTATGACTAGGCTACTGTTAAGAGAGTTGGTAATTAGACTAATACCTGAGAGTTTCGGTAATTTTGTAAACAAAACATCTACAATTTCTGCCAAGTCTTTGCGAAGAGTTGGTTCACCGCCATTAACTCCTACAGCCCTGACTTCAGAAAAAAGGGGATTTGAGAGAGCCTTTGCTAATTCAGGGGAAGTAATTTGATAGTCAAACTTCTGCTTCCAGATGTTGCACATTTGACATCTAGCGTTACAAATATCATTGACTGGAAACTGAATTACTGTAGGCTTTTTAGGTTGCCAGGGCTTTGGCTGGGTAGTAATGTAGAGATTTTGTAGGACTGTTTGGAGGGAGGTAATTAATTGCATAGCTATTGTTTTATTTGTCTGTTAAAAATTTGCCATAATCCTGCCAATTTTTCTGACTCCCCTACGCAGAATACTTTTATTCTCAAGCTCTTCATAGTTATGTACTTCACTCAGTATGCTTTTATCCTTGAGACTGATGACTATCGGAGTTCCTCTAGGAGTAAAAGATTTTTCAAAGTTTTGATAAGCAGCGCGATAGGCTCTGCGTGGTAGGTCAGTATGGACTTCTTTTGAGCAGTGTATTAAAAGTTGATTAAAAATCAAGACATCTCCTGCTTTCATCTCCAGAGGAACCGCCTTGGACTCATCAACCCTTGACATATTTATGCGAGTGTGGTGTGTCTCTCCCTTGAGGGTAAAATAAGGTAAAAACCCTAGCTTGTGACTTTCAGGTATAGCATACATACAGCCATTTTCTTGAGTAACATTATCAATGGCAATCCAAGCTATTGCTTTTATTGGTTCGTTTGGTCGATTAATAAAATCCTGATGCCAAGGAACTGCATTTGCTCCTCCTTTTGGCTTATAAACTAAGCTATTTTCATATAAAAAGAAATTAGGCGAATAAATATTGGATAAGATTTCTATCAGTTTTTGATTTCTGGCTAGCTGGGAAAACTCAGGAACCCTCTGATACAAGTCATAAAGAACTCCTTGATCTGCTCTATGTTTTAAGTAGTAATTGGAAAATATATCCCTGTTGTTAATCTCCGCACAAGCTATTATTTCATCGCATATTTTTCTGATTGAACTAAGCCATTCAGGGTTAAATACAGAACTAATTATAATGTATCCTTCTTTTTCAAAAGATGCTTTGGCTTTTTCTGTATTCAATACTTTTGTCATTGATATATTTACTTTCCTAATAAGATTGCCAATTATTTTATATATTACTTAGGTTTAATTGATTTAATCAATTTTCTACTTATGTTCTCCATAAATACTTTTCTGTATACCTGATTAAAATAGAGCTCATCTGCCTCAGTATCTACCAGCATGAACTTCGGGTGAATCAGGGGAAATTGCATTGTCTGAGTTGGTAGGTTAGCAAATCTATTTCTTTTATCTGCTGTATGAGTAGCATCCAGATCAAATCCTATATTACTGATGAGGTTTTGATTAGGCATAATAGCTAGACCACTCTGACAGATACAGCTTAGGTACCATTGATAGTCCCAAGTGTCTATTTTCCCAGTATATACATTATTCCAAATTTTGCTTCTCAGCTTAAATTCTTTTCTAGATTTAAAATGATCCTGAAAAAATTTTTTTCGATTAACTAGATCGGTCCAGAAACTAATCTTAACATCATAGTATTGCCAAGCTCTCCTCCAACTTGCCCAACCCCATACACTTGTCAATTTAGAAAAATGATAACTTTCACCAGCAATTGTACCTGAAATACCGTGGTTGTTACCATTAATATGCATGATGCGAGTATCATTTCTATAATAATCAAGCAACTCTTCACAGAAACGAAAAAATGTGGGGTGCGCTAAGCAATCATCTTCAAGAATAATTGCTTCTTCAACATTATTAAATACCCAATCTAATCCGCTAGAAACTCTCAGCTTACATCCCTTATTTACCTCAGAATAATTAGTCAATACTTCACATTCCCAATCAACGCGATCGATTATGGCACGAGTAGCTTCACATTTTTCTGCTTCATCAGGGCGATCGCTTCGCGGTCCATCTGCAACTACTAGGAGTTTAGGTGGTTTTGCTTGACGGATAGCTTCAAATACTTTCTCGGTTGTATCTGGTCGATTGAAAATCAGCAAGGCAACAGGAGTTTTCATCCAAGTTAAAGAAATTTAAACTTTTTATCAACAATATACTGGTATTTATCACAAAAGTTACAGTTTTAAACCTTGGATACCAATCCTTTCAATAGGAATCTGTTTTAACTTTAGTTTTTTAAATATATCTGAATCTTGATCGAGTTTAAAGTCCTGTTAACTTCTAGTATATAATTGGAAAAAATTTATCTTTCTTCTGGATGAAGACCCTCGGTTTACCGATGGGATGAAATCCAGTCAAGGTTTTTCTATTCTTATCTATACTTTTGTAGTACAATACTAAAAGCGGTAAAACGGTGCGACTTGTTCTTCCCAAAGTAATTTATATTACGGGACGGAAGAATAAAAAGGGTAAAAACCTTTTTATTAAACTCTGTATCTTGTAGGTTAAATTCCTACCCTCCAAACCACAGGAGTGAATACATACCCC
>JASJCP010000193.1 GCA_030065935.1 Xenococcaceae cyanobacterium MO_167.B27
CTTTTTCTAAGCTACAAGCATTAATCTCGCACTTTCTTGAATTCACCCATGCCTTTCTTTCTGCCAGCGCATAGTTATAAACTTTGCGACAAGCAATTAACCAAGACTCAAAAATTGAGACTTGTTCCGTAGTGGGTTTAAGCTTGAATTCGTAAGTGCGAGTTAACATGACTAAATTGTATCATGTTTAGTCATGTTAACTCTGAAAATGATTAGGTCGTCGTAAACGACGGGGCTTGAACCCATGCTCACAAGGGTCATGATTTTTTGTAGTCCTTCTTTAAGATCGAATGAATATGTAGAGAACGCCAAAATTCAATTCCTTTAATATATTACTACTTGAAATAAAACTGTAAAACGAATTACCGTAAAGAATATCTTGTTGAATGTTACCTGTAATATTTCCTTAGCTGAGACTTGGTCAGCTTAATATCTTCGTTATAGGCTTTTTGCTTAAAGTCTAATGCCCAATTCCATAGCCATCGACCATAGCCAGCAGATTGACCGCGAGGGATGCTCTCGGCTAGAGAGCATATCCACACGCGCAAGCGACTGCCGTAAGGCTCGCGGTGTTGACACAGAACGCGTTTTTTGCTGGTTATTTAGTTTGAGTTTGGTCTTGTAAGCTAAATATGACATACTAATCTTGTATATTATATTGCTATTATTATCAATGGCTAAAACTCAAATCAGCATTAGATTAGAAACTAAAGAGAAGGAACTATTAGACCAGTATTGTTTGTTAACCGATAGAACTCAAACCGATGTAATTAGAGAATTGATTAGAAGTTTAAAAAGGCGAATGCCCAAAAACTAGATATTCTGACAAGGTTAGTCTAGGGCGTGTCCAGAAAAAATAAGCCTAGACTAAAGCTCCGCCCGTTGGGGTGTAACCGTCTGCCAAGTTATTATTTGACCCAACCTAAAACATCTCGAATAATTGACCAACGTGGTGGCTCAACTGCACTAGTTTGCCCTTGTATCCAATAATTATATAAAGATTGAATCGTTCCATCTTGCTCCTTAAGTTGTAACCAAGCATTAACCAGATTTACTAAAGATCTTTCTCCATAAGGTAAGCTATAAGCGACAGGAACTGCCAGAATTGGCTTAGGAATCCCAATTGTATAATCAGGGTATAGTAGTGTCCAAGCAGCACCACTTTCAGCACTAGTCACCATAATATCAACAGGGGAATTTTCCGAATTAAAAAATTCTTCATAAGAATCAACTTCAATTAATTCTGCATTAGGTAATAATCCTTTGAGTTTCGCTTTATAGTAAGGAATAGATATTGTAATACCAATTTTTAACGATGGCAAACTCTGTAGATTGCTCCATTGACTAAATTGCTCTCGAAGTCGATCTTGCACTAGAAAAGCTAAAGTATAATTGTTAAAAGGAATAGAAAAATCAATGATTTCTGTAAGCTGTGGGGTGAGTGTGAGGGTTGACATATTGATATCACAGTAACCTTGATTAAGTGAATCTGCAATTTGGCTTATATTTCGATTATTAAAGTCCTTATTTAAAGGCACTAATTCTAGACCAAGTCCTAAATCTTGAGCTAATATATGGGACATTTCAATATTGAATCCCACTAATTCTGGAGGATCTTGAGAGTTAAAGTAGGATGAGGGATAATTCAATTCGTAACAAACTCTAATATATTTACGCTCTCGAATTTGAGCTAAACGGTTTTGGTCAGGATTAAGTGTCAAAGCTGGTGGTGGTGTAGTAAATACCTTAACCGCTTCACTGGGAGTTTGTACTCTTAATAGTCTCAATTGGGTCAATTTCTGATCTTGAGTGTATTTGCTGCCTACCCCATAAGTAAAGAAGCTATGAACAGAACCCAAAGTTACAATAACGGCTATTAGGCTAAAAAGTCCAAATCGGATGATTTTTCGGCGACGAATCGTAATTAAACCATTAATGGCACAGGTAGCAAGTAAGGCTAACCCAATGGTATTCATTCCCGCCAGCAAAGTCCCAAACCTTCCTACAGAAACTTGATCAAGAGTAATATAAATTTGCAGCATATCAGTGGGAATTCCGAGCAAATTTAGTAAAAAACGCATTGCCGTAATTCCATCCCCAAAAAAGCTGGCTAATCCTGCCAGAATAAATGTAGGATATTGAGAAATTGGAAAAGAGTTGCCTCCATACCAAGCAGCAAAGGGAACAAAAGCTAAAGACAGCAGTTTTCCCATGCTTGGAAAAGTAAAAGAAACTGGAACCAAAACTTCTAAAGGAGCGTCAATATTTAAGCTATTTTTATCAGCAGAATTATCTAAAGTCAGTAATAATTCTCGACTGCGATTGATAATTAAAGGTAAGACTATTAATAAGTTAGCAGTAGCAAAGGCAGTGACTAAGGGAATTCGATAAGCCGTGATAATGTCTTTATATTTTAGGGGTGTTAAGACAGCAATTAACCCTGGCAAAACCCAAAAACTTAGAATAAGTGCGATCGCAGCTTGAATAATAATATAAACTTGTAATCGTTGAAAAGCCTCTAATGGTAAGGTTCCTGCTGCATTAGCAGCAATGGCAAAAACTCCCAAAGGTGTTAGTTTAGCAACAAATTGAGTAATTTTAAGTAAGGCATCGGTTAAACTGTCTAATCCTTTAAGTAATTCCTGCTTATGGTCCACTGTAATTAACGCTAACCCAGTTGCAATACAAAACAGCACTAGAGAAGGAATGATGGTATTTGCCATCGAATTAAAGGGATTGAGGGGAATAAATAACTCTAGTAAATTGAGAGATTTGCTTTCTTCTAAAAGAGAAGTACTAAAAAAAGCAGAAGACTGCCAATTGGGAAAGCCCAAAGGAAATAATGCCACTATAAATAGCGTAATTGACCAAAAAACCAGAATAACAATTCCACCTTTGATAAAGATCGATTTCGCATCTTGATAATTTAGTCGTCCCAAACTGCCAATGAGGGAAACAATAATGTAGGGAATAACAGGCATTTGGAACAAACGCAGGAAAATATCTCCTAAAAAGGCGAATACACTCGCCATTTCCCCAAAAAATAGACCAACTGTAATGCCCAGAATTAATCCTACTAAGATTTGAGTCGATAAGCTATTTTTGAGGGTTTTAATTATAGAACTCATGAACTATTTATCTAAACTTCTTTGGATTAATGGAGTTTTTGCCAGATTTAACCTAGGTATTACTACTGATTATTGCAGAGCAAGTCATTAAAAAACTAACGGGACTTAGACATTTTTAGGTCAAAAATAGCCTCTAACTTGTATACAGCAATACTTTTACTTTTATTTGATAAATTTCTTGATCTACTTGGGTAGAGCGTATTTTTTTTGGTGTTTGGTGTATATCTATTGCCCTGTCTGGGTTTGAAGCTGTTTTCTTATTATTTTTTTTGTCTAAGTCCCACTAATAAACCTTGGAATACTTTTCGTGAAGCGAAGGTCAGCATTTCGTACCATTATGTCTTATCGTTTTGTCTCATGGTTAAAACATAATAGAGATGTATTTACTGTTTATAAAGCCAGTTGAGAATTTGTGTGGGCTTAAAAATTGTTTAAGTCCCGCTAGACAAATTAGGAGGTAGATTTAGACAGTATGTTTGTCAACGAAAAAGTTACAAATTAATGTCCGCTTTTCACCTACTTAACCTACTTAACTAGAACAACTCAAACTCTTCCTCTTCCCTATACTCAATATTTGTTGCAGTGAGACTTTCATAATCCTGTCTGCAAGCTTCAAGCCACTGCTCAATTCTACTTCTACCTTTACACTCAGAGTATAGTGTTTTTTTGGTAACATCTAAAACATAGTCTTGATAGCTATTGGGTAAGGACTTTCCTATAGTTTCATGCTCTGTCTTAAAAAGTTTGTACTGATGTAATAACTCAATAAATAAATGGTTTACTTCATCTTTGGGCATTTTGCCTTTATACACATCAGGGTGATATTTTTTAGCTATTAATTTGAAGTCAGCTAGAGGGTTGAGTATTATTTCACCAATCTCAAAACTAGGATAGTGAAATTTGCTCTTTAGCTTACAACCAAAATCAGTATAATTAACTGCTATTTTGTCCCAAATGACAGTAAAATAAATAATCATTTCTATAGTATGTTTTTTTTATAATATTGAATCTATTTTTTTAGCAATTGTTATACCCATAAGATATAGTAACAGCATCAAGTAAACCAATTACAAATAATATGACAACGGTCAAGACAACCGAGAATCCTGACTGTGACAAGGTTTTTATATTTGTTAAAAAACGAGGGATATTTTTTGATGCTATACATAAATGCTCTCTACTTAAGGCAGAAGGGTTGCTAGAAATGTCAATCCTGTAGAATATTTGATTATCCAAGTTACAAGATACAAAACTTGAAAGTGCTTTGACAAGAAAGAGCGATCGCCGTATTTTAAGGTGGGCAAAATTTACCACAAAATAAAATACTTCATCTAAAAATTTCTTGCCTACCAAAACCCTAACTCGATCATTAGTGCTGCTGTTGGCTTTGAAATAAATTTAACTTTTCAATTCATCAAACATAAAGGTGATTGGACGCGCCCTAGATGCAATGCAACTGACTATTAGTACCTTGATTGTTGCAATAGATGTCGTTGATTTATCGTAAGTGTTAGGAGTGTAAGAAAAAAGTTAAAGTGGGAATAATAAGTATAATTTCTTATTCTTAGCCTTAGTAAGTCAATTGTGATGCAGAAATTATTAAATAGTAAAACTTCCCTAGCCCTTGGTATAGGATTCCTCTCTACTCTCACCCTTACATCTTGCAGTTACTTAATAAAATCTTCCACAGAGAAAGATACTACTGAGTGGTTTCCTCCTCAGCAGATTTTTGCCACTGCTCCTGCTGTTTTAGCAGTCGATCGCTCTGAAACAGAAAATAGAGCTATTCTAGTTTCAGCATCTAACCTAATTCAACAAAATCAAGGTCAACAAGCTTTAGAACAGTTAGAAAACTTAGAACAAACTTACCCCCTTCTTGCTCCTTATATCTTGTTCAAAAAAGGACAAGCCTACCAACTAGCTAAAGAAAACCCCAAAGCGGAACAAACCTGGAAACAACTGATCACCAAGTATCCCGACTCTCCAGCAGTAGCAGAAGCTTTATATTTACTGGGAAAAACCAATCCTACATACTGGGAGCAAGCAATTGAGCAATTTCCCCATCATCCTCGTACCCATCAACTAATTCGGGAATCATTAACAAAGAATCCTAACCAACCCCGCTTAATGAACTTGTTGGTTAAATATGCTCCCGATGACCAAGGAGTAGATCAGATACGCGATCGCCTAGTATCAGAATACAGCAATGTACTCACTCCTGACAACTGGGAGGCGATCGGTGATAGTTATTGGAAAAAATGGGACTATGGTAAAGCAGGAAGAGCCTACGCCAAAGCACCCCGTACCCCTCGCAACCTATATCGGGCTGGTAGAGGTTATCATCTTGCTAAGAGCCAACAAACCGCCAAAAAATTCTATTTACAACTACTCCAGCAATATCCTAATGCAGAAGAAACAGGTCTAGGATTAAGGCGTTTAGCGAGTATTGTTAACAAAAGACAAGCATTAACCTACTTAAATCGAGTCATTGCTAATTTTCCCCAAGAAGCAGACGAAGCCTTACTAGAAAAAGCCGGTATTCTTAAAGCCCTCAATAGCCCTGTTTATGCTAGTCAAACTAAAGAAATCCTCCTAACTCAATACAAGGATTCCGATGCAGCAGCAGAATATCGTTGGAGTATGGCGAGAAAAGAAGCCAAAAAAGGCAACTTAGTAAAGGCTTGGCAATGGGCGCAACCCATAGTTGTGAATAATCCTAATAATTCCCTAGCCCCTAAAGCTAGTTTCTGGATTGGTAAATGGGCGGGAAAACTAGGGCGCGAAGAAGATGCAACTAAAGCTTTTCAAGCCACTTTAGGGGGTTTTCCCCACTCTTATTATGCCTGGCGTTCCGCAGTTGCACTGGGTTGGGATGTAGGAGATTTTACCAATGTGCGTGATATTCAACCCCAAGTAATCTCTAAAACTAATTTTATTCCTCCAGCAGGTTCACAAGTATTTAAAGAACTCTATCAACTGGGTTTAAAAGCAGAAGCTTGGGGACAATTTCAAGTAGAAATAGCTAATAAGGAACAGTTAACAGTCAATGAACAATTTACTTACGGCTTGATGAAACTTTATCGAGGACAAAATCTACGAGGTATTAATAAAATTTGGCATCTCGAACGAAGAACTAGTCCTGAAGATCGACAACAATGGCAAGCTTTAAGACAAACTCCTGAGTATTGGCAATCTCTATTCCCCATTCCTTATGAAGATAGCATTTTCAAATGGTCAGAATATCGCCAATTAAATCCCCTTTTAGTAACATCTTTAATTCGCCAAGAATCTCGTTTTGAAAAAGAAATTCGCTCTTCTGCTGGTGCATTAGGATTGATGCAAGTAATGCCAGCTACAGGTAAAACTGCTGCCAAAAATATTGGACTTGCTAACTATTCTTTAACCAACCCTGAAGATAATATCAATATTGGAACTTATTATCTAGATTACACTCACAATAGATATAACAATAATTCCATGCTGGCAATAGCTAGTTACAATGCAGGACCGAATAATGTAGCCAAATGGATATCCCGTTATGGTTTAAACGACTTCGATGAATTTGTTGAGCAAATCCCATTTCGGGAAACTAAAGGTTACGTAGAATCTGTGTTTGAAAACTATTGGAATTATATGCGGATTTATAATCCTGAAATTGCTCAAATGTTTGAACAAATAACTGCTGCTCAGTAGAATAAAGGATGAGGCATCAAGGATGAGGGACTCAGAAGAAAGTAATAAGTAATAAGTAATAAGTAATAAGTATTATTTCTCCCCAGTCCCCTAGTCTCCCCATTCTCACCCCTCATCCCTCATAATTTATCCTTTGATAGATCTATAATCATTTCCTCCTAACCATTGCGTCAGGTTTTTTCACTAATGTTATCCATCCAAGCAAAAAGTAAACCAGAAATAACAAAAGTAAAGTGTATGCTCACTTGCCAAATTAAAACCCTTTGGCTAATTTCAGCAACCTTAATAAATGAACCTAATAAATCTATTGCGGATATAGTTACTAAAGCACCCATCAGCTTAAGTTTCAAATTAGAATAACTAATATTAGACATCCATTCAGGTCGATCAGCATTGTCTTCTAGATCGAATTTTGAAACGAAATTTTCATAGCCACTAAAAATAATAATTATTAATAAATTAGCCACAAGCAGTAAATCGATTAACTCTAAAATTGATAAAATAATCTCGCTGTTTTCAATTTCAACAAATGCTAAAGGAATAATTTTAAAACAGAAATCTTGAGTAAACTTGATGACAAGTATAACTATTAATAATACACAACATACATAAAATGGCATCAATAACCATCGAGCCGAAAATATAGCTCTTTCTAAAATTATTTCAATTTTTTTAGCTCTGGTGACTTTTATTTTATTGCTAATATTTTCAGATAATGGCAATACATCGGAGTTTTTTTCTGCTTGTGATTCTGTAGTTTTCATTGAGGATTGTATTTCCAGCAAGAGTGGATAAAATATTAATTTTTTGTATTTTAATATAATCTGGATACAGCAGAAGGAAGATAACAATATTCCTATTAGATACACTACAAGCATCCCCCTACTTATATGATTTCCCTTTAAGCTTGCTACAGATGATTGACGGGGGGACTCGGGGACGGGGAGACACGGTGATTGATGTATTGCATAGTTAAAGTGATTTGATATTAGTGTTGATTAATGGTTATTGAAATCGTGAAAATTGTGGGATAGATAGCGGTATATCCAGACTGCTAACTGCGCCCCTAAAATTGGTCCTACAACATACAACCACTGGTGTTGCCAGAGATTACCAACCAGGGCGGGTGCTAGAGAGCGTGCAGGATTCATGCTAGCTCCAGTAATAGGACCCATGAAAGCTGCCTCTAGCCCGACCGTCAGACCAATGGCAATTCCAGCAAAGCCTATAGGAGCCCTGCGGTCTAACCCCGAACCCAGGATGACAAACATTAAGATAAATGTCAGGATAGTTTCCAGAACCAAAGACTGAAACCAGTTGCCATTTAAAGGCAGAGTTGCTCCTAGCTCCGCAACATTACCAAGAGTAATCAGCAGCAAAAACGACGCTGCAATAGCACCCCCCAATTGACCGAGAATGTAGGGTAACACCTTGTACCTGGGCAGAAACCCACTACTCCAGAAACCTAGAGTCACTGCTGGATTGAAGTGTGCGCCACTAATATGTCCTGTTGCATAGATCATGGCTGCTACAACAGCACCAAACACGAAGCTGATTCCAAGGTGGGTAATCGCGCCATCGCTGAGGGCGTTGACCATTACTGCTCCAGTCCCAGCAAAGACTAAGGCAAATGTGCCTACTGCTTCCGCTAAAACTTCAGATGACAACATTTGCTTTTTTGACATGGACTTAACAAAAAAAATTAAGCTTATACCGAGTTGCACTTAAATTTATCATTTTATTTTTTGCGCTACCCCCCCAATTCTGGGTAGGGCTGTTTCATTATGGCAAAAAAAAGAGTTATAAAAAGCAAGTAAAAGCATATAAACAAATAATGACAAAAAGATTATATTAATTATAAATTATGACTAAAAATGGTGGTATAACTCAAAAAAAAGTTTAAAAGACTCATTATCTCTACAAAAGCTTGGTTTTTTTTGCGATCGCCTTAGTTGAAGACAAGAAACCCCGCCCTTGACAAATAAACTCTCCCATCAAGAAATAATGTTTCCTTAATCTTAGATTTATCTTCTGTTTACAACTAACTGGGACATTAGTTACATGGTTTTACTGAAGTATCTAATAATTTTGTTTTCCACTACATGACTTAATCTACACCAGCAGCTATAGGCTGCTATTTCTGTGTGTGAATTACTCACCGCGCTTTGCGGGAGCTTCCATCTTCGTCTGCCCAGCCAATTTACTTTCTCCCAAAGGATAACCTCATGGTCTTATAAAGCATCTTCACGCTCACAAGAGTCGCTTATCTACCGACCTAGGTGTTGACGAGCATTTGCTCGATTTTATTACTTAGCGTCCTCCAGCATAGAGACTTATCCATTGGCTTTCGGCTTCCCTTAGCTCTGCTAGTACATACGCTACTCGTGAACTGAATCACCCTGAAACGATTGATGAGTAAGGTCTTTTAGACAGTAAGGCGGGTCAACGACCATTTACCTATTAAAACAGTTCAAACCCTTGCTATATAAAGATTCTGTATCTGAACTGTAAACCAATAAATCCTGCGTCCAAATTCATCCCGCCACGCTTTGTGGGGGACTTCTTTGGACAAGAAGTTAAATGAGAGATAATTTATGAATTTAACAATTATTACCGAACCGAATTTTAATTTGTTATCAGATAACACTTTTACTACCAATTCTCTCCCTAACGGGGAACAGCTAACTGATAACGCTTCTTTTCTCCTCATCTCTGAGATTATGTATAATCCTGCTAGTGCTGAGGATGATTGGGAATGGATCGAAGTTTATAACTCTGGCACAACTACAATAGATTTGTCTGGTTATGTCCTAGATGATGGTAATAATATTTTCCAGACTAGTTCTAATATTGCTACTGGCTCTATTGCACCAGGAGAAACAGGTATTCTTTACAATAGCGATGATGTTTCTGCTAGCGACTTTGAAGCAGCTTGGGGTACAGGAATTAATTTGATCGCAGTCACTAACTGGAATACTTTGTCATTAAATAATGGTGGTGATACTGTCAGTCTTTGGGATAGCTTTGATAGTTACAGTGGTGATGAACTAACTAGTCTCAATGCTATTGACACGGTAGCCTACGATGATAGTGGGGAATGGGTTGCTGATGATGGTTTGGCTTCTATTTATTTGACTGACCTCACCACAGATAATAATGTTGGAGGTAATTGGGCATTAAGTACTGATGGTGTAGTGACTCCTGCTGGTGGTGCTGCTTATACTAGTGCTGCTAATGCTGGTAATAGTGGTAGTGATATTGGTTCTCCTGGTGGTACTTTAGAGGATGGTGGTAGTGAGCCTGAGATAGTAACGATCTATGATATTCAAGGTGCTAGTCAGATTTCTCCTTTTGTTACAGTAGATTTTGATAACTTACCAGCTAATACTTTTACTATCACTGGGGAAAATGTAACCACAACTGGTGTTATTACCGCAGTTGATTCTAATGGTTTTTATCTACAAGACCCCACTGGTGACGGAAATGATGCTACTTCTGATGCTCTTTTTGTGTTCACTGGTTCATCTCCTAATGTTTTAGTAGGAGACTCTGTAACAGTAGAAGGGACAGTTGCAGAATTTTTCCCAGGGGGTACAAGTACTCGCAATTTACCAACTACCCAAATTACTAATGCTACCGTTGAGGTTTTAGCAACTGGTATTGACCTTCCTGCTCCTATTATTATCGGCAATGGTGGCAGAATACCCCCTTCAGAAAATATTGATGATGATGCTTTTGGTAGCTTTGATCCTACTACTGATGGAATTGACTTTTTTGAATCAACTGAAGGGATGCGAGTAACTGCGTCAGATTTAGTTACTGTTAGTGGGACAACCCGTTTTGGAGAGATTTTTGCAGTTGTTGATAATGGTGCAGATGCTACAGGAATCAGCACTCGCGGTACACTAAATATTAGCCCTGATGACTTTAACCCAGAGAAGATTCAAATAGATGCGGATTCTGGAGTCTTTGATTTCGATATTCCCCAAGTTAACACAGGAGCGCGGTTAGGAGATGTTACAGGGGTTATTTCCTACAATTTCGGGAATTTTGAGATCATTCCCACAGAAGCATTTACTGTTACCAACTCCAGCATCGAAGCAGAAACTACTACTATTGAAGGTGCAGCAGATAAAGTAACAGTTGCTAGTTACAACGTTCTCAATCTCGATCCTAATGAAGATGATGGAGATACTGATATTGCCAATGGAAGGTTTGATGCGATCGCAGATGATATAATCAATAATCTTAATACCCCTGATATTATTGGCTTACAAGAAATTCAAGATAGTAGTGGTTCTTTTAATGATGGGGTAACAGATGCTGATGCAACCCTACAAGAATTAGTAAATGCGATCGCTGCTGCTGGGGGACCTACCTATGAATTTATCGATAATACCTTCATCACCGATGGTCTTAGCGGTGGTCAACCTGGTGGAAACATCCGTACTGCCTTCCTTTACAACCCCGAACGAGTCAGCTTAGTTGAAGATTCAGTACAAACCATTGGTAGTCAAGCTCCTGGTGAAGCGTTTAATGGTGCGCGTTTACCTCTAGTTGCTACCTTCGAGTTTAACAACGAGGAAGTAACAGTAGTCAACAATCACTTCTCCTCCAAGGGTGGTAGCGCACCTATACTAGGTATTGAGCAACCTTTTGATCAGCGTCAAGAAGAGGTAACAGTTAACGGTTCTCTAGATGAGCGGAAAGCCCAGTCTGAGCAGGTTCAAGGATTTGTTAACGATATTCTAACTAACGACCCCAACGCTAACGTTGTAGTTGTAGGTGACTTCAACGAGTTTGAGTTTGTCTCTCCTGTACAAGAACTTGAGCAGAATACACCCCTTACCAACCTAACTAATACCCTACCTGAGAACGAGCGTTATACCTTCAACTTCCAAGGTAATTCTCAATCTTTAGATCATATTCTAGTTAGTGAAAGCTTGTTAGAGGGGTCAGAATTTGACATTGTTCATGTTAACTCAGAGTTTGCCGACACCCCACAAAGAGCCAGCGATCATGACCCCTTATTAGCAAGTATTACTATCTCACGACCTATAATCAGTGGAGACAGAAGAAGCAATATTCTAGTAGGTAGTGTCAAGAGCGAAATCTTTGATGGTGGTAGAGGAAGAGACATTATCATCACTGGAGGCGGTGAAGATACTATCCTATATAACAGTATTGTAGATGGCGGAGACATCGTAACTGATTTTACAGTAGGTCAAGATGTCTTTGACTTCTCAGGAATACTCAACAGTGTTGGTTACAAAGGTTCAGACCCCATTGCAGATGGTTATATTGGTTTCCGTTCCCTTGCCAACTCTAGCATCATTAAATTTGACCCAGACGGAAATGATGGCTCTAGTCATTCGAGATCATTCATCTTAGCTCTAGGTGTTACTCCTACTGAACTAAACAATCTCGACAACTTCGAGTTCTAAATGCTTAAGGGATGAATGATGAAGATTGAACCTCCCTCGTGGGACACGAGGGATTCCCTTTTAGACTCTTATCTAGGCAATAGCCCCCGACAGAACGCCATCACAGGGCAGTTTCTTGAACGAACAGCGAGTGGGGGAAAGCCGATCCGCTGTCTCTTGAATTCATTTCAAGAGCTTGTAAGCGGGAGTCCAAGACCGCGCTCGTCCGCT
>JASJCP010000194.1 GCA_030065935.1 Xenococcaceae cyanobacterium MO_167.B27
TGATTACTACTGAACAAGTTGGGCAACAATTCCCTGCTATTCAAGTTACTTTTGAACCTCGCTTTTTAGAGCAACTTTCTTGACTTCTTTATCTCTGAAGATTCTTATCAGCTAGCGGAGCGAATCGAAGAGTTAAAAGTAGTGCCTTTCTAAGATTTGAACAATGTTATCGCCCTGCACTTGCTCTGTGTGGGGCATTTAATTAAGGAGAAAAACCATGTCAGCAATGTTTCACTTGCCAGAAAATATCCGAAGAGAATTATCGGTTGATGAATCTGGAAAAGCTTATGCGACCCAATCTGGAACAGCTAGACTATGTGGAGTTGCCCAGTCATCCATTAACGAATTACTAGAAAAATTAGCTATAGGCAAACCTGTCTCAGAACCGCTAAAACGCTTTGCTGGTATAGATTACAGGGCTATAGGGAAGCTCCCTGATCTGCTAGTCATCTGCATTGCCAATCATTATGCGATGTATGCTCGCAAGACAACAGAGCAAGCTAAAAGAATTTTGTTATGTTCTGAGGCGATAGGGTTTCGAGTGTGGGTGCAGAAAGAATTAGGCTGGAAGGAAAAGCCAGCAGAATTAAGTTTAGAAGATATAGCATTTTTCGCTGACTTCGCTGCATCTTCGGCAGAGAAAGCAGGAGTTTCTACACCCTTGATCCAATCGATCAAATTAGACTCAGTGATGCAAATCAAACCTCAAGCTAAACCATTATTATTACCCCAGAAAAAAGCCATTGCCAGTGCCAATCCTATGCCAGAAAAAGCTTTATCACCAACCGAGGTGGGTCAGGAATTAACCAAACGTTTAAGAGTGGATAAAATTTCAGCCCAAGCTGTTAACAAAAAGTTGATTCAATTGGGATTTCAAGTATCAATAAAAAGAACCAAGAAATCCACAGGAAAAATAGTGCATGATTATTATCAAGCAACTCAAAAAGGTGAACAATATTCTCAGTTAGAAATGGCAACATATAAGGTAATGAGTGATGGGAATTCCACTAAATATCAATTGCGGTGGTTTAGTGGGATTATTGATGTTCTTGTTAGTGAGTGGTAGAAATGAACTACAAAAAATTACCATTATCCCATCAGTTCAAGATGGAAGTATTGCGTCGTTTAGTTAAAGATAATCCTCAGAAAGCTTCAGAGTTGGTATTGAGTTACTACCAAGAATACCATGAGCTTTATCAACAGCTCTTAGTTCTACAGCAATCTTATTTGGAATCTAGAAACGACTTGTTTATGTAGTCTAAGAATTATAATCACATCGATTTGCTTTGACCAGTAATTCAAGCTTTAGCTACTGGGAAAAGAAAGGCAGACTTTTAGCTACAGCAGTTGACTTATAAGGGACTCGGTTTTTAAAACGGAGTCCTCAATTAAGCTGACTGAATATATCTCTTTTCCAAGCAGAAAGACGAGTCTGTTCCCCTCACAGAGAAGATAAAAAAATAGGGGGTCTTGTTACTTTAGTTAATGGTTGAAGCCATTAGGTTATCGCTTTTTGAAGACCCCCTATTTTTCAATCATTTGTTCACCATCAACTTTTGTCTAAGAACATTGTACCTAAAAAAATGAATAATCAATCTTTATCTTTGGAATCTCAATTTGAAGTTAAACGCCTCAAACTTTACCTAGAGCAAAACCCAGAAAAAGCCCAGGAATTAGCTATTACTTACTTCGAGGATTATTTAGAGCTTGTACAAGAGTATAAAAAATTGGAAGCACAGAAGAAATCACCTTCTTTACCTCCGATTCCTCCCCCCAGTTTAGGCAGACTTCAAGCTGAATATGATGACTTAAGAAAGCAACATATCAAAGCTCTTACCTATAATCAATATCTTCGTCATCAAGTTAAACAATTAACCGAATTAGCTTGTGCTTTATCTGATGACGATGCTCCTTTGCCTTCATTTTTAAAGGAAGTTCTTGATTAGTAATACTGTCATTATTTTCTATCATTTATAGGCTAATTATTGTTATAATTATCAATAGTAATTATCTAATAATTAGTCTATAATTTAGTCAGCTACATAAATCAAGATTTCTTCTCGTATTTATCGAGATACAATCAAAATTTGCTAGAGCTTTGATTGTCATTCCTGGCATTGTTTAGACGATAACTATTGCTACGCTACAAAGTTTCAAATATTAGTTATTTTGGAGATAGACAAGATGTTAGAACGCTTCAGAAGAAAATCACGGAATTGTCTTAGTAAATCAGAGTTAGAGCAAAGAAATAAATCACTGATCTATAAAAACTCTGAATTGGTCAAGACCATTGAAGAGTTACGTCTTGAAAATTCAGAAATAAAACAGCATTACTCTGAATTGTTAACAGTCAATAATGAATTGCTTGCCCAACTCAATAAATCTCATAAAGTTGTAGAAGCGGAAGATAGTTTAGCAGCCGAAGAAGTTAATAATTCAGAAACATATTTAGACTCTCTGACTTCTAGAATTGTACCTCTGGATGAAAACGAGCAATTAAAGCAAATCAATGATATAACCTCTAAATATTATCCAGTTCCTATTGCCGAAGATGATAACAATGTGGTCATTAGATATCTTCGGTATGACGAGACTCTGGGCAAGATGGTACGAAATACTAAGCCCTGGAAAGAGAGAATTACTATTGCTGGAGAAAGATATTATTTAATAATTGAATCACGCGACGGCGAGAGAGTCTGGGAAATTACCCTGATGCGATATCTCCAGGCTAATATGCCTCCAACCTACAAGCTCAAAGCTGTAACCGATAGAGGAGAAGAGTTTGAGCTTAACGAAGATATTGCCAATGGTGATACTCAAAGTATTTCTGTTGCGATTGAACTGGAGGAAGGGGAGGGACTAAAATTTGAGATTTATCCCTCACCAGAGGATTATGTTGCATCGAGAATTTTCTGGTTTTATTGATTTTTAATTGTCTGGGAAACCGTGATCGACATTTATTTCAACAAAGAAAAAAATGAAATATAAATATTATTGGAAAGGGGAAAATAAAAAAGAGAATAGTATTGAATTGAAAGGTGATTATTTTCATCCTCAAGACGCAGCAGTAGTAGCAGCAGAAGATGATTTTTATAATCATGATGGTTGGGAAAGAAATGGGGTATTCCCCATTTTAATTTTGGTCGATCAAGATGGTGAAGAATTCAAATTTGAAATCGAAGTTAGGAATGAACCAGTTTTTTCTGCTAGTTCTACCTAGGAATTATTAATTGTTACTTTGGCTTTTTTGTCACAGACAATAACTGTAGTTAATCAAAAAATGTAACCATGTTCAAATTCAAAACATTACCCAGTTCAATCTGGGCAATAGATGGCGAGTGGATTCCCGATGCTTCACTGGGCAAAAGACTCTACGATTTGCCCCAGGAAACTAGCGAAGAAGAAGTTTTTAAAGAAATGTGGAATGCTGCTGGGGCAGACGAGGATAGTCCTCACCCATTTCTCAAATTAACTTTGTCGCGGGTTGTCTCTTTCTGTGCCATTACTAGAAACGTTGATGATGAAGGGAACGTCACTGTTGAGCTTAAAACTTTTCCTCAGTTTCCCGACGACGATGAAGCTACCATCATCGGAGATTTCCTGGAAGAAATTGGCAAAGAAAAGCCTTTATTGGTCGGTTTCAAGTCTTCTGTCTCCGATATGAAAATCTTGCTCCAACGAGGAGTTATCAAGGGCGTTACTGCTCCAGGGTTTTGCCGTAGACCCAATAAACCCTGGGAAGGTCTGGATTATTTTGCCAGGGAAAGCGGACACATAGATTTGAGCGATGTACTAGGAGCTTGGGGGAAAGCCATGCCCTCTCTTCATGAATTAGCCTTAGCCTGTGGAATTCCCAGTAAAATCAACGGCACAGGCGATGATGTTGCCCAGATGTGGCTTGAGGGTAAGTACCAAGATATTATCAATTACAACGAATGTGATGCCCTTACTACTTACTTGGTTTTCCTCCGTTGCTGTTATTTTGCTGGCATTTTTGATGCAGATCAATATTCATTTGAGCAACAATTAGTTGAGAAGCTTTTGCTCGATAATACTGACGAATTTCATCTAAAAGAGTTTTTAACTCAGTGGCAGAATTTCTCCGAAGTAATTTAGAGACTCAAATCAAAGCTCCTTCGCCGTTCTAAACCAAGAGTTTTTCTAACCTGGAGAGCCGACTCAAATTTGTCTGTAACATATTCACGGGCTGTTGCCAGATAATCTGACATTTGCAAGGATTTTTTCAATTCTAGTACTGTATCGCTCTGAGATAAAACCTCAGCTACGCGATGAAGTCGATTTTTAGGATTATTCTCGTTGTCAATGACGAACATTGCCACGACCATATCAACTTTCTCAGGGGATTCGTTCTTGAACTTAGGGTCTGATTGAACTTGGCTTCTTAACTGATCGTACTCCTGCCGAAAAACTTGTTGTCTGGCTTCTTTTTCGGCTAATTGTTCGGCAATCTTCGGTTTTAAGCCCTGGAAGAATTCAACGTCTTGCTGGGTCAGGTTATCGGGTTTGGATTGCCACTGACCATTGATTTTCTGGGCTTCTAGTAAAGTTGAACCATCGGTGGTGGAAAGGATTAAGATATTATTTTTCCAAGCAGCGTTATATTTTTTGCCCTCGTACTCCTCGCTGTTCTTAACTCGGAGGAAATCATTAACTATGGGGGCAACAATTGAAGCCCTTGATTGTTCTACGGGAGGTTTGGTAACAACTTTAGGTGCAGGTGTAGGTTTAGCTGTAGCTGTGGCTATAGGTTCGACCTTGTTATCTAACTGCTGCTGCCAGGGATAAACTACTGTATTAAGATCGACTTTGAGATTAACTGCTTTAGCTGGTGAGCGAACTAGAGTTACTGGCAAAACCTGACGTTTAGTGATTAATCCTTTTGCTTCTACTGCTTCAGCACTTTTTTTGTCCAGAACACCTAATCGTTTACCATTTAGTAATGCTACTGGTCTTCTTTTATCCCCCATCCACTGCCAATCTAATTTAATTGTGGTCTTTTCTCCTTTCCAAGATACTTGAGGATAAGCACCGTTTTTGACTTCACCAATTTTAATACTATTGCCCCTAGGCGTTGTTGCCATAACAGAAGAACCAAGAGGAGTGGTAATTGAGGCTCGAAACTTTGTTCCTGTTTGAAAAGAAGAAGATTCGATTGTTAATGCGCCTAACGATTTGCCCTCGACCATCACCCGTTTATCGCTGTGGGTCGTGTATTTGGTGGTGGAACTTTTGGCTATCTCACAATTAACTGTCTCTCCCTTCCAAATTTTGTCGCCATAGTCTTCAGAATAAAGAACCCCGACAACCGTTAAGTCTAATACAGGGGGTTTTTCTAGTTGTTTGACGACTTCATCGGTGAATAAGTTTAGGGCAACAGTACCTTTTTTGTTGTATTTATCGCCTTTACTTCTTGTATGAACTACGTGCCACAAAGCTGAATTCAAAGCAGTTTTTTCCGATTCGGGGGTTTCTTGCCTGACCTTCTCAAGGTAATCAGAAGCCTCGCTAAACAATGCTTTTACCTGGGCTTTGGTGATGCCCGAATCCAGGTTTACTGCTGCACCCCTTAAACTATGTCCATGCTTAAGTCCAAATTCTTTAACCTGTTCCGCTGAAACAATGCCAATATCTCGCTCTATGCCATTAGCTTGAATTACCACTGCCCTGAGAGTGCCTTGGTTTTGCTTTGTTTCCTGTGGGTGCGCTCTAATCCCAACGTCTAATTGCTTGGCTTTATGTATCAAGTTAATTGATTTTAGATCGCTGATTTGGATAGTTTTCCCACTGGTTGCCGAAGTAACTTTCAAGACGGGTTGCTCTGATTTTTTCTGAGCTTCCATTGCCCTGCCGATCAAGTCATTGTACGTATTCTTGATGGCGATCGCTTTTTGTTTTTGCCTCTCACTAAAAGGTATGTCCTCAAACAGAGGACGAAATGATGGGGTAGGGGCTTCTGACAGTTGACTCGTTTTAAACGTTTCATTAGTCTGCTTAATCATCAGATCGATGGGAGAATACCCACTGGTTTTCATCGCCCGATCTAGATAAGCCTTGGGGTTCTTCTTGTCGTACAACCACTGCGGATATTTGTACTTCCCAATAGCATTAAGAGTATTGAGGAGTTGGTCATCGGGTCTAGCTGCACTTTTTGGTCCATCTACAGCAACCTGCAATTCTTTCCCCAAATCCGAAACCAAGTCAAAATTAATGGTTCTGAGATTGTCTAATCCTTGTTCTATCTCTTTCCGCGATGCTTTTTGGGGGAAATTGGCTAACTGCGTGATTCTTTGTAGGTATTTCTCAGGGATAGTTACTGAATCATCTTCTAGAAGCCCTTTCATCTTCTCGGAGATGTTTCTAAGATAGATAGGTTTCTGGGCATCGGGCAAAGCATAAGTTTCCCATCTATTCGATACTGCACGTTGTATCTGGTTGGCAATCAAACCTATCTTGTTCTCAGCAGCCGATAAAGCGATTTCTTGGAAAGTGCCTTTGTAGGCTATCTTGTCTTTTTTTACAATATCGGGATAACGATTCTGTTCCAGGTTATATTCCTTGACTTCTGCTGCTAATACGGGGTATTTATCTGCTGTTTCAAAGGCAATTCTATCTCCGTCAAAATCCCCGAGCAATTCTTTAGCTGCGGTAACAGGATTAATATGAACAACCCCCTGGAGGTGTTTAACTTCTGGGAGATGACGGTTTGTGAGGACTATGACACCGTTGGAGTTTATTAGGGGCGATCGCGTAACAAGAACTTCTTTGCCTGGGGGAATGTGGGGAATACAAATCTCATCTTCTTTAAGTTTGAGACTAGGCTGTGCTAATCCTGCTTGAAATTTTATGGCACGACCAGTGGCAATATCTTTCCATTCGTTTCGGACGAATTTATTTAATTGGTCTACTATCTTCGGATGTTCGCTAATTTTGCCGTGAATATCTGCCTTTAATAAACGATATAAAACCCAATCTTGTTCTGCGGTATTTTCTAGTTCTGCTTCTTCATCGCCAAAAGCTTGGTCAATTGCTTGGTCTAATCCTTCTAAGCGATCATAGTTAAAGTTGCTCTCGTTAAGTTCCGAGACTCTCATCGCCTCTTTACGTCGCTCGTAAACCTCGATAAAGTGTTGAGCTAATTTTTGGGGCGAAGATTGTTTTTCGGCTAGGTCTTTAGCTTTTTCTTCTAAAGGTGGCAAAAGTTCAGAAGAAACCCCTCTTGGATAATTAACCAAAACTTGAGTTCCGAGGCTTTGTTCGCCATATTGAGCCAGAGTCTTAATTCCGATACCTATTTTTAGGTGGTATTCTCCTGGCTCTATTGGGGCATAACCTTCTTTCCTACCTTTGAAGCTACTAGTAGGCAAGATAAAATCATAGCCAGTTTTAGCGATCAACTTACCTTGATCCGATCTTGTGGTGACTACTTTAGTCCCACTCAAATTATCTAAAGCTGCGGGTGCTAATGTTCCTTTTCCAATACGATAAACTGAGCTTTCTTCTTGTGGTTTAATTCCTAAACGGAACTGAAAAGGTGTATTATCAACTCCCGTGAGCTTTTCTGCGATTTCAGAACTAACCTTACCATAGCAATCTCCCACAATTTCTTTAGCTGTTTCTGGTGGCATTATTCCACCATTTGCCCCCGTTTCATCGTTGATAATTAGTACTTTTGCATTGACCTCTTGAAAACTCTGACAAGGAGTGAAAACCAAACTACCGTATGATGACCCGTCTGATTCTCTAGGGTAAACTAAGGAGCGAACAGAAGAATCTGCGAAAAACATCCTCTCCCCAGAAGCAAATTGTAATGTTTTATCCTCATATTGATTCAAATGTTCGGGAATCGAGATGTCTTGATATATTGAACCTATGGCAAACTTAGTATCAGGAAACAGGTATTCAGCTAAAGAATTCTTAATACTCTCCTCAATATCTAAATCCTGTCTTGTTAAAGTATCGAAATGTCTAGTTTTGATAGTCATTTTTCAATAAATAGTGAAAAAACTTATTAAAAGCAAATGTCTAAATATCCTTCCGCTGAATACCATTCAGATGGTTCATTTAAACCTAAATATCGTAAACGACTAGAAAGTTATGGCTGGAGTGAAAATAAGATTAATAATCTTGAGCAAATTCATAAACGTCATGCTGCCGTAGAAAAAGAACAAGCTTATTGGAAAGAGCAACACCAGAAGAATATAGAAGAATGGCGGAGAAAAAGAGAAGCTGAAAAACAAGAAAAAGAAAGGCTCGGAATTAAACCTACTTTTGAAATATTATACGTTTCCCCAGACAAAATCAACGTAAATGATATGAATCCTTCACAAAGGCGAGCCTACGAGATGAGTGGCTTAAGTAATGAAGAACTATTATCACAAGGATATATTGAGCCTGATCAATTGCGGGAGTTTAGTAGTGGGTCAGAAGAAGACAAAGACCCTCCTCCCCAAAAAACCGATCCTAATCTTCCTGAGATTCCTTTTTAGTTTTTTCCCGCTATCGCTCTATTTTTAGCGAAGTTTTCTTTCAACAATCAAAACAGAAAGAGGAGCAAAAAATTACTATGACTACTCAAGAATCTAAGCAGCAATATGAGGGTGCAATTCTTCAACAGTTAATCAAGAATTCTGAAAGATTAGCTGTCATGGAGAGAGATATTTCTGAAATTAAAAAGAGTCAACAATGAATGGAAAAATAAAGGGGGTCTTCAGTAGCCAATATTTAAAGGCTCACAACCGATAACTTAAATTAAAAGACCCCCTTTATTTTTTTTCTTCTCTCTCGTCAGGAGACTGCCAAGTGGCTACTAATTACTGTAACTGTGGGAATTATTATTAATATTATTAGTCCTCCATTTGTCACTTTCTTTAATCATTAACTGTTGGGAGAAATTAAATAGTTCATGAGTTAAATCTTGGAGTAGCAATATTATTTGTTACTCCTTTTTTACGCTTCGCGTTTTTTTCCATGGAAACTTTAGCTATTGGAGTAGAAAACCAATGGAAAACCTAGACAACTTGCTTCGGAAAGGAACTAAGGCTGATATCAGAGCTTATCTGATTTCAGCCTTGAACAAGCAAGACTTCGAGGAACTCTCGGCAAGCCAAGGTTTCGATACCACGGCTTTGTTGCTTGAGTTGAATTCCAGAGTTCCCCACGAAGATTGCTCAACCATCGAACTCGCTCAAAGATTTCGACAAAACATTTGGGTTGAGAATCTCGATGTCAAGGAAAGCTTTTGCGATCGGCTTCTTCTCCGCTGTTGGGCGAAACGATAGAGGTTAAATCAGTTATTAGAGCAGCAATTTTGATTGCTGCTCTTTTTTTTGCTCCGCCAAGACTCTCGCGAAAAATAAATGTTTTCGCAAAAGCATCATGAAAAATAAACGGACCAAAGCTGTGGTGGCTACTATTCGATATGCAGGGTTCGAGTTTCCTGGTTTAAAGCTACAAGCGCGGAAGGTACGGCATAACAGCGAGTCAAGCCTAGGAAATGCTCAAATTTTCAGACCTTCCAAAAAATGCTTCTAGAGGCATCAAACGCTTAGTAGGTAAAGATTACAAGGTCTTCCGTTTAGCCAGTGAGCTAAATCGAAGCTAAAATTTCCAATTCGACCAGAATCAAGGGTCAAGAGCAATCAAACGTTTACTGGGCAAAGGTTTCCAATTCGACCGCTCTGCAATGGGTCAACGAGATATTAATGGATTTCGTCCATCCAAAAATACGGCTTCAAGAGACTTTAAACGCATACTAGGTAAGCGTTTTCGTCCATCCAATCCGAGCGGAAGATATACAAAAAAAGTCGATATTCTGTTGTTGGAAGCGATCGCTCATCCTCAAATTGCCGAGATTTTTCAGTTCGTCCAGAAGAACAGTACAAGAAGCATCAAACGTATGATAGGAGAGGATTTCCAGTTCGTCCGCTCTGCAATGGTTCAACGAGATAATGAGGATTTCCAATTCCTCAAAATTTCAGTACAGCCAACTGACGCATCAAGAGCAATCAAACGCTTACTAGGCAAAGGTTTCCAGTACAGCCGAGTCTAAGCGCGAATTAAACCCAAACCGTTGAGTTAATAACATCTACACCCCAAATATTCCTGGAGTAGCAAATTTTATCGCTGCTCCTTTTTTTTGGCTACCGCCAAGACTCCTATGAAAACTTTTAGTTTTGGTAAATGCACCATGAAAAAGAAACCGCTCAAAGCTGTGGTAGCTATTGTACGATATGCTGGATTGGAGTTTGAGGGGCTTAGGCTAACTGACTCGACTTATGCCATAGGGATACCACAGGTAGTCGATCTTCTAGAACGAGATATCAATGGTTTTCGTCCACACAAAAACTATGCTTCTCAAGAGTTCAAACGCATACTAGGTAAGCGTTTTCGTCCACACAAAATTGCGACTGAGCTAGATAACGCCAGAATTAATGTTATCGGAATAGAAACCTTTGGCTTGCTCATGATTCAGTTAGCAATCAAAGGTAATCAAGTAGCTCAAGCGATAGCAGAAGCTTCGGTAACTACGACCTTAGAAATGGCTTATGACCTTGCTTTTCAAAATGAGCAGAAGCTCGAAGAATATCAAGCTAGACAAGAAGCCAGAGTACAGGGGAAGTTGACCCGTCGTACCTTAACCGACGCTATCCAAGATTACATCAAAACCAATGCTGATAACCTATCTGATAACTATGAGAGATTTATCTACACCAACGCCAGCGATCGCGTAAATAAAATAGTCTTCGGTAGAAATGCCAAGAAACTCCGCGAAAGCTGGAAATGTACAGAGCTTAGAGATGCGATGACTTTTGAGGAGTTATCTTATATTGATAGCGTCGAGCGTCTAGCCGTGAGACTAATTGATGAGCTTGGCTACGAACCACTTTCCGCCGTAAAAGAAGCTGGCAACAGATTACTAATCAAACCCATTGAGCGTTGATAGTTACCAAAAAATTAGAGCAGCAGTTTAACTTGTTGCTCTTTTTTATTCCTGAATACTTCGGCAATACGAATAAAGATTGCTACGCAAAATGGTTTGTGAAATTTTAATTGGAGCAAAAGAAATGGCAGAATTTGACGTAAATAAAGTAATCGAACAAATCGAAAAAAATGGTCATTATTTGGTTCAGGCTGGATGTAATTCTGGTGAACTATGGACTGTAATCGGCGAAGAAGAGGGTTATATTGTCGATCCTCCCAACTATAAAGAGGACGCTCTGTACGAGTATTTCTATTGGCTTGAAAACAACAAGTAAACCTCAAATAATTATTTAGAGCAGCAATTTTATTGTTGCTCTTTTTTGTTGTCTAAAAGCTTCGCTGAAATAACAGTGACAATTATGGAGAAAACTAATGCAAAACAACAACAATATTAAATTGAGCGAGTTTGAGATTTTCCAAGCCTTAAGTGGTAATTTTATCTGCAAGACTATTCCCGACAATTGGCAAGAGTTAAACGATGAAGAACAAGATGAATTTATCCAAAAACACATTTGGCAGCCCTTAGAGTATTCTGATTCTTCCCGAATTTTAGAACTAATCGACAACAGTACTTCTACGATGATCGAATTTTTAAAAGGAAAAGGAATTGAGGTTTCTGATTAATTAAGCTTCGCTGTTTCTCTCGCGACAATTTAATGTTTTGAGTCCAAAATTATGATTAATAATTACGGCGAATATTGCTTCTTTAGTCCTAGCGATAATACTATCATAGACAGCCTGGGAAAAGACGAGCAAAGAACCTTAATCGAAGGCGAAACTGAGGAGCAAGTTCGCAAACGATATCCTGATGCAATCAGAATCAAATTTGATGAAGCTTGGGCTATCAAGGAAGAAGCTGGGATTACCGAGCCAGAAGAAATCAGTGAAGAAGAATTTGATTATTTGCTGAATGTTCTTCCTCCTATCGGTCACTGGTGGAGCTACGACTCCGAATGTTTTAAGATGAGTGAGCGCACTTTTGGTAAAATCACAACAATTTGTGTACGACTGGGCAACAAACACTTTAAGTTTAGCGATCGTTGTACCTTAAGTATTGTTGAAATTTTGGACAAAGTTCAAAAAATTCACTATTCCAATTAAAAATTAATTGATTTTCAAGAAGTAGTAACTAGCAATACTACTTCTTTTTTCCTTAAGTTTTAAAATCTCCAAGTTAGATATAATATTACCACAGATATTCAACAACAAAACCAGAGATTAACCCAGCGTGATTTCCCGCGCCAGGTTGGAGAGTTCAAATATCGTATATATTCCCGACTGTGTTTGGAAGTCAACGAGAGATTCCTCTATCTATTTTCTGAGTTTGAGTTTGATTCTGAGCAATACTACTTTTAACTTTTTCTGGTAATTCTTTGAGAATTTTAATATCTTCTGGAGAAGCTTTTGCAGTAAAGTTACCTTTTTCTACAATATTATTTTGAGTGCTATTGGAAGTAATCGAAAT
>JASJCP010000032.1 GCA_030065935.1 Xenococcaceae cyanobacterium MO_167.B27
ATACTTCTACGATCGCGATTTCAGCCATATTCAATTAAGTGTCTCTAATTTAGCACGATAATCATAGCATTTAGAATGAAATAGCCCTGTATTTGTTATTAGCTTATAAAAACTATAATCTGCCGATAAAATATATTTATTTAAACTTAGAATATTAAAATTTATAAATAGATTAATTTACTCTATAGTTTGACTAATAAACTAATTAAAAACTAGTTGCTAGTTGCTAGTTGCTAGTCGCTCCTTTATAATAAAGGGAATTTGGCAATATATTCCCCAATCTGAATATAAGTTACCAGTGATTTCAGTGTATCGAAATCTTAATCAATTAGTCTTCTTTGACAAATTGAAAAAAGAGAAGCAAATTCCTTTTTGTCAACCCAATCATGTTCCAGTAATTTGGGATGCGCCAGTAGAACCATTTAAAGCTAATGAATCGGAAGATAAGGCGCAGGATATGCCTAAATATTTTGTACAGGTGAGAGCCAAATTGAAAGATGGTTTATATGTCGTAGAAGAAATGTTGCACGACCCATCCATAGAAATTCCTCCTTTTATTGAAATGCCAAGAGAGGATGCGAGTTGAGAATAAAACATTATTGATAGAAGCTGTGCTTAAAACATAAGGAGTAATTATGTCAAGTAAACTGAGTTTCAGAGAGTTTATGGAGTATTCAGATGTAAGTGAGTTGTTAACAGAGGATATCCTCGTGTTTTTAGAAAATCTTGCGCCATTGTCTGATAAAGATGTAAGAGTTGTCGCCAAACTTTCTTCAGGGGAGATAGCGCAGTTAATCTCTGTTTCAAAGCCAGAACTGAAGCGCAAATCGATGGCATATGCGATCGAGATTTTGTCAAGACTAAGAGCTGCTGGCTACAAAGAAGAAGACAGAAATGTCCCTTCTGCTCAACAACCCCAACAGTTGGTACTTAAACCCACAATTGAACAAATGGGGCTTCCAGATTTGATCTCCTTGTGCTTTCATGACTTGAGCAAAAAGCGCGAAGCCTGGGGAATCTTATCCAAGAAGGAAGAGTATATCGCTGCAACTAAAAAAACTTCTGCGCTGGCTTGGGTAATCAATGGCAATCTGGATATTGAGCGAACCGTTAACTACATTTTCTTGATGAGCGACCCGCTTACCGTAAAGCAGATACCAAAAAGAGACAAAGGGGAAAGACTGATCTCTCTGCCAGAAGCATTGGGCATCGAAACTCGTTCTTACTTTCATCCCTTGACAGGGAAAGTACTACGAGGACCAGATCAATACGGCATTGACTGGGTAGTGGAATTATCTCCAGAATATCATCAAGCAGCTATCTGGGCTTTGGTTGACCCCACTTGTCATATACATCCAGGGGATAGTTACAATAATGCACAAGAACTGCTCAAAGGAGAAGGGGTATGGTCTTTAATTATGGCGCAGTATTGGCAAGCTCTAGATGAAAACAATTCTTATGCCAAGAGCGTGTCCATCTACGCTGACACCAAGACGAATTTAGATGCAGGAAAGAAAACATACTCTGCCACTCAATCCGTAAAAGTAACGCAAGAAGACGAAAACTATTATAGGGAATTACTATTGGCTCAATCTCTAGGTAATGAAAGCCTCCGTGGTTACAATAAGAAAATTACAGGTATTTATAACCATTTGAATGTTTCTGGCTACAACCAATATTTGGATCGGGTAGTTTGTTTGCAAGGATTAAACATATCAGGCTACGACAATAGCGGAACAGTTATTCTTCCTCCTGGTAAAAAGGTATCTAATTCAGGCTACCAAAACAACGTGAACATTGAAAGGTGTAAAAGTTGGCGCGAGGTCGCAATTCGGGCTGAATTAATCTGATTGGCTTCATAACATCAATTAATTGGTTATGTTTACTTTGGTAACAAGTTGGGGAATAAATAACTGGAAACTAAAATTAAGATTAAGTATGTTCGGTAGTGTGGAATCCGCACTATCTTTTGCAAAGACTGTTAGAGGTTTGGAATACCATACCCGCATTTCTCACAAAAAGCGCGTTCTCGAAGAGAACGCGCCCTAAGACTGTAATTTTGTGTATTACATTTAGCCGTGCATAATGAATGGGAGTTTTAGTCAATCAGCGATCACGCAGTGCCTCGCTTCGCGAGATCGCATACCTAGCCCAATACCATACTACAAAACATATGACAACTTGACGTGCGGAAAGTGAATTTAACTCACTTATAAAGAGTTGATGAACCCCATTTACTACCCATTGGAGAGTATGGAAATAATGGAAAAGTGAGGGAATTTTGAGGGAATTATGAGCAAATAAGAAATATGGCAATGAGGCTTATGTCGGTGAAAGCCCGAGTTTGCCATAGAAGCAGTTGATTTTATATTTCATGGGCAAAGTCGGACTCGAACCGACATGACCGAAGTCGCCACATTTTGAGTGTGGTGCGTCTACCAATTTCGCCATTCGCCCTAAAGTTTAAGCTATAGCATAATAACTTATTTTATTTTGTTTGACAAGTACATAAACCAAAGCTTTTGGAACCATCAGATGCAACCTCAAAAGTTTTAGCATAGAGCAAGGTGAATTTTGCTCTCTTTTCATGACTAAATTCTGGTTTTTATTGGCTTTAAGTTTATTTATTGCAGGACTGGTAGCAGGAGTCATTACAAACAACTGGTTCATTGTACCTACTGCATTGATTGTAGCTGGACTGATGTTAGGAATTTGCTCCTTAATCCTGGGACAAAAAAATCCAGCTAAATTTTGGCAAGCAAGAGCAACGGAAGCAGGAATCAACACCATAGTTGCAACTATTTCAGTGCTAGTTATTCTGGTTTTGATTAACTTTATGGCAATACGTCATAGTGTTCGTTTTGATCTGACAGAACATAAGCTGTTGACTCTAGCTCCTCAATCACAGGCGATCGCCCAAAATTTAACTCAACCCCTTAAAGTCTGGGTATTTGACCGCAATATCGACCAGGATTTGAAAAATTTACTGGGAAATTATGCTCGCTATAGTGAGAACTTTCAATTTGAGTTTGTCGATCCTCAAATCCAAATCGGACTAGCAGAACAGTTTAAAGTTCAGTCTTTTGGCGAGATTTATCTAGAATATGGTGATAAAAGACAGAAAATAGAAACTATAAATAATGATTTTGGGGCGAATATTTTTGAAATTTCCATCACTAATGCTATTGTCAAAATACAAAGCGATCGCATCTTCACCATTGATTTTTTACAAGGACATGGAGAGCCTGAATTAGATGCAAGAGAAGGAGGCTTTTCCCAAGCTATCAGCCAATTACAAGACCAAGGCTATCGGGTTCGGGGCTTAAATTTAATTACTGAGGGAAAAATACCCAATGATACGGATGTAATTATCATTGCTAAACCGCTCCGAAAATTATTAGCTCAAGAAGTTACTTTACTGCAACAATATCTCAAAAATGGAGGAAAACTACTGATTATGTTAATGCCTGATATCGATCCTGGTCTAACCCCTATTTTGCAAGAGTGGGGTATTAACTTAGACAATCGTTTTGTAATTGATGCTTCTGGTGTAGGTAGTACTTGGGGTTTTGGTCCTGGGGTAATTTTTGTGACTAATCATGGCAATCATCCCATTACTTCAAGTTTTGGTAGTGGTATTTCCGTCTTCCCTGACTCTAGACCCCTAAATATTGCTGAAAAACCAGACATTACTGCTACACCTTTTGTGATTACTGATAATAATACCTGGGCAGAAAGCAACTTAGCTCCTCAAGAAATTGCCTTTAACTCCAAAGAAGATCTACCGGGTCCTTTGAATTTGGGGATTGCACTTAGTCGGGAGAATAATTCTAATCTCCCCCCATCCCAAATGGTGGTTTTTGGGAATGGACTTTTTGCTACTAATGGATGGTTTCAACAGCAACTTAATGGCGATATCTTTCTCAATAGCGTTAATTGGTTAATTGGGGATAAAAGTCTCACACTTTCACTTCGTCCCAAAGAACAAACTAATCGTAGAATTAACTTGACTCCAGCAGAAGCAGTAATAATTAGTTGGACAGCTACAACAATTATGCCGATGTTAGGTTTTATTGTAGCCGGAGTCATTTGGTGGCGTAAAAGATGAAGTTAAAAAAAACTACTTGGTTGTTACTCTTAATAGCAGCTAGTTTGGGGGGATGGGTCTATTTTTACGAAATTAAACTAGAAGCTGAACAAGTTGCCATTCAGAAGCAAGAACAAAAATTATTTAATTTTGACATTCAGGATATTCAGAGAATTACCATTCAGCAAGGGAATGAATTTCTGGAATTGGTCAAATCTCAAGATGATACATCTTCTTGGCTGATGAAACAGCCCTCAGCTTCCCCCGTTAACGATGGGGTCATATCTTTTTTACTAAACTTAATAGAACAAGGAACAAGCGATCGCCGAATCTTAATTGCTCAAGATCAACTATCCCAATACGGGTTAGATCAACCATTAGCGGTAATCACTATCGAATTAAACAATCAACAAACCTATCAAATATTACTGGGGAAAGAAACGATCAACCCCAATCTTGTATATGCTCAAATAGCTTCCACAGCAAGAGATTCCTCCACAACAGAAGTCATATTAGTCTCCAAAAATTGGCACTATGCAGTAATAAGAGACTTGAAGGAATGGCAAGATTTAAGTCAATAGGATAGTAATATCAAGTAAGTAGAATTACTTAAATTAATTCAATACCAGACTTAATAAACTCAAAATAACCCTTAAAATTAAGTTTTGTAGTTTTTAAGAAACAGTATAGTAACATATTATGTAAGTAATAATACAGAAATTAAACAAAAATTTTTTACAAGATTAAGAACGAAAAGCATTAAAACCAATTGCTTTTCTACATCGAATACTAAAGATATGTCAGATAAGTTACGAACTTCATTACTCAATCCTTCTACTCTGCTTTTGACTCTTCTTATCGCAGCAGGATATGCAGGTAATTATCTTAGTTTTCCCTTTGGTTTTGGAGTTAATTTTTTATTTGGCAGTATAGCGGTTTTGACAGTTACTAGCCTCTACGGAATTTGGTGGGGAACTATTGCTTCGGTTATTGCTAGTTCTTATACAATTACACTGTGGCAACATCCATATGCTCTGATTATTTTCACCTGCGAGACATTATTTATTGCTTGGAGATTGCGCCGAGGAAATCAGAATTTACTGCTGATAGACATAATTTTCTGGTTAGTGATTGGGATGCCTTTGGCTGCTTTTTTTTGTGGCAATATTCTTAAAGTGGGAGCAATTAGCACATTGATTATTGTAGTCAAACAGCCAGTAAATGGAATTTTCAATGCTTTAGTTGCCAGTTTAATACTGACTTATAAGCCACTTTATCAATGGGCAAACTCCTCTAATAAAAACCCAACCTTTTTTTTCGAGCAAATCTTACTCAACCTTCTAGTAGCTTTTGTTCTCATTCCTGCCTTAATGTTAATGGTGGTAAATAACCGAGTTGTTATGAAGCATGAACAAAATGCACTGATAGCAACTTTGGAAACTTCCAGCCAAAATCTGGCAACCGATTTACTTCAATGGCATCAATCTAGCTTACAAGCTTTGCGGGAGTTAGTAGAAACTAGTAACGAAACTCCAGTTGTAGTTTCAGAGCATACACCACAAAGTATGGAACTATTGATCAGAAGTTTGCCAATTTTTCGACAGATATACATTACTAATGCAGATCAAGAATTAGTTGCCGTAGCTCCTTCTAAAAATCAGAAGAGTGAAAATAATCTGGATTTTTCTCGGCTAGCTCTTCCCAGAAAGCCTAAAATATTTGTACTATCAAATCCCACAGAAGAGTCTGCTGCAACCTCCCAGCCCAAAATTCTGCAAACTTTACCAATTATTCAGAATAATCACTGGCTAGGAAACATAATAGCGGAGCTAAACATAGACTTTATCAAGGAATTATTACGAACAGAAACACATAATTCCCTATTGAAAAATACCTTACCAGATGGACGTTGGCTTCTAATTGCTAGCACTTTTCAACAACTTGATTCCCAACAAGTTTTTAATCGCCATCAAAACGGAGAAATTAATTACATACAATCTGATGAACTAGAAAATAAAGTTTATCATTGGCTACCAATTATAGAGGGACAACCCCTAGTAGCCCGTTGGAAAAAATCTTTTTATGGACAAGAGCTTTTAATCAATGAGGAAATTCCTTGGACTTTAGTTATGGAAACTTCTGCTGCTCCTTATGTTAATTATCTGCAGTTACTTTATATTAGAAGTCTCACTATTTTGCTGTTAATTACGCTGAGTTCTATTGTAATTGCTAAAGTTTTCAGTCTCCTTTTAGTTAAGCCAATTTTGAACCTGACAGCATTTACTACTAATCTTCCTCAGCAACTCTTACGATATGAAATAATCAAATTGCCTAGAAGTTCTGTAAAAGAAATCAATGCTTTAGCTGCCAACTTTGAGGTAATGTCCAAGACAATAAAAGATAACATTCAGCATATTCAAAAAACCAACCAAGAATTAACAGAGGCAAAAGAAGTAGCAGAAGTAGCCAACAAAGCAAAAGAGCAGTTTTTAGCTAATATTAGTCACGAATTGAAAACACCTCTGAACAGGATCATCAGCTATATTAGGCTGATTCAAAAAAAGTTAGCTATCAACCATTCCTATACTGATAATAATCTAGAATCAAATTTTACAGAATGGCTTACAATTGTCAATCAAAATAGTAATTTTTTATTGTCTATGATTGACGAAATTCTCGAGTTTTCTAAAACTAAAGCTCAGAAAACTAAATTATATCCTTCTTTGATTGACTTTTCAGATTTTGTCGAAAATATAGTTAAAATTACTGCTAACCAAGCCAAAGAAAAAAATATTTTGTTTAAATATGAAACTTCAGGTAATTTACCTACTAATATTTATGCTGATGATAAAAGACTAAGGCAAATACTCCTTAATTTACTCAATAACGCAGTAAAATTTACCAACCAAGGAGAAATAATTTTAAAAATTAGTCAAATTGATACTATCTCTACTAGTGATAGTGATTTTATCCCTAAAGTCAGTTTGCGTTTCGCTATTATTGATAAAGGAATTGGAATTTCTCAACAAGATTTGACCAAAATTTTTCAACCTTTTGAACAAGTAGGTACATTGGAAGCTAACAACGATGGGACAGGCTTAGGTTTAGCAATTTCCAAAATGTTAGTAGAATTAATGGGAGGAAATTTGAAGGTAAAAAGTGAACCCAACATAGGTTCAATCTTTTGGTTTGATGTAACGTTTCCTAAGCTTCAATTAACTTCAGAAATCACACCAAAATCCGTTAGACAAATTACTGGATATAAAGGCAAACAAGTTAATATTTTAGTAGTAGATGATGAAAAATCCAGCTGTTTATTACTTCTTGAGCTACTTAAACCTTTAGGCTTTAAAATTATGACCGCAGAAAATGGCAAGCAGGGATTAGAATTTGCCTTGAAATTTAAACCAGATATAATTATAATCGATTTGTTTATGCCAATTAGAACAGGCTTCACTTTAGTTGCAACACTTCGGAACACAAAAGGTTTTGAAACAGTACCAATTATTGCTATCTCTGCTAGCAGTTTTCAGGAAATAGAAAAGCAAAGTCTTGCTGTGGGCTGTGATGCTTTTTTGGCAAAACCAATTGATGATAAAAAGTTACTGAATATGTTAGCAAAGTATCAAAACTTAGAATGGACATATAAAATTTTTTCATAGTCCATTATCAGTTGTTAGTCGGGGCGTTGTTAGTGGTTAGTCGTTAGTCATTAATTATCAGTAACTAGTACAAAAGTAATAAATAATAATCACTAATTCCCCAATCTCTTATCTTGCTAAAAAGGGAATAGGCAATAAGGGGTTAATAGAAAATGTCTTAATCTTTGCACTCTTCTGATATAGCTTTTTAGCAATACGGTGCAATTAACAAGACTACTAACTACTAATTACTAACTACTAACTATCAACATTTATCAGGTGATATTTTCACCGGAGCGCGTTTGACTAAGTAAACCATATTTGGGAGCAAAAATCATTGCAGCAACAAATAAAAGTGTGAGTAAAACAACAATACAAGCACCAGTTGCCACATCTAAGTGATAGCTTATGTAAACTCCTAAGATACAAGATAGCAAGCTAGTCGCAACAGAAATAGCTAACATCAGATCAAAGCGATCGCTCAAAAGATAAGCAGTTGCACCAGGAGTGACAAGCATCGCTATTACTAATATTATCCCTGCGGTTTGTAGAGCAGTAACAGTACTTAGAGCTAAAACTAATAGTAGGGTATAGTACATCAATTGAGTATTTAAACCAATAGCTTTGGCTTGGTTGGGATCAAAACAAAACAACAATAAATCTTTGCGACGCACCAAAATCACTACCAAAGTAACCAAACCAGCAATCAGAGTTTGAATAATATCTCCTTGGGAAATACCCAAGACATTGCCAAATAAAATATGAAATAAATCGATGTTGCTAGGGATTTTGGTAGATAAAACTAACCCAAAGGCAAAAAAGCCTGTAAATACCACTCCAATTACCGCATCTTCTTTGAGGCGAGTATTCTCTTTAACATAACCGATCGCCACTGTTGCACCAAAACCAAACAAGAAAGCACCAACAGCAAAAGGAATACCCAAAGCATAAGCTACTACTACCCCTGGTACAACTGCATGAGATACTGCATCCCCCATTAAAGACCAGCCTTTGAGGGTAATGTAACAAGAAAGCACCGCACAAACTACCCCAACAAAAGCACTCACCCAAAGGGCTTTAACCATAAAACCGTATTGCAATGGTGCAGTAAACCAATTTAATAAGCTCTCAAACATATAAATTACGAATTATGAGGGATGAGGAAATTTCCTTGTAAACCGCCAAAAGTCATAGCCAAATTTTCTTCAGTAAATACATCTTCCGTTTTTCCAGAAGCTAATATAGTCTGATTGAGCAAAATAACGCGATCGCAAAAGGTAGAAATAGAGGCTAAATCATGGGTAGAAATCAAGATAGTATGTCCTGCATCTCTTAGTTGCAGTAGTAGATCGATAATAGTCTTTTCTGTTTTCACATCCACCCCTGTAAAAGGTTCATCTAGTAACATTACTTTACCTTCTTGCGCCAAAGCCCTAGCGAGAAAGGCTCGTTTTTTCTGACCTCCAGAGAGTTCTCCAATTTGGCGATCGCTATTGTCGGTCATTCCCACCCTTGCTAAACTTTCCCTAACCAAACGACGGTCTTTAGCAGAGGGAATTCGTAACAAATTCATGTAGCCGTAGCGTCCCATCATCACTACATCCCACACACTCACAGGGAAATTCCAATCTACTTCATCCGCCTGGGGTACATAAGCAACTAGTTGTCGTTTTTGCGCTTTGTGAATTGGCAAACCATCAATACTAACTCGCCCCTGATTAGGCTCTAAAAACCCCATAATAGATTTAAAGAGGGTAGATTTGCCCCCACCATTTGGACCAACTAAACCAGTAATCGTCCCTGGCTGTACATGGCAACTAGCATTATAAAGAGCTAGACGAGCATTGTTATAAGTGACACTGATATTGTCAACGGTAATTCCTAAAGTTTGAGTCATAATTTTCCTACTAATTAATAATTGCTAATGTCTGAGGGATGAGGTAATAGGTAATAAGTCAGGGGTCAGGGGTCAGGGGTCAGAGGTCAGGGGTAGGGGATATAAGAAGACTGGGGGAATGGGAGACAACGGAGAAAGTATTACTTATTACTTATTACTTATTACTTCCTCATCCTTCATACCTTATCTTTCATCCTTTAAACCATTGGTAATAGTACGGGCATCATATTCTAGTAAGTCAAGAAAGGTAGGGACAGGACCATCTTTAGTAGAAAGAGAATCAACATAGAGATTTCCCCCAAAACGTGCGCCAGTCTCTTTGACAACTTCTTTTTGACCCTCACTACTCACAGTGCTTTCACAAAACACCGTAGGTATAGAATTAGCTTTAACTGCTTCAATCACTCCTTGAATCTGTTTCGGAGTAGATTGGGATTCTGCGTTAATAGGCCACATATAAATTTCTTGAAGTCCATAATCACGGGCTAAGTAAGAAAATGCACCTTCACAACTCACTAAATAACGCTGTTGTGGCGATAAACGGGCTAAATCTGCTTGCAATTCTTGGTCAATGGCTTTAAGCTTTTCACTGTAAGCTTCTGCATTAGCATTATAGGTATCTGCATTAGCTGGATCGAGTTCTACAAAAGCCTGACGAATATTCTCGACATAGACTAAAGCATTTCGGGGAGACATCCAAGCATGGGGATTAGGCTTGTCTTGATAAGGACCTTCTGCAATAGGTATCGGTTCAATCCCTTCCGTCAGAAGCACTGAGGACACATCATCTAAATTGTTGTAAAACTGCTCAAACCATCTTTCCAGGTTCATCCCATTGTAGAGTATTAGGTCAGCATCCTGGGCTTTAGTGAGGTCGCTAGGAGTCGGCTCATAGCCATGAATTTCCGCCCCAATACGAGTAATAGACTCTACTATCAGCTTGTCTCCTGCTACATTACGAGCCATGTCTGCCAAGATAGTAAAAGTAGTGACCACTTTCTTTTTACTCTTGGTATCTGTTCCATTAACATCCCCAGCAACTTCTTTACTATTAGAGTCAGTAGAGGGGACATTACTAGCAGAGTCGCAACTAGCCAGCAACAGTGCCATAACCACTCCCATAGCCAGAGCATAATGCCTTGACTTCGCGGAAACTTTCCTGATTTTCCAAGATAAAGATGATCTCATATAAAACTAATTTACTAAAGCAATTCAACACTGCTTTTCATAATTATCTCATATTTCATATTCTTCTCACAATTTGCCAGTAACAAGTATTCTTAATATTTCTTAATATTTCCCAAAATACACAAAAAGTAGAGACGTTTAACTGACGGGGTGACAACCACCAGAATTCATATATGACAAGGGAAAAAACGAGTTTTGTAGCTTAGTAAAAATATCAATCAAATTGACTTAATATTCAATGGCAAAATTTTGGCAATTTACAGAATTCTTAAATTATTCTGGTTTTTTAACAGCTTGGTTGTAGTTTGTATGTGTAAGTGCGATTAAGCATTACGACCAAGAACGCGCTTTGTTGCTATTACTTATTCTCCTACAGATTTACAATCCGCGCACGCCAATTGTAAAAAATTGTCAAATCCCTTCTCTTACTGTTTTACGAAGGGTTTACACTCTTTCAATTAAATTATGCCCGCGATTCATGAGGGGCAGCTCACTTGGGGAAACCCCAAGTGTTTATACGCGGGAGTCCCTTCACTCTAAGTGAGGATATTCTCGCGGAAGAATGATAAAATTACATGTTCCATGTATCTCTCCAAAGAGTTTTAAGTTTTTGAATTTGTCCTTTTTCTTTTTCTTTGATGGCATCCCAACCATTTTGAATCGCTTGCTTTTCTTTTTTAGTTAATTTCCAAGAAAGAGGTGGTCGATATTCACCTTGTTCGTTATAAAACTCTGGTGCATCTTCTTGAGAAGGAAAGAAGATAGGAAAGTATTGAATATCAATTTCTTGTTCTTGGCAGGCTTGGCTTACCTGCTCCCATTTTTTTTGCAAAAGCTCTACTTCAGTGCAGTTACGAGCATTGAAAATTGAATCTCGCACTTTGAATATGGTTAATAATGGACCTAGGGTTGCCATAAATAGACCTCGATTCTTTTCAGCTTCTTGGTTGTCTTCAACTTCTTGATTGTCTTCAGCTTGAGCTGTCGAAGAATCTTTAGGAAAAGGATTAATTTGCAATAAAAGAACTCTTTTGATTTTGTTTTCTTGGGAGTTTTGTTTGAGCAAATCTATGAGCCATTCTACTGCTGTCACAAAACCAGAATTGTCGAAATAACCACCATCAGCTACATGATAATTTTTTTGGATATTTAGACTGTCTCGACAAATGGGAGATACATAGGGAAAGGTGGCGGAAAGCCTGGCAGCAGTGGCAACATTAATATCGTAGCCAGGATAAAGAGTATTAAAATCAAAGAATTTTTTATCAGCAGACTCACCAAAATTCATCGGAGTAATTAACAAACGAAAACCGTCTTCAACTAACGTGGAATTAAATACAGGAATGGGAAGTTTGCCTTGAATGATTTGCTGCCGCCAATTGGCTAAGGTTGTGGTTGGTGCTTTCATTTCACCTTGCCAGTCTGTTTCTAAAGCAGTACCTCGATCAAGTAATCTGGGAGCGAGAATGGGTAAGGCAATAATGCGCCACAAGTCAGGATAAGCTAAACCCCAACCTACAGCATCTAAACTATCTGCCGTCGCACCATCGAAGATAAGATCTAATTGGTCATCTGGTGGAAAACCTTCAGGGGAAAAGCGATCGAGATAATACATACTTCCTACTGAGCCACCAGAAACGGAACTAATTAAGTTAATTGCTTTTGGGAATGATGTTCCTAACAGATCTTTTGCCTGTAAACCAGTTAAAACTTGAGTTGTCCATCCAGCAGCTTGAATTCCACCACCCCTAGCACAGACGATAACTAGGGTTTGTTTGTCCAGACGTTGTTCGATTAGGGTTTTAAAGTCTGTTAGTTGTTGCGATTGCTGTGTATCTTCTTTAACTTTTTCAATAAGAAAAAAGTGATCGACATTTAATAGCCAATACATCAATCCAGCAATTACTAACCAAAACAAGAATACAGAAACCCGCGAGTAATCGAAAAAAAAGGTGAGACTGCCTAAAAACAATGTTGCGATAGAAATTAACAACATTACGTATAACAGTGCAGCTGCTTCTTTTTTTTGTTTGGAAGGGGCTGATTTTGGTCTATAAAGGGCAAAAATGACTATATATACTGCCAGAAGAACGACAAAGAAAACCAAGGCGTTAAAATTAGCAGTAGTTAAATTACCAGTTACAGGATCGATATAACCTGCGGTAGAGTGATTCGCCAGTAAGGAAATGACTTTTACTAAAAAGTGATTTACTCCAGATAATAGCTTGAATACAACAGGATTAGAAGCATTGTCTCTTGAGAGATAGTGTCTTGTTAGCTTGAAGAGGAATAAAAAGATACCACTCAATGAAACCCCTAAAAACAATCCTTGCCATCTTTTGTTCGGGATTTCTTCTGCTGATAAGTCAATTACAGCTAGAGTAGTAGGTAAAGCCAGGGCGATCGTTAATAAGTAATACCATAACGGGGGAATTGTTGCTAGGTAAGGCACTCCAAAACGAACAGGTGCTTCATCGAGGATGATTGCGGTAACAAAGGTTACAGCCATTCCCGCTACAGTTGCCCCCAAAATGGTAAAAGCAATTTGCCAGATACCACGCAGGACAAAAAGATTCTTGAGCATGGCTGGTAAGAAAAATTCCGCGATCGCAGGAAGAGCTAGCAGTAATATACCCATAACCAGAGGTATCCGAAGGAAAAAGACATATTGCCAAAATATATTAGGGATTAGCAGCCATGCTATGACTACTACAACTACGATCACCAGCCACAAAAAGATATTATTTTTCATAATTCGGGAGAATCTTGTAAAGAGAGAATTTAAGATGAATTGAATTGATAATTTTACTGAACTTATTAGTTGTCTTGATATATTAAAGCAATAAGATATAAAGTGCGCTAGCTTTAAGAAAAATGATTTTGCTATATTTAATAAATTTCTTAAAAGATTTAATATAATAGAACGATAATCTAAACCAATTTTTGCCCCTCTTCCTTTTAAATTTTGTTCATCTACCGTGGACAATCCTCGGTTATTTCTAAACTTAGTACCTTCAACTTCAGTATCATTAAGGTCTGCACCAATAAGATTTGCATTCTTTAAATTAGCTTTATTAAGACTTGATTCGTCGAAATTAACACTACTAAGATTTGCTCTCTCTAAGTTAGCTTCACTAAGATTTGCTTGACTGAAATTAGCACCATGAAGATCGGTATTTTTCAAATTAGCTTTACTAAGATTTGCTTGACTGAAATTAGCACCACGAAGATTATCTCCACTAAGATTTTCATTACTTAAATTAGACATTTTTTTATTTTTTGATTTGAATCTTGTAAATTTCTGCTACTCAGATGTGGAGAATTCAAGGGTAAAGTTTGATACTCGCTTTTCTCCCAAGTAAACTTGAGCTAGATAAAAGCCTGGTGCAATTTCCCGCATTTCTTCCTTAACTTTTTTAAAGATGAACGAGGTTTGGGAGTAATCTAAGATGATGGCTTCTCCCTCACAGAACCGACCATTCCCTTTGTAGATTTCACCTTTGAATGCCCTAATTCCAAAGGGCGGGAGTTTATTAAGAAAAAACTTTTCCTCTCGATAAAAAAATTTTCCCTGCCAAAAAAATAACTTACTAATCAATGCCAGCACCTTCACCAAAATAGTTCCAGCAGCAATAATGGCGATACCTTTACCATCTCCATCAGGGATTTCACCCACTGAACCTTGTTTGTAGAGTTCATCTATTTCCGCTTGAGACATCTTGAGTAAATCCGATGGTTTCAGCGTTGCAGTTGTCAGTTGTTTATCTCCTTGTTCTTGAATTGTTGATTTTTTCCACAGTGCTAGAGTTAGGAGGATTCCTTCGACAATGCCAATGCTTAAATCGCCAATACCCAAAGTTAGAAAGCCAGTCGGCATATAAGCGGTAAATACGCTGATAAAAAAAGTTGTAGCGGGAATTATACGAGCAGCTACTAATAGCCAAGAATTAGCTAGATAGTGAAAAGGATCGTTGGCAGCAGGAATATAGAAGCAACTGAGTAAAACTAAAAGAACTGAGTAATTAAAAAGCCAAACGGTAGAATCAGGGGAACCCAATTGTAAGAAGGTAATTAATTGATAGGGAATCACAAAAGCGCATACCGCATAGGTAAAATTTGCCAAAATTCCAAACCAAACAACCCGCTTAAACCAAACAGCGTATGTGTTCATGATTTATTCCTCGCAGTTGTAATTTGTATTCATTAAAGTGTTTTCATGTATTCCACTAGAGCATCTTTATCGTTAGCTGGTAGGTTAGTACCATACAAATGACCGCTATTACTATTACCAGGCAAACTGGTATCTAATTTAAAGTATTGTTTACCACTTTCCTCTGCTACGTCAGAGACAAATCCTACCTTGTCGGGATCAAATACATCGTAACCGCGATAGAATTCTTTCGGTCTATTTTCTGGCGGTTCTAATAAGTCTTTTAAGGTGGGAACTGAACCATTGTGTAAATAGGGAGCTCGTAACCAAATTCCGTCAAGAGGCATATTGGCATAACCATTAGTTTTTTGGAAGTGCCGAAACTGCTGATCTTCACCTTGATAACTAATACCAGCAAACAACGTCCTTTGATTCTTGAGGAGTTCCTTGGTATAGGAGTCGAGACGACCTGGATCTGTGCCAATTTCCTCAATAGCTGTTACTGTACCTACTTTTGCTCCATCAAAAGCATGACAGCTAGCACAGTTATTTTCATAGATTTGTTTTCCCTGAGCAGCTAATTGTTGATTAATCTCATAAGGATAAGCAGGAGGTGGTAATTCCCACAGCCAATCAGCTACTCGATGAATAGCATCAAAATCAATTGTGGTCGGAGTTACTAAGGCTAGAGCAGCGCTATTATTGCGCTCATTGACCGAGGTGTTATTGCCGTCCCAGTGTAGTTGCATGCCCTCACGAGGTTTTTGTTGCCAAACGCTAGGAAAATCAGCAATGCCATTGAGTTCTTCTTGGGGTATCTGGTCGGCAGGAACATTAAACTGACGGGTTTTATAAGAACTAAAAGTATCAACTCGCCCTGGACCATATTCTGACTGCCTATCTAAAAAAGCAAATTTACTTCTTTGGGTAATTAGGGCATCTCTGGTTTGGGGAATAGCAAAATAGCGATAAATCAACTTTTCTAAAGGATTTAAATTTGCCCCTAATGCCTCAATAGTAGGCATCATTTTATCAGCAGTAAATCGCTCATCGATCACTACTTCAGAAAGAAATTTAATATATCCCTCTAAATCAACAGTATTAGAAGGCATCGCACTAATAATTTGGGGTTGACTCTGTGGAGTATCTCTTAGTGTACCTGCATGACAAGTAGCACAGTTTTGGGCGACGCGCTTGAAGCCTATCTTAGCTTGAGAAAAACCAATCGGTAGGTCATGTTCTGGTTCTTGAATAAATCCAAAAGAAGCATATCCCTCTCCAGGTAACTTATCGGCAAAAACAACTGGTAGTGCTTGCCAAACCCAATAAGGAATACCATTAGCAGCCTCACCACCAATCGAACCATATTTATAATGTTCGTTAATATCTGCATACTTAACTGCACCATTGCCTAACAAGAGTGGTGAAATTAAGTAAAGCAAAACCGCGACCAGAATAGCTACAATGACTCCTACAATTTTCCACCAAGCTTGCTTTAAATTAAATTCCTTAGATTCTTTAGAACCCTCAATTTCTGTAGTCACTACTTTTCCCTCAATACTATAAACTACTAACTCCGAACTCCAACGAGCAACCTGATAGTCTACATCGGTGGCATATAGGGCTTAGGAGGCGGATCGAATACCGTCATTACTTCACGAGTTCTTGCCTTCTCTGCTTCCCTATCTGCCTTATCCCTTTCTTCGCCAGTTAAGTTTTGAATCGAGCGTTGATAAAAACGGTCTAAGTTATAGCAGCCCATCGGGAGTTCTAGATATGCTCCCAAACAGTCATTGCAATAAGTGCAAGGTCTTTCGGGAATATCCATACCTGACTGGAATTTATTGACCAGATCGTTATTAGCTACCAACATTCGAGCCATACTTACCCCATCAGTATATCCACCCTCGATCGCAGCATTAATATATGATGCCTGTTGAAATCCTCCAGTGGTAATAACGGGAATTTCTTTAAGATTTTGCTTAATTTCTTTAGCGTCTCTCAGCACTGTACCTTGGTGTTTATTTAAGAGGTTTTGAAACTCTTCGGTAGATACATGCTCTCTAAAATATTCATCTAGCTTTTCATCTTCTATCTTTAATCCACTAATTGGCTGCTCATAACGACTCTCTACTTTTCTAGGTAATCGACTCCAAATCCATTGAAAAATAGGCCATAGGGAAGGATACCGAAATAAAATCACGTTGCGAAAGCTCGCTTTTCCACCACTAGATGTCATCGTATCGTAGGTATAGCGAAGCATCCTCAAGGGGAAAGGACCAGAAGGTAATAAGGGATGAGGAAATGTACTGCCACGAGAAACATGAATGGCATCAACCCCATCTTCTTCAAGCCACTGACAAATTTGGATGGCTTCCTCAAAAGTATTACCAGACTTTTGCCAGGGAGGAATAATGTTATTGAACTCTCTAACGCTAATTTTGGCTTGTAGATGAAAGTTATCTCCTACTACTTTACGAATTTCTCGTACAATTTCATGCAGAAATCGATAGCGATTATTGAGATCGCCACCATATTCATCTGTACGCTGATTAATAGCAGAACTGAGAAATTGATTAATTAAGTAACCATGAGAGCTATGAAGTTCAATACCATCTAGATTAGCTTCTTTAGCTCTTCCTGCTGCTTTGGCAAAGTCTTGAACGATCTCTTTGACTTTAGGTGTTGGCATTTTGATGGCAGGTAAACCATTAACTTGATCTGCTTCATCCGTCGAACTAGGTGCTGGTTTAGGTTCGATCCCATCCGCCTGAGTCAAAGTATTTTCAATCCCTTCGATGTCTCTCTGACGACCAGAATGACTGAGTTGAAGAATATATTTGCAGTCATATCTATGCACTGTTTCCCCGACAGTGTGCCAAAAGGGAATCCGTTCGTCACAGTCTATGGTGACGACATTAGGAGTAATTCGACCTTCGATCGAGACGGGAGCATAGGAGGAAATAATTGCACCAACTCCCCCCTTTGCAAACTTATTTTCCCAATTCACACGAGCTTGAGTTCCAGAGCCATTATAGTTATCCCAACGTCCAGTAACACTAGAGCGAAAGATGCGGTTTTTAACTATCAAATGGCGGAATTGCAATGGTTGAAAAATCTGAGCTTTTACCATTTCAAAACATCCGTACTAAAAACTTGATAAACTTGATTACATTGCTTCCTTTGAGAAATTTTAAATTCATTATTTAATGCTTCTATTTATTACTATGAAACAAATATTTTGTTTTATGCAAAAGAACTTTTTTTTGTTGTATTTCTTTACATAAACTAAGATTTGTCAAGACTGAATAGGGCATAATTCAGTCTTCCCGATTCAAGATTAAAGCCTCAAATTCCTGAATAGCTATAGTTACAGCGTTTTAATTTGTTCTAATATCTAGAATTACTACTATTGTTTAAAAACAAAATAATTGAGAATTATTCTTATTAATTTTAAGATAATGTTGTTAATTTTCTCTAGTTATTTTTTGTGAAAATGAGGGAAAAAGCTTGTGAATAATACAATCTGTATGTTTTACAAACTAATGTTAAGTTTTTTGCTCAAGGAAAGCTTTTTTGTATAAAAATTAAAATGAACTTACGTTATAAGAAAAATAAAACTTTTTCAACATAAAACATATGTTGTTTAAAGGAGAAATATATGACCAAGCCACATCTAGGCATCATTGCCTGTGTGCTGGCGATCGCTTTAATGCTTCTGAGTTGTTCTCCCTATGAATATCAATCCACATCTGTCGAACGTCTGAGAGAACTAATTGCTGAAGCGGAAGCGAGAAGCAACGCTGTCGATGTTGCCCCATCACAGTCGAACACGCCAGTCGCTACTCAACCAGCTAATTATGCCAATCAAAGCTACAAAACAAAGCCTGAAGATGAACGCGATCGCGACTATCTTGGCTACGTACCTTCAAAATACTATGGTGATCTGACTGAGGCAGAAAAGCGCGGTCTACAGACCTGGTACTTTTGGAATGGCGACAACGAGAAATTCTTCCGCCTGATAGCCAAAAGAACTGAGGGAATAATAGACTTTTTGGGTCTTGTTGATGCGCGTCCTGACAGTGAGCTTGCTCCAGGCGACAAGCACCACCTTCAACACGATGAGCGTTTTAAAGAGATTGGAGTGATCAATAACCCTGAGTGTAAGGCGGCGAAAAAGCCGGATGAGTATGGCTTGTGGTTGGATCAGTGCGATCAAGATCCTCATGCCACTGGCGTCATGGGTGTGGTCAAGTTCAATAATCCCAACTTTGACCCAGAGAAATGGGATGTCGCAAAATATTATGCCGAAGGCGCTCAGATCGAACCTCCCTATCGCATGGGCATCTCCTGTGGCATTTGCCATATAGCGTTGAATCCTCTTAAACCTCCTGCGGATGCAGAAAATCCGAAATGGGAAAACATAGTTGGAGCCCTCGGCAACCAATACATTGATGAGGCAGCATTGTTTGGTCGTAACCTTCCAAAGGAAGATTTTGCGAAACAGGTGCTTGACAGTCAGCCACGGGGTACCTCTGATACCTCTAGGAACGCGACTGATCACATTGACAATCCCAATACGATTAACGCCATTTTTAACTTGGAGGATCGGGTCGCCATCGCCGAGGAAGAAGTGATGGATGATGGGACAAAGAGGAAAGTCCCCCACATCCTCAAGGATGGCGCCGATTCCATTGGCGTTCCCGGTGCTTCCCTGCGCGTCTATATCAATATCGGTATGTGTTCGGAGCAATGGCTGAGGCACCACGACCTGGGAGAAGGACGCTCACCTCAAACACCCTTTAGTATTGCCGAGGCTGAGAAGGAATGCGAAGCCTGGGGACAGACAGAAGCACGCATGGCAGATGCAGAAGCCTTTCTGAAGACCTTCAAACCTTACCATCTCGAAGATGCACCAGGAGGTAAGGCTTACTTGACCAAGGATAAGAAGGTTCTCGAACGCGGGAAAATTGCCTTTGCCGATAATTGCGCGCGGTGTCATTCGAGCAAACAGCCGCCTGCCCAAATCGCTGCGGATACTGAACAAGCGAAGCAATGGTATCGAGAGTCAGTGCTAAGTTCTGATTTTCTTGAGCATAACTTCCTGTCGGACGACAAGCGCTATCCGGTGACTGAGATTGGCACTAATGCTGCTCGGGCGCTGGCGACCAATGCCAAGAAGGGTCATATCTGGGCAGAATTTTCCTCTAAGACGTATAAAGAATTGCCCTCACCTGGTACCCTTACCCTTGAGGATCCCTTCGACGAGGATGAACCAATTGAGTTTAAGGTTCCCTCAGGAGGAACAGGTTATTATCGGACCCCATCGCTGATTAGCCTTTGGTCAAGTGCACCTTTCCTGCACAACAACATGCGCGGCAAATACAATGGCGATCCCTCGGTAGCAGGGCGCATGGAAGCCTTCAACGACGCTATTGAACAGCACCTTTGGCCTGAGAAGCGCGAGGGAATAATCCAGCGGACATATGAAGATAGCCATTTAGAAATAGGATCTCTGAAAGCGGATGTACCTAAAGGTACGCCGATTAAGTTACTGGCTAATTTAGACCCCCGTGAGACACCCAAGATTCTCCAACGGAAATTAAACTCTGAATTAGGAGGTAAAGTTTTAAGCTCTTTGGTTCGCTTTATTCCCGATAAGGTTTTGACTCCGCTGCTGCTGAAATACAATCAAGCTCCTGATTTTATCGAAGATCATGGACATGAATTTGGCACAGACTTACCCGATGAAGACAAACGAGCCTTAATCGAATTTCTGAAAACTTTCTAGTAAGGTGAGGTGGGCAATGCCCACCTTAAAGTTATACTTTGCACGATGATATGAGTTTAAGCGAAGTGATGACAATTGTCATAGCCTTTCATGGTAGCGGTTATAAGACGTTCAAGGAATTCTATACCCTAAAAGTACCACCGCAACAGATCAAATAAAAAAAACCAGTTTTTTTATACAAATATATTGATTTGAAGTTGTACTTCAAAAACACAATTAAAACACTATTAAGACAGTTGGTTTTATACCATTTCTATTTAGACTTGCTACAAATAACCCATCTAATACCAATCTCCTACTTCCCCACTTCCCCCCGGGAGGAGACTTAATATATCTAGGTATTGAAGCCAAAAGAGGAGGACACGGGTGAGCGGGAGCACGGCTCACCGTGTTCGGTGAAGGGTGCGAAGCGATGTCCGTATCGACTTTGTAATGTATCCGCAATTCATGAATTGCGGATACTTCGGTGCCCCACTTCCCCACTTCTTCATATGTAGCTTGACTTTTCAGAATTAGTTTTATTTGGTATTAATTTTTATTTAAGTCTCGCTAAAAATCGAGAATTATCACATTAGAAACTTTAGTATAAAACTTAATTATGCAGAATGCAGAATCAAATTTTATATAGGATTTTGTATAAAGAATTCAGGAAAAGTATTTATGCAACATCAAAGATTTAGAGGTTTTAAACCAGCACAACTCATAATATTTACAATGGCTGGTCTTGGCTCAACCGCGATCATGGCAACTTCTGCTGAAGCTGTTTCTTTGCAGCTCACAATTGAGAATTTAGGCCCAACTGATGGCGCTCTTATCACTCCACTCTGGGTTGGTCTTCATGATGGTAGCTTTGATACCTTTGATTTTGGTACTTCAGCCTCAACAGGTATTGAAATTATAGCTGAGGAAGGACTCACGGGACTTGAAACTCCTGATTTGTTAAACCCTTTAGGTATTAATAATTTAGGAGATTTGGGCATTGAGCAAAATTTGACTCTAGCTAGTTTGTTTAATGCTAGTGCTGCTGGTGCAAATGGCGGTTTACAAGACTTGCTCACTGCTACCCCTATTATTGGAACATTTCCTAGTGAAACCGCTTCAATAATCCTTAATGTAGATCCCAACCAAAATCGCTATCTTAGCTATGCTGCAATGTTTTTCCCAAGCAATGATGCCTTTATTGGTAATGAGGATCAGACAGCTATTGAACTCTTTGATGATAGTGGGAACTTCTTGGGAGCTGACTTTCTCCTCTTAGGAACTGAGGTTTGGGATGCTGGAACTGAAGTCAATGACGAGAGTCTAAACAGTGTTCCGTTTACACTACCAATCATTGGTGAAGGTATTGTAGAGGGTGGAACAGTTCAGCCCCATCCAGGCTTGATGCCACCAGGCTCTGGAGGTGTCTTGGATTTTGATAACGGGATCTTCTCTTTTGCCAATGCTGATTTTCAAGCACCAGGCTATCAAGTCGCACGCATTACAGTGACAGAAGTGGAACAAACCCCAGAACCGTCCTTGCTTTTAGGCATATTGACGTTTATTTCTGGGATACTTTTCTCACGTCGCAAATTGCCAAATAAGTAACCATACTGCTTACTTTTTATGAATCGCGAGCCTTTATCGTTTATTCCTCATCCCTTGGTTAACAAGGGAGAGGAAATGTTACAAAATTAGCTGATGGCTGGTGCAAAAACTGGTTGAGTTATAGCAGATATGGTAACTTCTCCAAATTCATTAACATCAACTGAAGTGCGATCGCCGTCGTTAATTTGACCAGAGAGGATGGCTTCTGCCAAACTATCTTCCAGAAGTCTCATAATGGCTCTTCTTAGGGGTCTTGCGCCGTAACTAGGATCGAATCCTTCGGTGATTACTTTTTCGGTAAAGGCTTTGGTTACTTCTATTTCAATATCTCTTTGTTCTTTGAGTCTTTGAGAGATATCTCCTAACAGGATTTTAGCGATCGCAGAAACTTCAGATTTAGTAAGTTGACGGAAGACAATTACTTCGTCAAGACGGTTGAGAAATTCAGGACGGAAGTAGTTTTTAAGTTCATCATTAACACGGTCGCAGATTTTTTGATATTCCGCTTCTCCTCTATCTTCAGCAAAAGCAAAACCTAATCCTGTTCCACCTTTTTCGATAGCTTTTGCACCGATGTTAGAGGTCATGATGATAATAGTATTTTTGAAGTTTACTACCCGACCACTAGCATCAGTAAGACGACCATCATCTAAGAGTTGTAAGAAGAGATTAAAGACATCAGGATGAGCTTTTTCAATTTCATCAAAGAGGATTACTGCATAAGGTTTTCTTCTAACTGCTTCGGTTAACTGTCCTCCTTCGTCATAACCTACAAACCCAGGAGGTGAGCCGATTAATTTAGATACGGTGTGGGATTCCATAAATTCTGACATATCCAAGCGAATCATGGCATCTTCATCACCGAACATATAGGTAGCTAAGGCTTTAGCTAATTCGGTTTTCCCTACTCCTGTAGGACCAGAAAAGATGACACTAGCAATAGGACGATTCGGATCGCCGATACCTGAACGAGAGCGACGTAAGGCTTTAGAGACTGCTTTGACTGCTTCGGTTTGTCCGATAATTCTTTCGTGAAGATGAGCTTCTAAATTAAGTAGAGTTTCTGATTCTACTTCATCTATCTGATTGACTGGTACTCCTGTCCAAGCGGATACTACTTCCGCTATTTCGGTGACATCTACTACAGGAGTTAGGGATTGAGGGTTGATGGGTAATACTTCTGAGTCTGCTAATCCCTGATTCATGGCATGTCTCAAATGGACTTTAGAACCTGCTTCATCAATTAAATCAATGGCTTTATCTGGTAAAAAGCGATCGCTGATATAGCGGTGGGATAATTCTACTGCTGCGGTAAGAGCCTTGTTACTATATTTAACTTTGTGGAAATCTTCATAGGTTTTCTGTAATCCCTGAAGAATTGCGATCGCATCTTCTACAGAAGGTTCTCCTACAGAGACTTTTTGGAAGCGTCTTTCTAAGGCTGCATCTTTTTCGATGTATTGACGATATTCATCGAGAGTAGTGCTACCAAGACATTGTAATTCTCCTCTAGCTAAAGCAGGTTTGAGCAAGTTCGCAGCATCCATTGCACCACCCATTGCACCTGCACCCATCATGGTATGGATTTCATCTATAAACAGGATAATATTGCCAGCCTGTTTCACTTCTTCCACAATGACTTTAAGACGTTCTTCAAATTCACCACGGAATTTTGTACCTGATAGTAATAGTCCCATATCAAGACTGATTACTTCTTTGCCTTCTAAAGTTTCTGGTGCTTCTCCTGTAATGATTCTCTGAGCTAGTCCCTCTGCGATCGCAGTTTTGCCTACTCCAGGCTCTCCTACTAATACAGGGTTATTTTTGGTGCGACGACCTAAAATTTGGATAACTCTAGTAATTTCTGTTTCTCTTCCCACTACAGGATCGAGTTTTCCTTCTTTGGCTAATTTGGTGAGATTAATACTAAACTCTTCTAACTTGGGTTGGGCTGAAGAATTATCCTCTACACCAAAAGCATTAAATCGTTTCTTGTCTCCTGCTCCGACAGCTTCTTTTTCTCCTAGTCTTTTAATAATTTCTGTTCTTAGTTGGTCGAGATTTAGACCTTGTTCTACCAATACTTTAGCTGCTACTGTATCATTCTTTTTCGCGATCGCTAATAAAATATGTTCGGGACTGATATAGTTGATACTAAGTTGACGTGCTTCTTGAAAAGCTCGTTCAAAAATACTCTTAACTTTGGGTGTAAAAGGAATATTTGCAGGGCTAAACCCCGCACCTTTACCAACTTTCTCTTGGATTAATTTGCGAGTTTGATTGGTTTTAATCCCCTGAGCTTCTAATACCTGTGATGCAACAGATGACCCCTCCTCCATTACCCCTAAAAGTATATGTTCACTCCCTACTAAATTATGTCCTGTGCGTCGGGCTTCTTCTTGAGCCAGAATCACTGTTTTAATCGCTTTCTCATTGAAGTATTCAAACATAAGTCTTTGGTTAATCTTATTAATATTTCTTTACCTTGTGACTCTAATGTATCTTGTTTCCTATACTTATCGAAGTGATAAAAACCGTAATTTAGAGGTGTTGATCTAGATTTTGATTAGTGCTTTTGTTCTTTGCTAGTTCTAGGGAATAGGCAATCTTGCAATGGGAAGTCCTTGCTTTAAAGATGAGAATTACGTTAAATTTAATTAAGTTAAAGCCAGCTTGCAATAATAAATATTGACAAAAATTAGAATAAGTGCAACAGCTGCCAGCTTGAAAAGCCCAAAATCAAGGGAAAAGCCCACAGGTTAAAAAACTGATAAATAATATTAACCAAACTCAACTTCAACAACAATTAGCTTATGAAAAATTTTTCTTGGAGAGCCTTATTACTTTGGACATTGCCAATTTTGATAGTGGGATTTTTCCTGTTTCAAGGAAGTATCTCTACAAACACTGGAAACATCGGCAATAATACAGCTAGCACTCGTATGACCTATGGTCGTTTCTTGGACTATCTGAATACAGGAAAAGTTGCCAGTGTTGAATTATATGAAAATGGCAGAACTGCTATTGTTCAAGCAATGGATCCTGAAATCGACGAACGCTTACAAAGATTAAGAGTCGATCTTCCTGCTAACTCACCAGAATTAATTGCCAAACTCAGAGAAGCAAATATCAAATTTGATTATCATCCCGTTACTAACGATGGTGCATTGTGGGGATTACTGGGAAATTTAATTTTTCCTATTGTCCTAATTTCTGCCTTATTTTTCTTGTTCCGTCGCTCCAATAATATGCCTGGAGGACCTGGTCAAGCAATGAGTTTCGGGAAGTCTCGCGCTCGGTTCCAGATGGAAGCTAAAACTGGCGTGATGTTCGATGATGTAGCAGGTATCGACGAAGCTAAAGAAGAATTACAAGAAGTTGTAACTTTCCTTAAACAGCCTGAACGCTTTACTGCTGTAGGTGCAAGAATTCCTAAAGGGGTTTTGTTGATTGGTCCTCCTGGGACTGGTAAAACTTTACTAGCAAAGGCGATCGCAGGTGAAGCTGGTGTACCTTTCTTCAGTATCTCTGGTTCAGAGTTCGTAGAAATGTTTGTGGGCGTTGGTGCTTCCAGAGTCCGTGACCTGTTTAAGAAAGCTAAAGAAAACGCTCCTTGTCTCATCTTTATTGATGAGATTGATGCTGTAGGTCGTCAAAGAGGTGCTGGTATCGGTGGTGGTAACGATGAAAGAGAACAAACTCTTAACCAATTGCTCACCGAGATGGATGGTTTTGAAGGTAACAGTGGCATTATTATTATTGCTGCAACCAACCGTCCTGATGTCCTAGACTCCGCTTTAATGCGTCCTGGTCGTTTTGACCGTCAGGTAATGGTTGACAATCCTGATATTAAAGGTCGTTTAGAAATTTTAGAAGTACACTCCCGCAACAAAAAAATCGCTCCTGAAATTTCTTTAGAGGCGATCGCTCGTCGGACTCCTGGTTTCTCTGGTGCAGATTTAGCTAACTTACTTAATGAAGCTGCAATTCTCACTGCCAGAAGACGTAAAGAAGCTATCACCATGTCTGAAATTGACGACGCGGTAGATCGGGTAGTTGCTGGTATGGAGGGTACTCCCCTAGTAGATGGTAAGAGTAAGCGTTTAATTGCTTATCACGAAGTTGGTCACGCGATCGTTGGTACTGTGGTTAAAGACCATGACCCAGTACAGAAAGTAACCCTAATTCCTCGTGGACAAGCTCAAGGTTTAACTTGGTTTACTCCCAACGAAGAACAAGGTTTGATTTCTCGCTCTCAGTTAATGGCTCGTATTGCTGGTGCAATGGGTGGTCGCGCAGCAGAAGAAGAAATCTTTGGTTACGACGAAGTAACAACTGGTGCTGGTGGTGACTTACAACAAGTTACAGAAATGGCACGTCAGATGGTGACTCGCTTCGGAATGAGCGATCTAGGTCCGTTATCTCTGGAAGGACAAGGTGGAGAAGTATTCCTCGGTGGCGGTTTAATGTCCCGTGCAGAATATTCTGAAGAAGTTGCTTCTCGTATTGACGACCAAGTACGTCAGATCATCGAACACTCTCATAATCTAGCGCGAAAAATTATCCGTGATAACCGAGAAGTAATCGATCGCTTAGTAGATTTACTCATTGAGAGAGAAACTATTGATGGTCAAGAATTCCGCCAAATAGTTGCAGAATACACTGAAGTTCCTGAAAAAGAACAGTTTGCACCTCAACTGTAATAAATCAATATAGATTTTGAATTGGAGGAATGGTACTTAACCATTCCTCTTTTTTTATCTCTATTTTTTTATTTAGACAAAGAGATCGCCTTAATAACCACTAGCTCAACCGAGATATCGGTTAACCAGGATGTTTGGTTGCATAGCTGAATTTAAAACCATTTTATTGAGTAGTTAAGTACCCAAGCAAAATTAGAAAGTACATTCGCCCATTCACTATTGCGGATTGCGGATTGCGGATTGCCTATCTAAACTATCTAATTAATTTTGCATAACTACTTATTTTTAAGTTTCACACAACACAACACAACAAAATTGTTGTATTATTGAGTTATCCGATCAAGCAATTGGATGTATTTCGCTCAAATTATTAACGGAGATTTATTTATGAACCAATTAGTAAACAACAAAGATAAATTATGGTTTTACCAAAGTTTAATGAGGATGGAAATCTACCCACAGGAATTCACACTTGCACTTGGGAGGAAGCTAAAAATAAACTAGCTTTTAACCCCCGTCGTCAAGAACTATTCGCAGGATTACAAAGAGCCTGTAAATCCTTAAAAAAAGCAGGTTGTCAACGTATTTATATTGGTGGTAGTTTTGCTACGAGTAAAAATACTCCAGGCGATTTTGATGTCTGTTGGGATGATGAGGATGTCGATTTTCAACTTTTAGAGAAAATTGACCCCGTTTTACTCGATATTGGCAATGACTGTGCTGCACAAAAGACTAAATATGGCGGTGAAATGTTTCCCGCAAATACACCAACATCTATTGATGGTCGAACTCATCTAGACTTTTTTCAACAAGACCGTAATGGTAATCCCAAGGGGATAGTTGAGATATATCTCTAGATAATATTTACTATTAGAATTGATTTTAAACAATGATTTTGAACGAACGCCAATACGGCATTACTAAAACCAAAATCAAAGAATTTGAACAGGCTAAAGCTAAACTTAGCAATAGTCCTGTTCCAGAAAATCGCAATGAGCAATTGCGTCAGAAAGCCCACCTAGATACCCTCAATAATCAACTTGAGGTATTTAGGCGGGAAATAAAAGAATACGAAGAACTCAAAAAAGGTGATATTAAGAGTCTAAAATTAGATTCTTTTGAACAATTACCAGAAGCACTAATTAAAGCGAGAATTATTCGCGGATGGACTCAAGCTCAGTTAGCGGACATCTTACAGGTTAAGCAGCAGCAAGTTCAACGAGATGAAACTAACAAATATGCTAATGCTAGTTTTACTAAACTATTAGGAATCCAGAAAGCTCTCAATCTGGAAGTCAAAGAGGAATTAATTTTTAAATAATTTCCAACAGCAAATGCTTGTGAAATTATTTACCTGCCATCCCCCCTAGAAACTAATCAGATGGTAACTGCTTAGTTTCTAGGGGGATTATTATGTTCCCAACGGTCTAAAATATCTTTGAATAATGCTTCCTCAATCCAAGTTTTAGCTACTACAGTCAACGGAAGTGCCAAGAGTAAGCCCATAATACCAAAAGTTTTAGCAAAAAAGATTTGAGCAGTAAGAGTGACAGCAGGAAGCAGAGAAACTTGTCTCGCCATTACTGTAGGAGAAAGCCAATAGGTTTCTACATTTTGAATAATAAAGTACCAAATCAGAACAGCTACTATTTTCCACGGTGCTTCTAATACAGCAATGGATAAAGGAAAGATAACGCTCGTAGCAGGGCCAATATTGGGAATAAAATTTAGAATGCCAGCTAGTAGAGCATGAACTAATACTAAGCGGATTTGTAAAACTGCTAAACCCAACCCACTAGCAATACCAATAAATAAACAATTAATCAGAATTCCTCTTAACCAATTGCCTAATGCTTCTTCTGACTGAGATAGAATATAATCTGCTCGTCGGCGGTAAAAAGAAGGAAATAAACTTAATAAAGCTTGACGGTATCCTTGGGGACTAGACAACATCATAATGGTTAAAGCAAATATGAGTAATAGTTGCAGTAACACTGTGAGAGAATCGGAGAAGATACCAACAAAACTGCTAATTAGTTCTTGTAGTGGTGGTAATTGACTTAATAAATCTCTGCGATTAGGTAAGGTCGGTAAATAGTCTGGTAGCTTTGCTTCTAGTAATTCTACCTCTAAGTCAATTTTTGCCCAAACCTTTGGTAACTCTTCAATTAGTTTTTGTAACTGCTGACTAAAAGGTGGAACAATTAACCAAATAAAGAGAATAAAAAAAACTATTATTGAGCTTATGGCACACAGTAAAGCTATTTTACGGTGTAATCCCTTCTTCTGTAGCCATTTGACAAAACGATTGAGAGCAGTAGCCAATACGACAGCAGTAAAAACTAGTAGGAGCAAATTACGAATTTGCCAGAGAACAAATAAAGCAATAATTAAACAAATAAAACCACACCACTGACCCAGATTCATTGTTAACTAAATAATTGCGCTTGATAAATGCCTAAGAATAAAATCGCTGATTTAGGCTATATGAATTTTAAAACTAGTAATATTCTTTAGAATACATAATTTGAGCGATAAAAATCCTAAATAAATAACAAAGATTTACTTTTTAGTAGAAAGTGTTTATTTTTGGGTTGGCTCTAATTTCATAAAATTAGCTATAGCTCTTAAATAAGAATGGCTCTTGGGTTGATAAATATTGAAATGGTTTCCTTTAGGGATTAAAAATAATTGTTTAGGTTCAGGAGCAGCATCATATAAAGCTTGACTATGATAATATTTCACTACATTATCTCTCATGCCATGTAAAAATAAAACTGCCATTTGTAATGATTTGATTTTTCCTATAGAATCAAACTTCTGATTTAAAATTATTTCTAGAGGAAATAGTCTGAGTTTTTTTATATTTAGATCGAGAACTTGTTGATTCATACTAGTAAAAGAACTTTGAACAATTAAAGCTTTGGCTTGAGGTTTTTTGAGTGCTAAATCTATCGCCACTGCTCCCCCTAATGATTCTCCATAAATTGTAATTGTTTCAGGATCAATCTTTTTTTCTTGCGTTAAATATTGCCAAGCAGCTTCACTGTCTTGATATAATTTTAATTCTGTTGGGTTGTCTCCTTGACTTTGACCATAACCACGATAATCTATAGCTAATACATTAAATCCTAATTGTAGTAATCCTTGAACTTTAGCCAAGTTAGTAGAATAGCTTTTATTTCCGCCTCTGCCACAAAGATATAATATAGTTTGATTCTTGATAAGGTTATGAGGTTCATTAGGAATTAGTTTCATTGTCTCACTATTGGCTGATGCAGAAAACCACCAACCATGTATTTTATCTTGAGAATTAGGAACAGTAATCCAAACGTCTTGATATATAAAATTAAAGTCTTTATCCTGTGGATGAGAGTGGAGCTTTTTACTTGGTTGAAGAATCAGATTATCTTGTTGTAAATATAAATAAGAACAACTGGCTAAATAGAACGCACTAATTCCTAGAATACTAGTTTTTAGTAGTCTAAGTTTGAATCCTTCTTTTTGATTCATTGGTGATTAAATGTTGAGCTTGTAACGATTATACTAATTTCATATTAGTAGAAGAATATCGCGCACAATCTCCCCTTGATACCCCCAATCCCCCCGCCTTCAGCACCTCCCTTTCTAAGGGAGGAAGGGGGGTAACGCAAAGGCGTAGAGAGGATAATTATTTTATATTGTAAATATTGTTTATTCTAGTGACCACTTAAAATTACCATCTTTATATACAATATCGATGTAATAAGAAAAATGAAGATTCTTGATTTTGTTAGAGTCAGAAAGATTGTGCAACAGGTAGCTGCTTACTGTATTGCTATCATGGTTTTTAGTTTATTATGGCTACCAACAGCGTCAGCTAATCCAGAATTAACAGCAGTTAAAGTTAGTTTGGGTAATAGTGCAGGAGAGTTAAAGTTTTTCCCTAGTAATTTAGAATTTGAAACAGGAAAAGAATATCAGCTACTTCTGGATAATCCTAGTCCAACGAAGCACTATTTTACTGCAAAAGATTTTGCTGATGCTAGTTGGACAAAAAAAGTACAAGCAGGAAAGGTAGAAGTTAAAGGTGCAATTCACGAATTAGAGTTAAAGCCAGGAGCAGTAGCAGAATGGGTATTAACTCCCATGAAATCAGGAAAATATGAATTACACTGTTCTATTAAAGGACATAAAGAAGCAGGGATGATAGGAGAAATAGTAGTCAAGTAATAGTTCTTATCAATCAACCACTAACTACTAACCACTAACTACTAACCACTAACCACTAACTACTAACTACTAACTACTAACTACTAACAATCTACAATAAACTTCTCCCCTTGAGGTTCAAATATCTATCTACTAATTCTTCACTAATCTTATCGCAGGGTGCATCTAAAACTAAGACTCCTTTCTGTTTCAAGCTAGCAAAGGCTGTTTGTCTTTGAGACAATAAATCAAGAGCGACAGCACGGCAATAGGCATCTTTGATATTATCTGTTGTAGTGTGAGCAATGGTATCAACTTTGGTATCGCCCAGAGTTACACAAAAGGGAAGATAACGGGGAGTTAATTTCATCATTGCTCCTAATAATTCTGTAGAAGCGGTAACGTCTATAATATCCGTAATTACAACTACTAAAGCGCGACGGGTTTGTTGGGTTACTACTTTTGTTACCGCGCCAAGGTAATCTGGTTCTAGTAATACTGGTTGCAATAGGGTTAGACTTTCGATTAGTTTTGAAAGATGAGATTGTCCTCTTTCTGGTGGTATCCAAGTGGTAACATCTCGATCAAAAACTGCTACTCCTACTTTATCCCCCCTACTCAACCCAGCTAACGCCAAAGACAAGGTAGCATTTATTCCCCAGTCAAACCTTTTTAAACCTTGTACTTGGGCAGTCATTAACCGTCCGCGATCTAGTAAGATGAAGAGGGTCTGTTCTTGTTCTGGTTCTAAGACTTTAATTAGAGGACGATTTTTACGGGCTGTGGCTTTCCAGTCGATAAGACGAATATCATCCCCCTGACTATATTCTCTTAACTCAGCAAATTCTGTACCATTGCCAATTCTTCTCGCACGACGCATCATACCAGTATTTTCCAGAGTGAGACGAATAGTAAGCGATCGCAATCCGATTAAATCGGGATATACTACTACTGGTTGTTTTGCTGCAACTTTCCACCGACTCCAAGCTAAACCCCAATTTCCTAGTTGACGTATCTGGATATCTCCCCAAGTGTATTTACCACGACTATTAGGGTGGATATTATAGGTTAGGGTTTCTCTAGTGTTACTAGGTAAAACTGCTTGCAGACTATCTTTAGAAACAGGAAACTCTTGGGGATAATTATCTTTTACTTGAATTATTGCTGGTTGTTGGGTTGTGACTTCTAAAGTTACATGATTATCTTTTCCTACAGATAACTTCCCTAATGGTTTGCGAGTAATCTTTACTTTGTTGCGTCTGACTCTAATACCATCCCAGAGAGCAAGGATGAGAATAATTAAGTCATAGATGATAGTTGTAATAATACTGGCTTGATTGTTAATGAAAATCGCTAGGATAGCTGTTAAGGGTAAGCTTAGTAATAATAATAGGTAGCAACGTAAACTAGGTACTATCATATAATTTGAATTCAAAAAGTGATGGGTTATTAAATAATGATTTTATCTCGCGCAGAGTCGCCAAGGCGCAGAGAGATTCTAATTTTATAGCTAAATTACTTTAAAAGTCAGCTTAGTAATTATAAGTTACAAATGACTGTTTCAGAAGCAATTGAATCTGTTAAACCATCATCTACATTACCTTGTAATTGGTTTAATATCTTTTTCTTTAATTGAATTCTTATATTACCTAATAATTTGTCTATTAAACTACCAGCAACAGGATTGCCTAAAGAAATATTTTTAAACTTACATTGGTTATCTTGGATTTCATTTAAAATATATTCTAATGCAGCATAAGGAGTAGCACAAAATAGAATATCTGGCTGGTCTAGATTGATAAACTGATAAGTAGCATTAATAGCTGTTGTTGCAGAAGTACAATCTATTTTTTCGGTTGAAAGAGCAATTGATTTCCATTTAGTACGATAAACTGGGATTAATGCTTGCTGTTCTGAAGTTAATTGAAATGTATCAAAATTCAACATTTTTTTGTAAATAAATCTCAATATGGCTGAATTTTACAGTCATTGTAATTTTATTTGATTCCCGTGGCTCGATAGATAACAGCAGTTACAGCACCATCTGGATTATTTTTGACATTATGAAAATCATTTAATCCAGCAGACAAAGATTCAGAATCTTTATTGAATTTTTCTACTATCTGGGGAATTGTGGGAGCTAACCAAGAACTTACATAGTCGATGAAACCTGTAACTTTTTTGGGATCTTGACGGGAAAAATAGTGAAATGTCAGAGCATTATTTACTACTGTTTTAAATCCAGATTGAGTTAATAAATTACCTAAAGATTGTCCCATATAAGGATTTCCTCCAGATTGAATTAACAGTTCACACAAGCTATAGTTTAAATTAAGATAATTTTCTGAGTCTGGACTAATCACAATAGTACGGTAGTCAGTTTCAGTGAGGGTAATTGTTCCTCCTGGTTTTAAAACTCTGATTGCTTCTTGGAGGACTTTTAAAGGATTAGAAAGATGTTCTAAAAACCAGATAGCATAGACATGATCAAAACTATTGTCTTGCCAAGGTAAGTTACTAGCATTCCCAATTTTTAAATCTGCATCTAATCCCAACTGTTTCAGATGTTGACTAGCAAAATTAATTTGTTTGGCTTCTAGATCAATTCCTGAGAACTTTAAGCCAGGAAAAGCTGTACCTAAAATTCCTAATACTGCACCTGCACCACAGCCAATTTCTAGTAAGCTTTCCCCAGAATTGTAATTAATATCTCGCACAATTAAATCATTCTTCCAGTATTCTGCTTGCTGAATTAATCTTTTTTGTTCGTCATCAGAATAACCATGTATGTAATCCATATTCATAATTAAATTACCTTGGAACAGCAACTTGTTGTAAAATAGATGCGATCGCGTTATCTATTTCTACTCCATCTAATTGGGCTTCTGGTTGTAAAATTAAACGGTGACGCAAGAGAGGAAGTGCTACTGCTTTAATGTCATCTGGAGTAACATAGTCTCTTTCGGATAACCAACTATAAGCTTTTGCAGCTTGTAACCAAGATACCGCAGATCGAGGTGATGCACCTAAAGCGAGATCGGGATGTTTGCGTGTTCTTTCTATAAGTGCTAGTAAGTAATCTAGGATATTTTCTTCTACTTGTACTTGTTGTACTTGTTCGCGCCAGGCAATAATATCTTCAACAGTTGCAATAGGTTGCAGTTTTTCTAAATCAACTCTTTTGGCTTTAAATCCTGCTTGAGAATTTTGCAACATCTGTTTTTCTGCTGCTGTTTCAGGATAGTCTATTACTAGTTTAAAGAGAAAGCGATCGAGTTGTGCTTCTGGTAAAGGATAAGTACCCTCAAATTCTAAAGAGTTTTGAGTCGCTACTACCCAAAATAGTGGTGGTAAAGCAATAGTCTCTCCATCTAATGTTATTTGCTGTTCTTCCATTGCCTCTAGGAGTGCAGATTGAGTTTTGGGAGGGGTGCGATTAATCTCGTCAGCGAGTAATATTTCTGTAAAGATTGGTCCTTTTTTCAGACTAAAGCTGCGACTATTAAGATCGAAGATATTTGTTCCTAAAATATCTGAAGGGAGAATATCAGGTGTGAGTTGAATGCGTCGAAAATCCGCAGCAATAAGCCGAGATAATACCTTAACGAGTAAAGTTTTTCCTGTTCCTGGTACTCCTTCTATAATGACATGACCGCCACTGAGTAAGGCAACTAACAACTGTTGCACTATATTAGATTGTCCGATAATAATCTTGTTGATCGCTTCTGTGAGGGTATCTAGCATAAAGCAATAAATAATAAGTGGTCGCTACAATAGTTTAGAACTGAGAAGATCAATGCGGTGCTATATCCTGTTCTTCACCCAAGGAAGTCCTATAGCAGTCGAACTATAGATTAGCCTATGCTATTAATTGAATGGTATCCGCGAAGAGGGAATCGCCCTTACAGGGTTTTTATATCCTAAACCTCAAAGGTATTGCTATATTATTTTGCTATCCACGAAAACTTGTTTGCACTTTAAGTATTTCCTATTGAACCTCCCTCGTCTCTCACGAGGGATTCCCTTTTAGACTCTATCTCACGGCAATAGCCCCCGACAGAACGCCATCACAGGGCTGTTTGGTCACGGGCGCACCGACCGCAACTAATCCTCTATTACGTACAACCTCGTGCCTCTGCTACATCTGTGTCCTGTTCGTATCCGCACTCAGGACAAAAATGTATTCTTACATTTAATTCTTTTTTCCCAGTATGAGTACCGCAATTAGGGCAGATTTGAGATGTAAAATCTTTATTTACTTTTGCAAAGAAGGTATCTGTAAGGAAGCACACATACTCTAATATCTCGAAGAATTGACCCAATCCCATATCAAGAGATTGTAAGCTGAATATACCTTTACTCCATCCCCCCTTTAGTTCCCCCCACCTCTCCAAACCTCTCCAATATAAAAAAAACTATTCCTCTGTCTTCCCCCCTGTAGGGGGGATAGAGGGGGGTGGAGGGGCTGCGACTGATGTCCCACCTCCCTATAATCCCTCCTGAAAGGAGGGATACGATTGTATCTCCCCTGTAGGGGAGATTATAGAGGGGTAGGGGGACTTATAGCGGGTAGGGGGGTAGGGGGGATTCTACAAATATCATTCCTACTCCCTCACATAATTGATGAGCAAGTCTGAAATGATAGTCTTTTCTTCTATTAGCTACTGCTTCATGTAATAGGGTTACTTTGAAGTTGATTCTAATGCTGGTTCTATTACTGCTACCAGTATTATGGACTTGTATCGTGTTTCGGTAGAAAGTGAAATTTTAGGCATAACAACTTTAACCGAGGGAAAAGCAGCAACTTTTGCCCTTGATAAGCTCGTCTCTGAGTTAGCTTTTGCTACAGGAGCAGACTATCAAGCTAGTCACTGGATAAATACTGTTCTAGATAGTGGCTTAGGGATTATGAATCCTACATTGGGTCTAGGTGAAAGATGGTCGATATCTGATAATGATCTTACAGTAATGGATGCGATAGGTTGGGATATAGACTATACAGCAGAAATAGATTTAGAAGCTTTATATAGTTCCGCTCAGTTAACTGTCGAAAATGCTGCCATAGTAGATCGAGTTAGTGACATTGACACTATTTTAAATACAGAAGCTTATAACTGGAGTAGTCGTAGTAGCACCTCTTCTAGTACTGGCTGGTGGCAAACTGGATATTGGTCAACCTATGACATAGAGGATGATACTGTTACGACTTCATCTGAATCTAGCATTAGTGATTTATTAAGCCAAAGCAGCACAACAGAAGAAGATACTCTCCTGACAACAAATACAGAAGAATCTAATAATAGCTATGATTTATCTGGTGATCATAATTCTTGGG
>JASJCP010000195.1 GCA_030065935.1 Xenococcaceae cyanobacterium MO_167.B27
ACTATGACGGTTCAATCCAAGGCGTCTCCCCTGTCATAAACATCGTTGGCGATGTCTCTATATTCTACACCTATTGAGTTAACGTACCAAAATACTTACACATTTTTGAGAACAATGTATAAGTCTGTATAAGAAAATTACTGCTATAAGTCAACAGTAACTTACAGGAACTTTTGCCTTGTAAGTTCTCTGGGCTGTTTCCACCACAGAGTTTAATAATTCCCCTAGCCCCGATATTGTACATAGCTGAAAGGTCGGCGTTGTAGTATTTGGAATTACTAAATCGAGCTAGAGCGTAATTCTGTTTGTTTCTTTGAACTTTGCCACTTCCATCAAAAGCATAACTACTCGTACCACGAGGATTGATGTAAATTACTTTACCTCCAAATTCAGACCATTTCATTTCGGTTAATTCAGTTATTTGCCGATGCAACCAGCCATGAAATCTTTGTCTAAGAGTTGATTTACGCCTCCCCCCTCTTGGTCGCCATCCTTTAAGATGTTCAAATACTATATATTTGACACCGTATTGTTTGGCTATTTGAATTAATCGAGATGATATTTTTTGTCCGATTTCTTGGTTGATATTACCTGCTTTGCGATACAACCCACGACAAAATCCTTTGTGCAATTTCCCTGTTCGCTTTGCTTTGCGACTAATTAACTTTAATCTTTTATCTCTACGGTCTATGTCTTGCCCAGGATGTATAAACTCTCTATGGCTTGTTGATCACTTTTGCCTAAATTACTTAAGCTTAATTATTATTGATATTTAATTTTTATTTCCCATTTTAAACCCTATTTCAGAGTTCATCTGGGCAGAATCAAGCATGAAAAAATAAGTTTAAAACCTGATAAAAAATGGCAAAAATCTGGAGTTGCTTTTTTCTATGTTTGAGTTCAAAGCTTTTAGTTTCCTTGACCTTAGAGGTTTTAGTTACCTTCTCTATGGATCAGGTCTTGGCTCAAAACCCTAATCCGACTAGACCCCAGGAACAGCCCACCCCTTTTATCCTTCCTCCTAAACTGCCCGAACCCATACCTATCCCGCAGCCTGACCCAGAAACTCCCCTTGATATTCCTCCTGCAACCATTCCCTCCCCTGAAGAACTGCCTGACCTCCCTGGAAGCATTACTGTTATCCGCTTTGAGTTTGAAGGCAATACTGCTTTTAGCGATGAGGAATTAGCGGAGGTCACTGCCCCTTTTACTAACAAACCCATCGCTTTTGCCCAACTACTGCAAGCGGAGGCTGCTGTAACCAAACTCTATGCCAATGCAGGGTATATCAATTCTGGTGCTGTCATTTCAGTCGGACAAGTTTTATCCCCCGATGGTGCAGTGGTCAAAATTCAGGTAATTGAAGGGGCAGTTGAGGAAATCCGCGTTACGGTTGAGGGGCGATTGAATTCTGATTATGTGCGGAGTCGGCTAGCAATTGTCACCACCAAACCCCTTAATCAAAATCGTCTGTTAGAAGCCCTACAATTGTTACAACTTAATCCCCTAATTAAGACTATTTCTGCTGATTTGGCTGCTGGAACTCGTCCCGAATTAAGTGTTCTGTCGGTGAGAGTTAAAGAAGCAGATTCTTTCCAAATGGAGATATTTACTAATAATGGTCGCGTACCAAGTATCGGTAGTTTGGAACGAGGTATCCGCCTCAACCAAGCCAATTTATTCGGCTTTGGGGATGGCTTGAGTGTAGAATACTCCAATACTGACGGGAGTAATGCTGTCAACACTAGCTACACAATTCCCCTTAATTCCCACAATGGAACAATTAAACTAACGGGTCGATGGACTAACACGGAGGTAGTTGAGGAGCCTTTTGACCGCATCGATATTACTGGAGACTCTCTTTATCTTGATTTGAGCTTTCGTCAACCTATCATTGCAACGCCAAGCCAAGAATTAGCATTAGGGATAACTGCTTCCCGCCAGGAAAGTCAAACCAGTATCTTAGGGGAAGGGTTTTCTTTATCCCCTGGAGCTAATGATAACGGAGAAACTCGGCTCTGGGTGCTGCGGTTTTTTCAAGAATGGACTCAGCGAAGTTCTCAGGATGTATTAGCGGTTCGCTCTCAGTTTAGTTTTGGGGTGGATGCTTTTGATGCCACGATTAACAACGAACCTCCCGATAGTCGTTTTTTCTCGTGGCAAGGGCAGGGGCAGTATGTGCGTTCTCTAGCGACCGATACTTTGCTGGTGCTGCGTTCATCTTTACAGTTGACAACCAAACCCCTAGTTCCTTTAGAACAATTTACCTTGGGAGGGTTGTATAGCGTGAGGGGTTATCGACAGGATCTTTTCCTAACAGATAATGGGGTTTTCACCTCAGCAGAAGTGCGTTTGTCCATCCTGCGGGTAGATAGTGTTCAAGGTCTTTTACAAATTGCTCCCTTTGTAGATTTTGGGGTCGCTTGGAATGATGAGGATAATCCAATTCAGATATCTCGCTCCAATACTTTGGTGGGAGCGGGATTAGGTGTGCAATGGCAGATGGGAGATAATTTTACGGCTCGCTTTGATTGGGGAATTCCCCTGACTGATGTTGATTCGCGAGATAACACATTACAAGAACAAGGGCTTTATTTTACAGTGAATTATAGCTTTTTTTAATTTGGCAAATATTCAGTGTCTACGGTTTCATCGGTTGTAAACGGAGATTTCGTGGGGAAAGCCTCTAAAGCCAAGCCCGTTTCTTTAGCAGCGAATTGATTTCTGGATTTGAATGTCTCTATTTGCTACATTAGGATATTTGACTTCTCCAGCCTTTGAAAAAGCTGGATTCTAAGCCGATGCTACGAGATGGTATTCAGACAGATCTCTGCGCGTTTACGATATGCTTTGTTTAAGCAGGATAAGTCATATCGTTTGGGAACAGTCAAGCATTCCCTACCCACCTCGGCTAGAGATATTCCTAGCTGTGCTGATATTGTTTATCGAATAACCCTTGAAGGCGAAAATCCCCTCAAAGTTTGGCGAGAATATCGTGGACTGACTCAAGAACAACTGGCAGAAGCATTAGGGGATATTTCCAGAGCCTATATATCATAAATTGAAAGTGGAAAAAAAACTGGTTCCCTCAAAGTTCTTAAAAAGATCGCCGTTGCCCTTGATGTGGATTTAGACATGATCGTTTAAAATCTCGATTCTCCTGTCGTTCTGGTTCATCCTTCAACCTTTGTTTCTAGATTTTGAAGACTCTCGCCGTTAAAATCAAAGATTTTTAATGGGAGATGGTCTTAACTCGCGTTGTTAGATTCGGAGCTTCTACTCCTCTTATCTAGCACAAATACGTAATTAGACATGGTTTTGTCTCTTCTACTTTCGTGTAATGTTTTCCTCGCCAATGTTATTTAAGCTTGGGAAGTCAACTACACTTCCTTACCTCTCGTACAGATGTTTAATAGTTAACGACAGAGCAATAAGCTGGAAAGCACTATTTGGTGTCGTGACCTAAATAACCTAGTTCAAAGGAGAACTTAGGCTGGTCAGCTATCTATTGGTCTGAGGCAAGAAGCCTCGTCTATGCGCGAGCGAGGTGCTGACTCTGAGTAAACAAGCTTCGAGTTCTTTTTCCTCGGATGGTGTCATATATGGTCTCGGTCAACATCTACCTTTCTATGGTAGTCATTTGACGTAGTTTAAAACAAAACTTGTTATTTAATTCGCGATTTTTAATCGCGAATTAAGAATCCCCTCTCTTTTTGTTTTTGCCAAAATGGGATGCTCCCGAACTTTTGTTCTTAATGAACTCAATAATTTCCATCTAGACCTTGAATATTGATTAATTTAACTGTAGAAAGAACAGGTAAAATCTTCCTTTCTTTTTTTATTTATACCATTTCTATTTACACTTGCTACAAATGGGGGTAACAGTAATATGTAGCTTGACTTTTTAGAATTACTATTAGACAGATATGTAGAATAATAAAAAAGTTGTAAACTAAACTTACTTCAAATTTTTATTCTACTTTTGTCCAAATTCAATCTTTAAAAAATAAAGTTGGAAACTAAGTATTGGTAATGATTTAATTTGTCTAATTTTTCTTATAAAAAAGTTAGAAACTCTGCCAAAATATATACCGAATCAGCGTTATAATATAGCTTATACCAATTATTGAAACTTGCTAAATAGATAGAAAGTTATTTGTTATTAGGAAAAAACTCTCAAACCCTTATTTCACCTGTTGCCAGATGAGCTGTTCCCTGTTGCCCTTACTTCTACCAAATCTCTTATTACTTTTGAGAAACGGTATTACTTGCTGACAACTACTAGATTAGCCCACATTTTAAATCTTTGAAATCTGGCGATAAATAGTTTAGTGAAGTTTGACTCGTGATCGCATTATCTGGAGTAAAAAGTCCTCACTAACGCTGGTTGTCAAATCAATTCCGCGACGACGCAACTCAAGGGCAATAACCGATTTTACTTGTTCATCTAAATGAAATTTAATTCGATTATTCACCTCGAATCTCTTTCAATCTTTCTTGTAAAGAAGATAGAGGAATATTTTGCATTATTTCTTCAACCCAAGCTCTAGATTCTGCTGTATGGCGGTCAATTTCTTTTTTATAGTCATAATAGTATGCCATAGCTGCATAAACTACTGATAATGAAGCTCTATTGATTGAGATTCGTTTGGCGATTGATCGCTTATGACTTTTCCCCTTGACAAAAAGTAATCGCTTCCTATGACCAATAAATATTGAGTTACTTGAAGATGTCGGGGTGTAATTACTGAGGATTGTGAAAAATAGGAAAAAATAGTTTTTTTAGGAATCAGGGCTTAGAAATTGGTAGCAAACCCTATATAGAATTAAGGGGACTTTGGAAAGCCTCTCTACTTTTCTTGAAAAAATAATGACCATGCTAAATAACCAAGGGTTACTCAATCTAATGACCGTAGGGCTTTTAGTTCTAGGCACTGCACCTACCATTGCCCAATCAACGGCCAACCCTTCAGCCAGAACCGATAGAAAACCCAGTAGAGTATTATTCAAACCACCCCCAGATGATAAAAAGCCAGAGCAGACAGCGGAAGCTGGTTCACGTCATGGTGTCCAGTGTCTTCAAGATGCCACCTCTGCCAATCTGGTTAATTCTTCATCAAGCCAGAACGCTCTGATGCCCCTCGTCCCCACCAACAACTTCGGGTTAACCATAGCAGAAAAACCAAAATTATGGATTTATTTGCCAGAAACCTCTGCTAAACAAGTGGTGTTGAGCATCAGAGAAGAAGGCACAACCCATCACTCTAAAACTTTCATCCCCATAACAGGCGCGTCTGGTATAATCAGCCTTCAGCCGAACCCTGACTCCCCACCCCTGGAATTGGGGAAAACCTATAAGTTGTCAGTGGTGTTAGTTTGTGGGGAAAAACCCAGTCCTAACGATCCAGCTACCGATGTCTGGGTACGTCGTGTTGATCACCCTGAGCCGATAAACCAGGTTTCAGCTTTGGAGCAAGCTGCCTGGTATGGGGAGCAGGGAATTTGGTATGATGCCCTAACTTCTCTCATTCAAGCTAGGCGATCGCAATTTCAGAATCAAGACCTGATAGATATCTGGGCTGATTTTCTTGAGTCAGGAGGACTCAAGGACGAACGGCTACATTCTGCACTATGAATAAATAGTTAATTGCTCCATGATTCTACTGTCAGTTTTCTCCTACAACCAATTTCCTACTAAAACAAAAGGAGCCCAGTAGAAGGGATGTTGATATTGGGGCGAGCGCAATAAGGAGAGTTGGGCTTGGCGTAGTGCTTCAGCTTTACTGACTCCAGGTTGGTTTAAAATCTCATAAAATCGAACCATTAAATCGGCTGTAGAGCGATCTTGTACTGCCCAAAGTGTTGCCAAGGTACTACGCGCCCCAGAGCTTACTGCTACCCCAGCTAATCCTAACACCGCTCGCTTATCCCCCGCAGCCGTCTGACAAGCACTCAGAATCAACAGTTCAATGGGACTGCGCTCTTGCCCTTCCCGTTCTCGTAGTAATTGGTCTAAATTTTTAACATTGATGCGTTCATCCCAAGTCAGTAAAAAGGTATCGTTTGCTTGAGAAGAAAACTGACCGTGGGTTGCCAAGTGAACAATGTGAAAGGAAGTTGCCTCAATTTCCTTTTGTAGGCGAGGGCGAGTAAAATCTTGATCTAAAATTACTTCTGACGAGACGATCTCGGCAATCTCCTTGATTTCCTGTTTGACCCCAGGTAAAGGAGAAAACCCCTGACGCGCCTCAGCCAAACCCCCAGCCAAGGTTCTCAACTTTTCTGGAGAAAGCGATCGCGGACTCAGGAGTTGCAAACCTGGCGTTAGGGCAATGTTGTATTTTTCTATCAAATACTGCTGACCATTGTGAAGTGCTGCCATTGGTACGCTGCGTAGCACTCCATCAAGGACAAAGACCAAGGTTTTGATGCCACTTTCTTCTAATTCTGCTTCTAACGGTCGGATTAGCCAGTCGTAAAATTGCTGATGGGGACGCAGGGGTTCAATACTAGAAATGGATGGGTTTAAGTTGGCAAACATCTCATCGAAGACCAGTTCTATTGACTCTGATGCAGAATCGTCTGGACTATGATTGAACGCTGTTTCATAGTAGCTTAGAGGCTTTCCAGGAAGGGACAAGATTACAGCAAGTCGTTCTGGCAAAATAATAGAATAGATAACAGCTGCTTGGGAATCGATCTGGTCAATTTGTTGGGGTTGGGCATCGATACAGGCTTCCCGAAAGAAGTTATTGAGTTCGGCTAATTGGAGTGATTCAATAATGTTACGGGCTTTTTTGAGGTTATCCTGACTGATTTCCCCTGTTTGATCCTGTTGGTTAGAAGAGGGTTGTAAGAGCCGATCTACCAGTTCCCGATAGACTGGTTCTATACTATCGCGGAAGTTAAATTGAATGTCTGCATTAGTAACAACCAAATCCTGTCGCAGAGACTCAAGGATATCTACAGCTATGGTGTAAGCAGCGATCGCTTTTTGGGGGTTTCCTTGGATTTGATACAATCGTCCCAGTTGCCATTGCCATAAATAAGCAAGTTCAGGATGCTCATAAGCAGAAAGCCATTGCAAGGCTTGTTCAGTCAACTGTTGTGCCTTGGCAGGATTCCCCAGAGATTGAGAGATTGCCCCCAAATAACCAAGGGCATTGGCTTCAGATTGTTTGTCTCCCAAGCTTTGAGCCTGTTTACGTGCCGTCTCTACCAGTTGTGCGATCGCTTGCCAAGAGGGGAAATCTAATTGTTGAAGTTCCTTTGCATGGATGCGTTTAACTGTTTGTTGAAGGATAGGACAAGACTGGAAGATAGGGGATACAGGATGGTTTTTATTGGGTATGAGTCGAGATTGGAGGCACATTAAACTTTGAGCTAATTTAATTTGAGCCGAAACGGCTTTGCTACTAAAGGGTAAGCCAGTAAGTTCCGATTGAATTTTGTCCACCAAAGTCGGCACTTCCGACCACTGCTCTATTTGTATCGAGAGACTTAGTAAATTTAGCTGTGCCTGTATCTTAGTGAGGGATGAGGTTCCTAATTCCGCTTGGCGGTAACAAGCGATCGCTTGTTGATAGAATTCTGTACTTGTCTGATAATTCTCTGAGGGGATACAAGTCGCGGGCTGTATTGAGTCCACTGGTGGCTGTTTTTGTCCCTGCTCGATGTTTTGATTACCTAAAACCCGGGCTGTATTCCCTAAACTGAGGGCGATCTCTGCTAAGTTTTCCGAATCTTCTCTGGTTTGGGCTAATTGCCAACTTTTAAACAAAACCATTTGGGATTGCTTTGTCTGACCCGTTACTCGCAATACATTACCCAGACTGCGTAATCCTAAGATTTGTAGGGAGATAGAGGAATGTTCTGGCAGAAGTTCCAGTTCTTGTTCTGATATCTGGCAGTTTTGACTCTCTAGTCCCAAAGCTTCCAGTAAAGTTGTGCAAGCTCTCGGATAAAATCCTAACTCTTGCATGGTTTGAGCTTGGTTAATCTGGCTTTGGATTAGTCCATAGTGATTACCAATCTTTTGATAAATATTAGTCGCTTGTTGCCAAGACTCTAAGGCATTGGCTGGCTGTCCTAGTGCTAGTTGTAACTGTCCTTCAATATCTAAGGTAGCAGCGAAAATACGCTGTTGTAGTGAAGTGCTTGACTGAGTTTGCAGAAGGGACTTACTTTTGGCGATCGCTTTTTGAGCCTGATTCCATTGTCCTAGTTGCTGATAAGTCAAGGAAAGATTGCTCAGTGCCATTGCCTGATTTAGCCTATCCCCTCCCGCAGCAAAAGCGTCAGTCGCCTGTTGCCAAACTGCTGCTGCTGCCTGGAACTGTCTAGCTTGATAGAGTTTTCTGCCCAGTTCAACCAACTGAAGCGTATTTTGTTGGGTTTGAACAATGGGGGTTGAGATAGAAACTTGGGCGACAAGAAGGGGAATTGGTATTGAAAGGAGAAATAGTAGAGCTAGTAGAATCTGCGATCGCCGAAGCCACGCTTTGAGCGATCGTCCTTGGTATATTTTTGGGCTTAGATTCTTGAATTTATGGTTGATTTCAAAAGGTTTTCTTACTATTTTCTCTCTCAATATTTTTCAATCCTTTAGCGAAACTCCAACATTATTACTAATAGGTCTGATTTGACTATATACTCAGCTAATCTAGCCTAATCTCAATCGGCTAAAAACTGCTTATAAATTACATTAGCACCTGATTTTATCCTATGTTTACCATCAATTATCTAAAATAACCTGATTTTTTTCTATTTAATCAATCTGATATCTGATTTATTGACCCCAATAAATACCTGATTTTTCCCCATTGTACTCTTCATTATTTTTCGGCAAGATAGTTGACATCAAAGTTACACACCTCAAACTTATTCCATATTTAAGGAGAAAAATCATGATTACAGAAATGAAGGGACCTCACGGACATAAAATTGATATTGAGAAAGAATTGGACCGAAAATTTGCAGCACCTAATCGTATGCTTGGATATATATCACCGTCGATAGGAGCGTTTACTCTCTCACAAAACAACGATCCAAATACTGGTCATGCATCTTTTGTGTGGCATCATTACGAACCTCACGGAGGCCACAGTCATTTTGAGGTGGACTGGCATGACGATCCGTTGGAATATGTGGGAGGATTGATTAATAACGAGTATTGGTGCTATAAAGTCAAGGAGGATCCAGAGCCACAGGAAGGACCCGTCTATATTGCCTTTGCAAAGGAAATCATGCCCGATAGCAAATCTGGAGTCAATGACGAAGGATACAGAATCATTTATGTCGATCATGGTTTCGTTCATCTATGGGCTTGGGATGGTAAAACTTTCCAAGGTCATGAAGAATAACTTAGCTTTAATTTATGCAAGTTATTGAACCGAATTGAGCGATTTTCTCTTAACATAACTCATCGTTGATTATAGCGAGTTCATTTTTGAAAGGCATGAAATCGTTCAGTCGATGCTAACAACCATTTCTAGAGGGAAAACTTAAAGACACTTACAGCTATTAAGAATGTAGGTAGGTGGGCTTCAGGGCTATTTCATTCTGACTATAATCAACCAAGAAATGAATTTCTTGGCTTAAAGCCCAAGTCCGTTTAAACGGACTTAATGTTCTTAGACAGAGAATTTATTCTCTGGATGCACGAAAATGAAATAGCCCTGGGTGGGCTTCCGGAGTTTGGCTTCTGTCCAATTTCATCAAGGCACTAGAAAGAAAAAATGAGAACAGCTAACAGGGATAAAAACAAGGAGGTAATGATGAGCAAACACAAGATCGAACTCGGTGATGCACTACTAGCAACTTATCTCAATCTTGAAACTAAAAACCTTTTAATTAAATGCTTGTGCGATTCGTTCATAATAAACCCTCAACTGAGGGGGGACTTATGGCTTTAGTTGAGTAACCCACTCTGGGTAGAGTTCGCACTTTAATCCTCAACTAATGATAACTAGTACATCATCGAGGTGAGATATGTAACATTATCAAATCCTTGCCTTCTTGTGCAGAAGGAAAAGCATAGAGCGTCCCTCTTGGTGACAAGAGAGAGAAGTTTCCCCTGTATCTGGGACGACAACCCAGAGGCAGAATGCGGGACTAAAAGCGGAAAAGCGCGGATAGCTGAATACGCCTCACCGTTAGCATGAGTCCTATAACCGACCTGGACTAAGAGATTCAATCTCAAGGAAGAGAAAATCGTGGGGTAGAAAAATTCTAAACGAATCATCTACAGAACCGTCTTAATAATTAAGTAAGGATTATAAGCTAGTGGATTATGCCACACCTTGCTACCCGAAATATCGGGATGAACTTAAGGGGTATGGAATTAGGTAGTTCTCATACTGCACAACCTGTTCAATAGGCGGACAGATGAACCCTAACGGACTCGAATCAACTGGATATGCCTTCATATTCAGCAATGATGTACTGGAACGAGTGCGACCTATCCTCACCCCCAGAATTACTGGTAGGTATCGTCAAAACCGTATGGTGAGGATGGAAGAGATGGGTCAAGAAGCAAATGCTTAACCTGAAATGACAGGTAATGCTTGAAAAGAGATGGGGTAATGCCCAAGATAGGCAGACGTGACTCGCAATTTATCAATGTGTAAAGGTTCAATTAGTAGCAAATATGCCTAATACAGATTCAAAACAGAATACTGTGGGATGGAAGGATATCAACTGGCATAAAGTCGAAAGATATGTCTTTAAGCTGCAAAAGCGCATTTATGCAGCATCTTCTCGTGGAGATGTAAGAAAAGTTAGAAAACTCCAAAAAACTCTGATTCGGTCTTGGTCTAATAAGGTTTTAGCGGTACGAAAGGTAACAACAGATAACCGAGGTAAGAAGACAGCAGGAGTGGATGGGGTCAAATCCCTATCCCCAGAAGCACGTATGAGCCTCGCAGGACAACTCAAATTAACAGGAAAAAGTCAACCTACTCGTAGAGTATGGATTCCAAAACCTGGAAGAGATGAGAAACGTCCATTAGGAATACCAACGATATACGACCGCGCCTTACAAGGGGTTGTTAAAACTGCCCTCGAACCAGAATGGGAAGCTCACTTCGAGCCAAATTCCTACGGGTTTAGACCAGGACGCTCATGTCATGATGCTATCAAGCAAATTAAATTGACCATTCAGAACAAGGAAAAATACGTCCTTGATGCTGATATAGCCAAATGCTTTGATAAAATCAACCATAATGCCTTACTCCAGAAGCTTGGTTACACAGGTAAAATCAGGCAACAAATCAGAGCCTGGTTAAAATCTGGAGTCATAGACCAAAAGGTTTTTACTGCTACATCTGAGGGTACTCCCCAAGGAGGGGTAATCAGTCCCCTACTTGCTAATATAGCCCTCCACGGAATGGAAAATATGCTAAATGACTTTGCCAAAACATTAGACCTTAAGAATTATAAAGGCTATCAATTAAGTTGGCAAAGCAAGGTTAAATCCTTAGCTGTCATCAGATACGCAGATGACTTTCTCATTTTTCATACTGACCTGAACGTAGTCCAAAGATGCCGAGAACTAATCTCGGAGTGGTTAAATGGCATGGGACTAGAACTAAAACCATCAAAAACCAGAATTGCCCATACACTTCACTCTGAATTAAGTGAAGATGGGGTCGCTGGCTTTGATTTTCTTGGATACCACATCCAACAATTTCCTATTAGTAAACACAGCAGTGCTGTACATCCCACTACAAGGAAACCACTAGGTTTTAGAACTCTCATAACACCTTCAAAGGATGCCTGTAAGAAACATCAAAAAGTAATCAAAGATGTTATTAAGAAGCATAAAAACTCCCACCAGGCTCGTCTCATAAACGAACTGAACCCAATAATCAGAGGATGGGTAAAATACTACTCTAACTCTGATGCACAAACAGTGGGAGAACTTACAAGGCAAGATTACCTAATTTTTCAGAAATTAAGGGCATGGGGACGTTACAAAACTGGTAGCGTCAATAAAGCTCGTAAAAAGTACTGGAAAAAAATAGGCAACAAAAGCTGGGTCTTTGTAGCCAATAAAGAGTACGCGAACCCTCTTAGGCTATTAACACATACTGAGTTTGGAAGCAGTAGCACCGAGTATGTGAAAGTTAAAGACAAAGATAGTCCCTTCAACGGGAAACTAGTTTACTGGAGTACCAGAATGGGACGTAGTCCCGATATGCCCACTCGCAAAGCTAACCTGCTTAAGAGACAAAAAGGCATATGTCCCTGGTGTTGCCTGCGCTTCCGTGAAGAAGACACCTTGGAGGTTGACCATATATTAGCCCTTGCCCTTGGTGGCAGAGATGATTATAAAAACCTTCAACTACTTCACGGACATTGCCACGACGATAAAACTGCTCTTGATTTGGAGTACATCAGAGAACGTAAACTTCAAAAACACTTGGAGGTCATTAACTCAGAATTAGTGGTTCTACCGAACTTACTGTGTAAGAATAGTAAATATTTTTTTTGATGAGTAAGGCGATCGCTAAATATAAGCCATGCCAGACTTGACTTTTACCGATAAACCTGGTTGATTGTTATTTGTCTAAAA
>JASJCP010000196.1 GCA_030065935.1 Xenococcaceae cyanobacterium MO_167.B27
AAAGCTTTCTCTTCTAGTATTAAGTAATATTACAACTTACATGGCTACAGTTGCGAGACTTTATTACCGTATCCCCTGCTGGACAAGGCTTTCAGACGGTTATAGTAGATATGTATGGGGGAAGTTCAGCTTCAAGTCCGAAAGTTGTTGTGGGATGGCATTACTCACCTATTAACATAGTTTCTGAAAGCAAAGGTAAAATAACTGCTATAGCCTTTGCCATTCCTACTTTGATCGTGATTGTAGTTGGCTTAATTTTAGGCAGATAAGAAGCGATCGCGCGATCGCAAAAACAATAACCCTAGTCATCTCCTTTCGGGTATAAGAAGAATGAAACCCAACACTAAGTAATAGCTTACGTTAAAATATTTTCTTCAGGTGTCAGTTGTGTAAGTTCTATACTTGTATCCCAAAGCTGCTTGGCTTTGGCGCGATCATAAGATTCTTGAGAAGAAGGTATCATTTCCCAACCACTAAAATATTTCCCTGTGACACTTTCCAATTCAGGATCAAGAACCAGTCTAGCTAAAGCTTGACCTGAATTTTTGATGCTATTGACTTTTGGTAGTATGCGAAGAACTGGGAGAATGAAATACCAGACAAAACGCGCTAGAGGAGGATAATCTTTGGCTAATCCAGAACCAGGCATTAGACCAGGATTAAATACATTTACTGTAATCAGATTTTGTTCTGTACTATATCCTTGTTCCTGAAGACGATGAGATAATTTGTAAGCACAAAAAATATTACAAAGCTTAGAGGTAGTATAGGCTATACGACCAGCTATGCCAACACTTTTATCCCTAAGAAAGTTATCCTGTTCTGGTTTGGCTATTAACTTAGGATTTGTAAAGTGGGGTGCTGGCATCCCTGTTATCTTGTCTGGGTCGTGAGTATCGCTACTGACGAATATTATTCTAGCTGGTGCAACTAGCTGTTTTAGCAGAAGATTCACCAGAAGAAAGTGTCCCAGATGATTAACAGCAAAAGTTTCTTCAAAACCATCCTCAGTATATGCTCGTCTTTGAATAAACTGTACACCGGCATTACAGACGATTGCCCCTAAAGGAGGAATCTCACGACGGGCAAATTCTTGGGCAAACTGGCGGATAGATGCTAATGAAGCTAAGTCAAGGAGCATTGTTTCTAGGCGAGTGCTTGATGTTTGCTTTCTTAGTTTCTCTATTGCTTGAGTTGCCTTATCTTGGCTACGACAGGCAATAATTACATACCAATCTTCACTTCTAGCAATTTCCTGAGCGCAATAGTAACCTAATCCGCTATTACCGCCTGTAATAATAACAGTTTTCATCTTCGTCTTATTCCAATACAATTACTTAGCTCGATTACATCGAGCTAAGTAATATCTTAATTTTGTTTTTTCTGCAAGCCATAAGCATTCTTCTGGGTTTTGCACTTCCCTAGATCCATGCTAGGAATAATTAGAAAGCATCTAATATAAATTATTGTGGAGTAAAGATTAGTTCTTGAGAATTTTGATCAATAGTAAACGAGGTATGCTCGATGATTTAAGGGTTTATTGATTACAATAATTAGTAACTTTTTAACATCTATGGTATTATCAATTATCTAATGTATCCTGTAAGTCTGCTCTCCGCTCAATCCTACGATTTAGAAGAATTACGTCAATCTCTTACATATTTACTTGAACCTTTGGGGGGAATCAAAGCTTTTGTCAGTACAGGCGCTCGCGTTCTACTAAAACCCAATCTTTTAACTGGAAGTCGTCCTACTAAAGAATGTATTACTCGTCCAGAAATTGTTTATTGTGTGGCACAGTTAGTAAAAGAAGCAGGAGGAAAACCCTTTTTAGGAGATAGTCCAGCTTTTGGAAGTGCTAGGGGTGTTGCTAAAGCTAATGGTTATTTACCCTTGTGTGAAGCCCTAGATTTGCCTATTGTGGAGTTTAAAGGGCAAAGATATCAGACAGAAAACCACAACTTTAATCATCTGCGTCTCTCTAAAGAAGCAATGGATGCAGATGTAGTAATTAATTTACCCAAAGTCAAATCCCATATGCAGCTTACTATGACTATGGGGGTAAAAAATCTCTTTGGATGCGTCCCTGGTAAAATGAAGGCTTGGTGGCACTTAGAAGCAGGAAAAGACCGAGAGCGTTTTGGAGAAATGCTGGTAGAAACTGCTAATGCGATCGCGCCAGATTTAACCATTATAGATGGTATTATAGGTCATGAGGGTAACGGACCTAGTGGTGGTGAACCAAGAGAATTAGGTGTTTTAGGAGCATCTCCTGATGTATTTGCTTTAGACCGAGCTTTCATTGAAATTGTCAATGTCAATCCTGATTTAGTACCCACCCTAACCGCCCAAGCTAGATTAGGATTCTGTTCCCAATTAGAAGAAATTGAATTTACTTATTGTAAGCCCCAAGAACTAGTAGTTACAGACTGGAAATTACCAGAAGTCTTGATGCCTATTGATTTTGGCTTACCTCGCGTACTGCGTTCTACATTTAAACATTTTTACATTCGTTTTATCAAAGAACCTCTCAAAGCTTATACAGTAAAATAAGGCACAATCAGGCATATTTAGTTAAATTTGCTACATAAAACCCTAACTAGATATTTTATTCTTAATTTACCCTCCGATTGCTTATTAAGACCGCCCAAAGAAAGAAGGCGGTTTTTTATTGCTGCCCATACATACATAGGAAAATCAGGAATTTGACGCTATGATAGGAAAGCTGAACATCAAAATATTAGCTTAAAGTTTAATTGAAAGCTGACATCAACGGTTTAATTAAGAGACTATGAGTCCTAGAAAACTAACAGAAGACGATAAAGATAATATTCTTCAGTTATATCGCAATTCTGAAGCCACTACCTCCACTCTAGCAAAGGATTTCGGGGTGAGTAGTTCGACTATTAGCCGTTTTCTCAAAAATAGCCTTTCTCAAGTTGAGTATGAAGATTTAATTCAACAGAAAAGATTAGCTCGTACTAGTAAAAGCAGCCCCACTTCGCCAGTGGAAGAGGAGCAACCCTCTGCAACAACGTCTGATCAAACTACTTCAGAATCTGCACCTAAAATAGTTTCTCTACCCCAAAAGTCTGAACCAACTTTAGAAACTAAATTACCTGAAGAAACATCACAACCAGACACTAAGCAAGAAACAGTTTTATATCTTACTAGCTCCACTGAATCTGAAACCGAAACTACAGAAGCTAAAGACTTGTCTGAAGTTTCTAATTCTAACAAGTCAGAAAAATCTGTTATCCCTAAAACCCAACCAATAGTAGCAGTAAAAACCTTGGAGCAAAATCTCGAAGAAGATGATGAAGAAGAAGATGATGATGATTTAGACGTGATTACCCTGGAAGAAATATTGGGAGAAGAATTGAGTGATGATGAAGATGATGAAGATGATGAAGATGAAGATGAAGATGAAGATGACGGTTGGGAATCAGAAACAGGTGCATCTATAACTTATCCCCACACCAAACCCAGTAAAACGGTCCTACAAATTTTACCCCTTGCCAGAGCTTCTTTTCCTAGAACTTGCTATGTAGTTATAGATCGTGCTGCGGAATTAATTACTAGACCCTTGGAAGACTTCGCAGATCTTGGCTCAATACCTCAAGAAGAAGTACAACAAAAAACTTTACCAATATTTGACAATCATCGAGTAGCTAAACGCTTCTCCCATCGTCGTGAAAAAGTAATCAAAGTTCCCGATGGTAGAATGTTACAAAAAACTTCTCGCCATCTCCATTCTAAAGGTATTACCCGATTGCTAATTGATGGTCAAATTTATGCAGTTTCTGCTGAAAATCAATAAGTAATTATGCCCTAATATAAAGTATAATTCTCATGAACTCAATCCCAGAAAACAAAAATTATTATTAAGCAATAATTATTAAATTTTGATTAATGACAATTATCTAAAATATGAGTTAAACCAGATATATAGTTAATTTATTAATTGACTATAAAAAAATGTTTTTCAGCCCAAATTAGATGAAAGTAAACCATTTCTTGAGACTTTATCAACAAGGATATAGGGACTTTTCAGGTATTGATTTGAGAGGAGCAGATTTAACTGGTGTAACCCTAATTTCCGTTAACTTGACCGCAGTTAATTTAATGGGAGCAAATCTCCGTCATGCTTTTTTAACTAAATCAAATTTAAGTCAAGCTGCACTTAATTGGACTGATCTTAGTTATGCCAAAATGAGTGAAGTTATTTTAAATCAAGCAGATTTAACTAAAGCCAATCTAGAAGGAGCTTTTATGGTTAAATCTCAATTACAAAAAGCTAAATTAAGTGGCGCGAATCTTTCCCATACTAATCTAAGACTCGCTAATTTATCTCAAGCAAATTTATGTGGAGCTACGTTACAAAAAGTTAATCTGCGACAAGCAAATCTCAATGGTGTAAACTTTAACTGGGCGAATTTATATGAAGGAAGACTTACTGGTGCAAACTTTGATAACACCTCTCTAAATCAAGTTAATTTGAGTGAGAGTTTTCTCAAAGATACAGATTTAAGTGGGGCAAATCTAGAAGAGATCAATTTGTATCGTGCTAGACTTAATGGCTCAAATTTTGCAGGAGCAAACCTCAGAAAAGCGAATCTAGCAGAAGCTCATTTAAAAAGAGTAAATTTTAGAGAAACTAATTTAGCAGAAGCCAATTTATCTGGTGCGTTGTTGCAACAAGCAGATTTAACAGGAGCTAATTTAACTAAAGCGGATTTACGCTACGCTAAGCTCGATCAAGCAATTTTACACAACACAATTCTAGAAAGAAGTTTACTATCAGAGGATATTTTGTATTATATCTCTCAGGTGTTTGGTCATCAATGTCTGGATTGGCAAATTGTAACTTAATCTTTGCTAAGTAACTGTACTTAATCAAAAAGATCAAGATGGGTTATTGGCTATCTTATCTTAAAATACTTGAGTGCTATTCTATGAGTTGATTAATTAAACAAATAGATCACAAAGAGATATGATGATAATCTTCTAGTGCAAGCTAGAATTGCATCATATTCTAGAAAAACCTAGCCTAAGCCTGAAAAACGCCCTTACTATAATGACTGTAGTTGTCTTTGGAAGCATTAATCTCGATTTAGTCGTAGAAGTTCCTCACTTACCCGCCAGAGGAGAAACAGTTATAGGTAATCGTTTTTTTTCCGCAGCAGGAGGAAAAGCAGCAAACCAAGCCGTAGCTGTAGCCAAGTTAGGTACTCCCGTTTACTTAATTGGTCAAGTTGGGGATGATGGATTTGGTAGAACTTTGTTAGATAATCTTCAAAATGCAGGAGTGGAAACCAGTGGAATTACCATCAACCCTCACACTCATTCCGGTATAGCTTCTATTGTAGTAGATGAACAAGGAGATAATACAATCGCCTGTGCTACTGGAGCAAATAGTTTAGTTAGAGAGCAAGAGTTAGAGCAGTTTCAATCTTTATTACCCCAAGCCAAGGTAGTATTACTAGAGTTGGGGATTCCTATGGCAACAGTCTTAGCAGCAGCAAGACAAGCAAGAGCTAACAATTGTCTAATTATACTCGATCCTGCTCCTGCCCAATCTAGCTTACCAGACGAACTTTACCAGTTAGTTGATATTATTACCCCCAATGAAGTTGAAGCTAGTCAATTAGTAGGTTTTACTGTAGATGGTATAACCACAGCAAGACAAGCAGCCTCTTTCTTGCATCAGATGGGAGCAAAAAATGTCATTATCACCCTAGGAAGTCAGGGGGCTTTTTGTAGTACTCCTGGGGAAAATTTTTGGATTAAACCCATTCCTACTAAAGTAATAGACACAGTAGCTGCTGGAGATGCTTTTAATGGAGGGTTGGCTACTGCTTTAGCTTCGGGTAAATCTTTGAAAGAAGCCGTAAAATGGGGTACTGTTGCAGGAACTTTAGCTGTTACCAAACAAGGGGCGCAATCTTCCTTACCGAGTAAAGAAAGTTTTTTACAATTGTTAGCTCAACAACCTCTTGATTAATCAAAAACTTATTAAAATAGACTATAAATGTTATGAAAACTAGATAAGAGTCCTCTTGAGAGGACTAATAGTATTAGCCAAGAAATAAATTTCTTGGTGATTTATCGCACCTGGTGCAAGATCTTAGGGAAAGGGAAAAAGAAATAGAGATAATAATTAAGGTTGAGAGTATCAAGAAATTTTTTATGGGTAATAGTCGAGTCACCCCTATCACTGTTACGATTTTAGTTTTGGGAGCATTCTTAATTTTACTTCCTTTAGGAATAGTAATTGTTACTTCCTTTGCTCCTGTTAATGCAACTATAGGTGAGGTGATTTCTCTCAAAGCTTTTACCTGGGAAAATTATCAAGAAGCTTGGGCGAGAGGAAAATTTTTACTGGCGTTTTTTAACTCAACCATTGTAGCTTTGGGGGTAACAGCTTTGCAGTTGATTACTTCCGCTTTAGCTGGTTATGCTCTAGCAAGGCTACAATTTCGAGGCAAACAAGCAATCTTATTATTAGTTTTAACTACTTTAGTAATTCCCTTTCAATTATTAGTCATTCCTCTTTTTGTAGTTTTAAAATGGGGACATTTAATTAATACTTATTGGGCATTAATTTTACCTACCGCAGCTAATGGGTTTGGGATTTTCTTGATGCGTCAATATTTTACAACCATTCCCCAAGAGTTGGAAGAGGCTGCAACTTTAGATGGTGCAAACCGTTGGCAAATTCTGACTCGTATTATGTTACCCTTGTCTCGTCCTGCTTTAGTAACTTTATTTTTATTTACTTTTATTGCAGAATGGAACGATTTATTTAAACCTTTAGTGTTTACTACTAGACCAGAATTGAGGACTGTACAATTAGCTTTAGCAGAATTTCAAGAAGAGTTTACTAATAATTGGTCTTTGATGATGGCAGCAGTTGTTATTGCTTCGATTCCTGTAATCATATTGTTTTTAATTGGTCAGCGTCAATTTATCCAAGGTATTAGCACGACAGGTATTAAAAATTAAGTATTCTTCGAGTTTTTAATTATAGCGCGTTTCATATTTTGTCGAGTACATTTGTGAATGGACAATAAAGCAATAAATAATTTAAAAATACGTCCAGAAAAATTACAAGATTATTCTGAAATAACTAAAGTAAACAACTTTATCTGATAAACAATCTGAAATTGGCGGTTTAATTGTAGATGAAAATTTTAGACGTAATAGAATCGGTCGTTTATTGATACAAAAAGCACAAATATGGGCGCAACAACAAGAATGTGATTTTATTCAAGTGCGCTCGCAAACTATACGTCAACAAGCTCATGTTTTTTATCAAAATATTGGTTACGAACTTTGTAAAACTCAGTTAGTTTTACGCAAACAATTAAATACAAAAATTTAATTTTATTTTTTTCTTATATGAATCAAAAAATAAAAGCGATCGCCCTAAATTCAGATATTAATTTACCCTGGCATACAATCACCTCAGAAACCATTGTAGAAGGAAGATATATTAGGCAAACTTCTAGTATGGATAGTTTTGCCATAGTCACTCTGAAAGTAGAACCCTATCAAGATAAAAAATTAGTCATATTTGATAATCAAATATCAGAAATAGATGTGAGTTATGCAATACTAGATCCTCAACAAAATAAGGACTGCGATACTATAAATACAGTTGATATTATCTGCCAAGTAATTTGTGCAGGAATAGAAACAGCTTGTCTAGATTTAAAGGAGAAACAACATTTAGTAAGAGAAATAAAAGTTACAGGAATCGCAGCTAAATATCATCCTATTGATTCGCGATCGCATTCCTACCAAATTGCAACTCATTTAGCATTATTAGAAGCTTTTGAACAAGTAGGTTTAACTAAAATGGGGATATATTGTGATACAGATTACTGTAATAGTAACAGATGATTAACAATAGACAATTAGCAGTTGATTTTTGATATATATCAAAGTAATAAAGATTTACAGCTAATACAAACAAATAAATCATGTTACAGTTTCACTATTCTCGTCTTTCTATTAATGCTCGTCGTGTATGGGTAACGCTCTTAGAAAAGAATCTAGAATTTGAACCCATCTTAATGAAGTTAAATGGCGATCAATTCAAGGCAGAATTTCTCAAGCTAAATCCTTTTCATCATATTCCTGTATTAATAGACGATGATTTTAAGGTGTTTGAATCTCTAGCAATTCTCGATTATCTAGAAGCAAAATATCCTACACCTTCGTTTATGCCAACTGATGCTAAAGATATTGCCAAGGTTCGTACTATTGAGTTGGTTACAGTTAACGAATTACCACCAGCTTCTATTATCTTAATGAAAGATGTGTTAGATATTCCAGTAGAAGATAAAAAAATAGAAACAGCCAAACAAACTATGACAACAGCAGTGCAATATTTTGAGGATAATCTAGACCCAAGTAATTCTTATTTTATCGGTGAACAATTTACTTATGCTGATATCGTAGCAGGAACAGCAGTAGCTTCGATTCCTTTATTAGGTATTAGCTTAGAACCTTATCCCAAAGTAAGTAAATGGTTAGCTAATTTACAACAGCGTGATAGTTGGAAACAAACTGCACCATCACCAGAAGATATCGAAAAATCCAAAGCAGTAATGAAAGCCATTTTGCAGAATAGATAATGTGTTTTAGGAGACAGCATTTTAGTAGGAATAATTAAGGAATTATCTCTACACAAGAGGAGAAATTAATCTAGTAATGTTTGCTAGTAATTTAAGATATTTAGTATGACAATATTGAAACCAAAACTCTTTATCTACCAGTTGGAGCAAAAGAATTAGAATTACTAAAACTAGATGAATATTAATGAAAGAAATCAAAGCTTTAACTAAAGTAATAGGATTATCATCCTATCCTGGTTCGATAAGGGTTATTTTGGGTTATGGCTATGCTTTTGCTGATGGTGGAATTGAAGATGATATAAAAATTGAGTGCATTCCACAGGATTTAAGAATGCCTAACTCCGAATTTATGCTTGTTTGGGATAAATATACAGGAGAAATAATAAGAGTTGAAATAATAAAATAATTATCAAGAAAATGGAAGAATTACTAGAACTTAGAAAAAATATCAAATCTGGCAATTATAAAAAAGCCTTAGAAATTGTTGATGAGCTGGAGGCGATGTCTAAAGAAGATAAGCTAGAAAAAATATATAGTTATGCTATTATTCTACTTCTACACCTAATTAAACAAGAAGCAGAAAAAAGAACCACTAAATCCTGGGAAGTCTCAATTAAAAATTCAACAGAAAGAATTAATAGAATTAATAGGAGACGGAAGAGTAGAGGCTATTATGCTCAACAAGAAGACTTGAAAGAAATAATTGATGATGCTGCTATAGCAGCTTTAAGAAACGCATCTCTGGAAGCATTTGAAGGAGAGTTGAGTGAACAAGAAATACTAGAAATGATAGATTTAGATTTAATTAAGAATAAAGCATTAAAGATGTTAGATTACTAAGCTAATTAAAGATGTTATCTGAGAAGTCCCAGAAAGCTACATTCGATTATCCCCCCTGAAAAAGGTAGGGGTATTTCCAATGGGTATTACAAGTTTTTTGTCTCTTTTGGAGATCGCAAAATTGGCTTCAAAAGTGATGTTATGCCAGATACTCTCCTAAACACCCTCAGAAACTAGCGATCGCCTAATTGCTAGATTTCCGGTATTCCGTCCCAATCCCAACAGCCATAGCAAAAAAGATAAATGGGTCATCCTTATATCAAATCACTTTAGATATGCTGCACATTAATCTCCCTTGTCCTCCTTGTCTCCCTTGTCTCCCCATCAGTCATCTGTAGCAAATTTAAAGGGAAATGATATTATCAACAACTCGGAGGAATGCGAAGTTATAGGGAAGCCATAGTTAAAAAAACGAACTATGAATCTTGGAAATTCTGGGAAGTACCAGTAAGAACCGATGAGGGGTTATGCACCACACTACGGGTACTTACGGAAGAAAGTGAGATTGAGAGACAGGCTCAACTTAAGCAGCTTAAGAAAGATAGGAAGTTTTGGAAATATTACGAGCTTCGGAAACTATTTGATAATGTCCCCTACAGCTACGCTATCACCACTCATAAAGCACAGGGTAGCAGTATTGATTATGTTGCTCTGGACGTACAGGACATGGTCAAATGTCCCGACTTACAACAGATGCTTTATACAGCGTTAACTCGTGCCAAGAAGCGAGCTTTTGTCCCAGTATTTTGATGCCATATTACCAGTTTGCTTTGTTTGAAGATACCCCAAAGCCCAGTGAAGTTTTGGTAAGTAAAATTGCTATCAATCCTTAACTGCGATGACATATCGATTATCAACATCAATTGATAGCTGAACAATTGATAGCTGAACAATTACAAGAATAGCTGGAAAGTGCCTTTAGGGTGGGGGTTCGGTGGGATAAAGGCACAGTGTTCGAGAAGTATCTGTTATAGTCGATGTGAAAGTCGCCTCTCATCACCTCTAATTCAAAACGGTACGTGAGAATTTCTAACCTCATACCGCTCCTCGTTCATAGTCAATAGTATGATATCTCGTCAAGATTACTCTTGTGTCAGAGACTCGGATTGTTTAACGCCGTTCTTACCCTTTTCATCCCACACTATCTCATCCTTGGTGTTTCGAGTCCGTTCGATGTATTGTAATCACCTTTCGCCATCGGACAATTGCGAGGCTCAGTCTCTATTTCACTGTAATCAAGATGTGTATTAGGCTTAGTGCTGAAGTTTTCGGAATTTATCATCGAGTTTATCAGCCTTTTAAGGTTTACTAGGTCGTATCCTCTATGAATACGTAACCTACGTCAGCATATCCCGCAGATTATCAGGGTTTTGTCACCTGTTTTTCTTTCTCTTTCAAGCAGGGCATTAGCTTTTTAGGTTATCCTACTCCTTAATTTCTTGCGCTTTGGTTTTTACTTATGAAATAATTTTGTAGAATGTTTCCATGTTTATACAATTCATGTTAAAAAACAATTAATGTATAAACTAGATGACGTTTAATTTGTAGTACGAGGACTTTTGATTGTAATAGATTGTTTGCCTCCTACTACTAGGTACAGTGTCCATTCTAAGTTATTTCATAGAAATTTAAGGGTTTTCTCGTTCCTCAATATCATTTCTCGTAAGATTTAGGTTCGTGTGATACACCTGGGTCTTAAATATGCCACGACAGCAATATTGTAATCACTATTGCCAAACAAAACTCCCTATTTATTCCCTGCGGGTGAAACGTCGATATTAGCTCAGTTAATCAGGTTACTATTCTGTGACCACTAATCTCACGTATCCTACCTTTTTCGTAGGATTTATCAATCACTTTCCCTTACAGGTCATGTTAAGATGCGAAACAACGTTCACTGTTCGTTAACCATGTCTTACTCCACTAGCGAGGATTCTTTAGTGATTTCAAGTTACTCGCATTTAGCCCATGCACCGCAAGTTATAAGTACCACCTTATAAAATGTGGGCTATGTATTCAATCCTGTGGTTTGGATGGTAGGAATTAAACCTACATGATATAGATTTTAGTATTAAACTTTCAAGGTTCAAATACTCTTTCGTCCTCTTTGATTTCTTAAGTTCCTAATAATATTAGAAAGAGAAATTTTAGTTTAGAAAGAACGAGTCGCACATTACATTCATTGAGGATTTTACCATGTTTAACTTTGAAGACAAAGAATTCAATTTCGAGGAAATCATCAAACAAATTCAATTCAATTGCGGAGTTAGGGACTTGCGCTTTATTAAAATACCAGCCTTTTAACTAATTCATTTAATTGTTAGGCTCTTACTGCTAACTGATGAAGGCTGGTATTTTAATTTTTTGCTCCTTCCTTAGCTTTGAGATGGCTCAAAAAATATTCCAGAAAGTGTTACAGCTTTCAGCAGCGAACGGACAGCTTGAATTATAGCAATTTCACTAACTACTGCTACACTTGTAGAAGTAGTTAGTTATCGCGACCAGCGAAGCTGTTGCCTGTGGCACCGCTGTGTATGTCAGGAAGAGTTAAAATTGAAATAAATGAATCAGAAGAAACTCTTAAACAACTTTTAAAAAATGCAAGTACACCACAGGAAAAAGAGAGAATTCAAACTATTTATTGGTTAAAAATCAAGACAGTAGAGACAGTCAAGCAAATTGCTATAATGTTAGGACGTAATCGTGTAACAGTACAAAAATGGTTACATAAATATCGTACTGGCGGAATGAATCTTTTATTAGAACGAAAGAAAAATCTAGGAGGAAGACCAACCTCAATTCCAACAGATGTAATTGAAAAATTAAAAGAAGAATTGCAAAAATCAGAAGGATTCCAAAGTTATGGTGAAATTCAAGTGTGGTTAAAAACTTGTTTTGACATTGATGTGGCTTATCGAACAGTCCATCAATTAGTAAGATATAAATTAAAAAGTAAATTAAAAGTTACACGCCCTTTGCATATAAAACAAAACAAAGAATCTAAAGAAACCTTTAAAAAAAACTCTCATACATAATAGAAGAGCAAATTAATTTTATTAATAAAAACTCAGAAAATCAACTACCTATTCGTTATTGGTGTCAAGACGAAACTAGAATTGGACTAAAAACTATCACAGGTAACAAATGATTTAAAAACAAGGGGGGTTTCATCAATCTGATTGCTGAGTCCCACCATTGAAATAACGGGC
>JASJCP010000197.1 GCA_030065935.1 Xenococcaceae cyanobacterium MO_167.B27
CCCCAATTATTTACTGCGCTTTACCGCTTTTAGTATTGTACTACAAAGCTTTGAACCCTTACCGCGCTCATCTTGACTGGATTTCATCCCGTCAGTAAACTGAGGGTCTTCATCCAGAAGAAAGATAAATAAATTTTGCCATGTAATTGATCCCAGTCTACAGAAAGTTAAATCGAATTAGAGAAAAATCATCACTCAAAGTTGCTGCTGAATTGAGTTTTTGAACATGATCTAGTATAGTGTCGATCTTATCTATTTTTTTGGGATGATGAGCCTGGATGTAATCGACAAATGCTTGGAAACCCCAAATCTTATCAGCACTCAGAGGAATTTCATATACTCCATCACTGAATAGGTAAAGACTACTACCAGGAGTAACTGAACAAACAGCTTCTTCAAATTCAAATTCAGCTAACATACCTACTGCAATATTTTCATTGGCTAATTTTTGGACAGAATAACCGTGGCAATTCTGATTTAATAGAAGGGCGGGTGGATGAGCAGCAGAGCAGTATGATAGCTTTTGTTCTTTGAGGTTATAGACACCATACCAAATCGTAAAATAGTTTTCCCCTCTCTCATCCATGGGAAACATTCTATTTAGTTCGCTAATAACTGTCCGAGGTTGATAAAAGTCAGTATTGTTTAAAGATTGGGAACGTAGAAGATTACGGATAGAAACTGATAATAAGGCTGGTCTTACTCCATGTCCTGCAACATCTAAAAGGTAAATCGCCAGATTTTCTGGGTCTAGCCAATAGTAATCAAAAATATCTCCTCCTAATTGAGTTGAAGGGATAAATAGTTGTTGAATATCTATTGTGTTAATTAATTGCGGATTAGGAAGTAGTGAACTTATATATCTCGCTGCTTGATTTAATTCTGATTTTAAAATTAGATGTTGTTTTTGTAATTGTTCTTCTGCTTGTTGACGTTTAATAAATTGACCAATTTGAATTCCTATGGTCCTGACTAGATTGATCAAACCAGAGTCAACTTGTTTCTTTTCACGACAGAATAGAAAAATTACGCCTAGTTTTTCTGAACCATTGCAGACTAAAAACCCAAAAGCAGTTTTTAAAGATGCTTTTGTAGCTAGTTTTGTGTGAGAAAATTTGGAATTTTTGGTAATATTCTTAATTAATAAGCTTCTATCATATTCCCAAGCTTTACCAGGTAAATCTTCACCAAGGTTTAAATTACTCTGCTCAGTGTAATTAACAAAATCTTGGATTTTATAAGCAGAAGAGTGCCAATAAGTACTCAGTTTTAGAGATTTATTATTAATATCTAATGACCAATACTCTCCTAAATCCCAACCTAAATTTTTACATAAGATAGAGAGAATTATGGAGATGGTTTTTTCAAGTTGAGTAGCATCTGCTAATAGTTTATTGATTTTATATTCTACTTTTTGATGTGCTTGTCGTCTTTTACGCTCTGTGATGTCATTTATTGTGCCAGAAATTCCGATTATCTGTTGTTCTTGGCTGGTTTTAGTGGCTTTGCGATCGCATATAATCGGACGAGCATCAATTTCCATCCATCCTATCCCTTGATCTGGTTTAAGATAGCGAATCGACAAACACAATTCAGTTTCTTGCTGATTTAATAAAGATTTTAAAGCTGACTCGTAAGTAATTCTATCTTCAGAATAGATAAATTCTGACAGAGATTTACCAAGACTTTCTTCAATAGAAAAGCCTACTATATTTTGCCAAGCTAAATTAAGAAAGGTTAGTTTTCCTTGGGGATCAAGTTGAAAAATTCCCTCTTTAAGATTATTCACAACAATCCGATATTTTTGCTCACTTTCTCTGACTGCTGCTTCTGCCCATTTTGCTTCTAATAAATGTCTTAAACGACGACATAAAACTGAAGGCTGGATCGGTTTAGTAACATAATCAGTTGCCCCTACTTCAAAAGCTCTATTGACTGATTTTTGATCGTTAAGTCCTGTAATCATCAATATCGGCACTTGATAAAAATCAGAAAAATTAGATTCTTGAGCTTGAATTTCCATCAGTTTTTGACAACAAGTAAACCCGTCCATCACTGGCATCATGGCATCTAATAACACCATATCTGGTTGATTCTCTTGATATTTATTGATACAGTCTACTCCATTTGTAGCTTCTATAATTTGGTAATTTTCTTCTTGTAAAATTAGACTTAATAAAACCCTAGTTGATTGCTCGTCATCCGCCACTAAAATCACAGGATTTTTTTTAACCTTAGATAATTGCATTATTTAACAAATGGAGTGCTGATTAGTTTTTTTAAAATAGAAGTCTTGACCTATATATATTGATAATAAACAGTTATTTTATGAAATTAGTCGTTTTTGCAATCATACAGGAAAGATAAGGTTATTAAAGTAAAAGCGATCGCAAATACTATATTTTATCTTTGTATAGCAGTTGAAGCAAAGATTAAGACATTCCCTAATCCCCTCGGGAGGAGACTTAATATATCTAGGTATTGAACCCAAAATAGATCGATTTTGTAATAAAGTCTCCTTCCCGCCCTTTTTACCAAGATTATGATGTCCACGCATGATAGTTCACTTGCTATATTGTCTCTTTATGAGCTTAACTGGAGATGATGCGTAAAACTCTTTGAGGGTCTTTTAAATCTCCAACTATCCTTTTGACAGGCTCAGGAGATATCCTAACTAGGGTAGGAGTAGCGGATATATGATGAATTTCTGCTTGTTCAGGATTTTTGGTAATGTCAATTATCTTAAGAGTGTAAGGGCTACTAAGTCCTTGTTCGAGGACTTGATGAATAATATCTAAAGTTTTTTCTATGTTGAGGCTATCACTAGAAATAAACAGTCTCAAAATATAACCATCTCTAGGATGAGATTTAACTGTTTGGCGTGTTGTTTCAAGATTAATGGGGTGAAAAATCTTGACTTTGGGATTTTGGGGGTTAAGTCGAATAATTAAATCGTTTTCTTGCCATAGAGCGGAAAATTGTCTTCGATAGGTTTCTAGTATGGCAGGATTACAATATTCTTCTTGCCAGGGTGCGAGTCGCCAAGGTGTTTTGGTTTCAAATAAAACTTGCAATAAGGGAAGATAGGCTTTGACAGCAGGATAGAGTTCTGCTTCTACTTCTATTTTCCCAGTGCGGGGGTTTAACCAACGATCTACGGTGGCTGTATAGCCTGGAACTAAAAAGTGGGGGGGTTCAGGTAAACCGAAAACTTCTTGCAGACAAAGACATAAATGAAGATGCCATCGGTCTTGCTTATTCGGGTCTATGGTATATACCAAGTCCCCCCCTGGAGTAAACAAGGCAATGGCTTTAAAAAGTTGAGGTAGAGAAGATGGGCGGTCTAGCAACTTCAACTATTAATAGATTTGTTAAGAATTATAAGCTAAAATCTGCCTCTTAACATCATTGCCATTTCATTAGGAGTGGGAGAACGTTCTAGGGCAGTTTCTTCTGTAATTCTTCCTTCTTCGTAAAGGGCAAATAGTGATTGGTTGGTGGTGATCATACCGTCATAACTACCATTTTGCATAATTTGGTGGATTTCCTCATACTTAGAGCCTTTAACGTAATCTTTGACAGTTTCGGTGTTAACCAAAATATCGTGATATGCAGCCCGTTTGCCGTCGGTAGTACGACATAGACCTTGAGAAATCACCGCTACTAAAGATTCCGAAATAGCAACTCGCATTGCATCTTGTTCTTCTGCGGTATAGAGAGTCAAAATCCTTTCAATGGTTTTAATGGCACTATTAGTATGTAATGTTCCCATGACTAAGTGACCAGTTTGGGCTGCTTTGAGAGCCGTATTTACGGTTTCGCGATCACGCATTTCCCCCACCAGAATTATATCTGGATCTTCCCGTAAGGCTGCTTTAAGGGCATTATCAAACTTACGAGTATTAATCCCCACTTCTCTTTGCTTAATCAGGGAACGACGGCTTTGATGGACAAATTCGATGGGGTCTTCAATGGTAATAATATGCTTGGCGTGTTCGGTGTTGATATAGTCCACCATGGCTGCCATCGTAGTAGATTTACCAGAACCAGTAGGACCCGTGACCAAGATTAATCCTTTGTGAGCATCAGAGATCTCCCGAAAGACGGAGGGTAATCCCAATTGATCCATCGTTAAAATTTTTAACGGAATCAAACGCATTACTAGTGCTGCCCCTGTTAAAGTATCAAAAATATTAATCCTCACCCTGGCAAACTCATACTGGGTTGCACCATCAAATTCTAATTCTGTTTGAAACTTGCGGATTTCTTCTGGTGATAAAATTTCGTGCAACCAACTTATAAAGGTGTTGTGGTCGGTTTTGGGGTAGTCAGTTAAAGCCATTTCACCGCGATCTCGCATTCGCGGAACTTCTCCTACTCCTAAGTGAATATCAGAATAACCAGATTCATAGGCATTCCGAATAATATATTCTAATGTTGGTTGACCAGGAGAAGGTTTTGGGCGATTAGAAGTTTTTTTAGCGCGAGAATCTTGTATGTTGGTTTTCTTAACAGAAGCTGTTTTTCCCTTGCTTTTTTCTAAAGATTGTGGAGGCGGTGGTGGTGGTAAAGGTGAGCTAATTCCCTGTGTCATTATTATTGATATTTTATTGGAAGTTGTCTTTTTATGATTGTTCCCAAAACAAACTTGACTCTAACAGCATCATCTTTGATGGGTAACGCGGTAAATGGTATCTATCTCTCTCATATTGAAGTGAGAATTGGTATTAGATCAAACTTGGGAAATAGTTGTAATTACTTAGTTAAGTTGACAGATTAGTAATTTTGCATTAATAAAACTAACTACAAAATCTAATGATTAATGATGAGTCTGGCATTTTTGACATTAGTTAACTAACCCTAACATTAGTAATAATCAGCAATAAGTAAAACATAAGTATTTACCAAAACTCATTGGAATAGAAATTATGATCTTTGAACTTGGCTCATATCCAGTCAAGCTGATTTTCATGATTAAATTACTCTGAGTATTTACACCTAAAATCCTTTATGTAAAAGTAAAAATTTACAATATTAAGAAATAAAAACAAAAGTTACTATTGGCTGAATATAGCTTGTAAAGACTACTAAAAGGTTAGGGATCACTATTTAGGGTATTGAAATTGTTAAAAACAATAGTCGTTGATTGTAAAAAAATGTTGACAAAAAAACTTTTTCCTAAAAAATTACCTATACTTAGCTTTAAGGGTATCGCACAAAAGAGATTAACTCTAAGATATTCTTCTTTAAGTTGTTGTTGTCGTAAATCATCCATTCGGAGCAGTTTCAAATGCAATCAGTTCAAAAAAGTACTTGGCAAAAAAATAGTTATTTAGGTTTAACAAAAAGTTTTTTATTGTGGAGCTTTACTCTAACAGTCTGTCTCTTAGTTGTTGGCTTTCCTGTAGGGGTTTTATTAGTTACAGTAGGCATTCTAGCGACAGTTATTTTACAAACTATGTTGCCATCTAGTGCGGTTTTGTTAGTAGCAGGAAGTATTATTGGACTTAATGTTTTAACAGTTATTGTGGGGTCGATGGTTCTTACTGCCAAGGGTATTCATCCTCAAGAAGTAAGTTGGCTCAACTGGTTACACGGCAAAGAAGAATCTTTTAAAGCACCTGTTTATGCTTCTTGTCCTCTTACTTGTGAATTGAAACTGAATGCTTAGGTTTAATAACGTATATGTTGTCAAAAAAAATGTCATAGTTTCTTGATAAATAGATCATTGAAACCAGAAACTAAAGGAGTCTTAACCAGACTCCTTTTAATTGTTTAACCCTAATGGTGATGGGGTAGGATTGACATACTCCCACCGCGCTCCATTCCTATAGTGAGGTTTCCTGGGAAAAGACAGATGATGGCATCACCTCAAAAATGCTATTACTATAAAAAGTCTTATATATTTGGGGTGTGTGGGAAAAAGTTTCATGAAAATTTTGGTGCTTGCTTGGGAATTTCCACCTCGTCTAGTAGGGGGATTGGCGCGTCATGTAGCAGACTTGTATCCAGAAATAGTTAAATTAGGTCATGAAATTCATGTAGTAACTGTTGAATTTGGAGCAGCCCCTAGATATGAAGTAATAGAAGGAGTTAGAGTCCATCGTGTTCCTGTAGCTGGTGGAAATGACTTTTTTCACTGGATTGCTAATATGAATGAGAGTATGGGGGAGCATGGTGGAAAGCTAATCTCAGAAGAGGGGAATTTCGATCTAATTCATAGTCATGATTGGTTGGTAGGAGATGCTGCGATCGCGCTTAAGCACACTTTTAAAATTCCTCTTATTGCTACTATTCACGCTACAGAATACGGACGTTATAACGGAATACACACTGAAGAACAACGATATATTAATGGCAAAGAACAACTCTTAGCTTATAATGCTTGGCGCATTATTGTGTGTAGTCAATATATGCGTTATGAAGTAGAACGAGCCTTGCAAGCTCCTTGGGATAAAATTGATGTGGTCTATAATGGTATTCACCCCGAAAAAAAACACCACCCAACAGATTTTGATCGTACTGGTTTCCGTCGCCGTTTTGCTCAAGATGAAGAAAAGATTGTTTATTATGTAGGACGCATGACCCATGAAAAAGGAGTATTTCTCTTACTAAATGCTGCTCCGAAAGTACTTTGGGAAATGGGAGGTAAGGTTAAGTTTGTGATTATTGGCGGTGGTAATGCAAATCATCTCAAAGAGCAAGCTTGGAATCTCGGTATTTGGGACAAATGCTATTTCACAGGATTTATGCAAGATGCAGATTTAGATAAGTTTCAAACTATTGCTGATTGTGCGGTATTCCCTAGTTTATATGAACCATTCGGCATTGTGGCATTAGAAAGTTTTGCTGCAAGAGTTCCTGTAGTGGTTTCAGATACGGGAGGATTACCAGAAATAGTGCAGCATACCAAAACGGGAGTTGTGACCTATACTAACAATTCTGATTCTCTAGCTTGGGGTATTTTAGAAGTATTAAAAAATCCTGGTTATGGTCGTTGGTTAGTTGATAATGCTTATAAATCTTTGGCTGTTAGGTTTAGTTGGGATAAGCTAGCAAAGCAAACAGAAGATATTTATCACAGAGTAATTAAAGAGCGATCGCAAATTCTTTGGTAATATAGCAATTACTATAGGGAATAGGGATTGGGGACTGGGGAATGGGGATTGAGGAATTGGGGAATTGGGGCACCGAAGGAGACTTCACAACAAAACCGATCTCTTTTGGCTTCAATACCTAGATATATTAAGTCTCCTCCCGGGGAGAATTGGGGAATTGGGATTACTGATTACTGATTACTTATTACTAACTACTAACTACTAACTACTAACTACTAACTACTAACTACTCCCTACTTATTACTGATTACTTTATTCCTCATCCTTCATCCTTCATCCTTTAGCTAAAGAAATCAAACAATTTATGTTTCTATATTCTTATTCTGTCTGCTATCCTAACTAGCAAATTAGGACTTATAGAAGAGGTCTATACTTAATTTTAATTAAACTAAAAAATAATTAGTTAATTCTTAGTTAAATCTTTAATTTATTGCTCAATAAAATCAGTGATTTCTCTATCAAGAAAACTAGCTACAATATGTTAGGTTGATATTGAAAAATATTTTCGTATTAAGTAAAGTTTTTTGATGGAAACTTGCTTAAGACAACGTGAGGTACAATAAGAATCTTAACCCGTCAGGAACTTTATTTCCTGTTTTATATATAAAATAAGTTTGAACCTAGTTTTTACAATGTTTCAGTCCAAATAGCTGGAATAGATTGTTTAATGGGTAAAATTGATTTTATGGCGAGTTCTTGAATAGACAATTAAACTTTAAACTGCATTGTCTTTCCTCACGTTAAGACATGGATGTTAGTGACAAAAAAAACTATTATCCTTGGTTAATTATTGATGATTAACTCTAGATATTTTTTGGGTTTTCCTTAACTTAATATTGAGGTATTAAATTATGACTCCTGGTGACGATAATCTATTAGGTACTAATCTTAATGATGCTATTGAAGGTTTAGCTGGTAATGATACTCTTAAAGGTCTGGCTGGTAACGATAGCCTAAACGGTGATGATGGTAACGATCGCCTCATTGGTGGTTTGGGCTTTGATACCCTTAATGGGGGAAATGGAGACGATACTCTAATCGATATCTTTGGTAGCGTTAATGGCGGTAATGGTATTGATATTTTAATTGCCAACTATAGTAACTATGAAGTTGGAGTCTATAATGCAGCAACTTCTAGCAGAATAGAAAGAAGAGATGATCGCGCAGATCTTCTTTTTACTAGCTCCATCGAAAAGTTTAATATCACTGGGACAGACTTTAGTGATTGGCTTAGTGTTTGGTTTGAAGGAGATACCCTTGATGGTGGATTGGGAAAAGATATTCTCGAAGTTAATCTTTTTAGCAATCTTAACGACATTGCAGTTGACTTAACTACTGCTACTAATCAAGTTGTGGCTGGTGGTACTAATGTCAGCAATTTTGAAGTAATTGCAGATATTATTACTGGTTTGGGAAATGATACTATAACTCTTTCTGCTGAAGCATCTAAAGTTAATGGCTTTGTCGATGGTAATGGTGGACAAGATGTGTTAAACGCCGACTATACAGATTTAGATGTCGGAATTACTAGTACTAACTTTGGTCGTATCGAAAGATTAGATGATTTTGCTGATTTGCTACGTTATGCGGATATCGAAAATCTTAACATTAAAGGTACTAGTTTTGGCGATCGCCTAGATGTGTTTAATTTAGGAGACACTTTAGATGGTGCTGATGGTAGCGATATTTTAGACGTAACTCTTAGCACTGTAACTAGTAACATAATCATCGATCTCACTCGTACTAATAATCAGGTAGTAGCTGGTACAACTAATGTCAACAACTTGGAAAAAGTAGGAGATATTAGAACTGGTAGCGGTAATGACACTATTAAACTTGATACTGAAGCTGCTAGTGCGGGAGGTTTTGTTGATGCTAATGGTGGGAATGATGTATTAACCGCCGACTATACAGATTTAGATATCGGAGTTACCAGTACTAACTTTGGTCGCATTGAAAGGCTCGATAATTTCTTTGATTTGCTAATTTATTCAGATATCGAGAATCTTAACATTAAAGGTACTAGTTTCAGCGATCGCCTGGAAGTGTTTAATTTAGGAGACACTTTAGATGGTGCTGTTGGTAGTGACATTTTAGATGTAGCTTTTAGCACTGTCACCAATAACGTTACTATCAACCTAACTGATACTATTAATCAGGTAGTAGCTGATACAACTCAAGTAATAAACTTTGAAAAACTGGGTGATATCAGAACAGGTAGTGGTAGTGACACCATTAACTTAGATACTGAAGCTGCTAGTGCGGGAGGTTTTGTTGATGCTAATGGTGGGAATGATGTTTTAACCGCCGACTATACAGATTTAGATATCGGAGTTACCGGTACTAGCTTTGGTCGCATTGAAAGGCTAGATAATTTCTTTGATTTGCTAACTTACGCGGATATCGAGAATCTTAACATTAAAGGTACTAGTTTCAGCGATCGCCTGGAAGTGTTTAATTTAGGAGACACTTTAGATGGTGCTGTTGGTAGTGACATTTTAGATGTAGCTTTTAGCAGTATCAGCAATAACATTACTATCAACCTAACAGGTGCTAACAATCAGGTAGTAGTTGATACAACTAATGTCAAGAACTTTGAAAAACTGGGTGATATTAGAACAGGTAGTGGTAGTGACACCATTAACTTAGATACTGAAGCTGCTAGTGCGGGAGGTTTTGTTGATGCTAATGGTGGTAACGACCTTTTATTTATTAACTACACTGGTTCAGATGTAGCAGTAGAAAACTTTACAACTTTCATCAGAAGCAGAGACACTAACGCTACCTTAGTAAGTTACCAAGATTTTGAAAATTATAGAATATTAGGTTCTAAATTTAACGATCGTCTAACAGTGTTCAACTCTGGGGATATTTTTAATGGTGGACTAGGTAAAGACCAACTGAACTTCAACTTTAGTACTACTGTTGAGAATATAAATCTCAATCTTACCAGCACTGGTAATCAGATCGACTTTAACAACACAGTAGTAAGAAACTTTGAAACTATTGGTAGCATTTCCACAGGTAGTGGAGACGATAACTTTACCCTAAGCTTAGAAGGAGCAACTGCAAACGGTTTCATCGACGGTAACACTGGTAGCGATATTTTAACTGTTGACTACAGTGATTTTGAAGTAGGGATTTACAATTTAGGGACTACTATTACTTCTGGCAGAATCGAAAGATATGATGATTTTGGTGATTTAGTGCGCTTTTCTGACTTAGAAAACTACAATATCACTGGTTCTAAGTTTAATGATTTTCTGAAAGTTATCTTCTCTGGCGACACCCTTGATGGTGGACAGGGTACAGATAAACTAGAGTTAGATTTCTCTACTGTAACTTCTAAGGTAATTGTTAATCTTGCAAGAAATAGTAATCAGGTTGTTTTCGGAGATACCAATGTTAGTAATTTTGAAACTATCCGAGATATTCGCACTGGTTCAGCTAACGATTCCATTAAATTAGGATTGAATGGTTCTACTGCTAACGGGTTTGTTGATGCTAATAGTGGTACTGCTGATGTTTTAATTGCCAACTATACAGGCTATGAAACTGGTATCTATAATATCGCTGCTGGCAGAATTGAAAGAAGAGATAACTTTGCTGACCTATTGCGTTACGAAGATGTAGAGAAATTTAACATCACTGGTTCAGAATTTGAAGATAGCTTAACGGGCTTCAGTGGTAATGATACTCTCAATGGTGGAAATGGTAATGATACCCTAACTGGTAGTACAGGAAGAGACTCTCTCAATGGTGGAAATGGTAATGATAACCTCAATGGTGGAAATGGTAATGATACTCTCAATGGTGGTTTTGGTAACGATATTCTCTTGGGTGGTTTTGGCGCAGATAGCCTGTCAGGAAACGCTGGCAATGATACCCTGAGAGGTGGAGTAGGTAATGATACTCTCTTTGGTGGTTTGGGTCGCGATCGCATATTTGGTAATGAAGGCGCGGATACCTTTGTAATTCAATCAGGTACAACTTCTAACCGTGACATTATCGTGGATTATACTGACGGGGTTGACAAGATTGGTTTATCTGGAGGTTTAATCTTCAGCGATCTGACTATTCAAGAGAGTGCTGGTAATGGTCTAATTATTGAAACCAGTACTAACAATACTTTAGCCGTCTTGGAAGGAGTTAATCCTCTAGTTACAACTATTGATGCTACTGACTTTATAACTGTTTAGTCTTCAACATTAACATTTTTTGCCAATACCTCCAGCAATGGGGGTATTTTTTAAGGATGAAGGATGAAGGATGAATCAGTTATCAGTAATCAGTTATCAGTAATCAGTTATCATCAACCACCCCCAATTCCCCATTCCCCCAATTCCCTCAGTCCCCTGACCCCTGACCCCTGACCTCTGACCCCTGACCTCTGACCCCACACCCCACACCCTATTCCCTATTCCCTATTCAACAATTATCAATTAAATATTGGTGTAATCTGTGATTTTTTAAATGGTTGATAATATTCTTTAATATTTTCATTTTTGTTATAAACTTCACCTAAAGCTTGCAAAGTTACTTTTTGTGCTTCCGTTAAACCTATTACTCCTGTTATATTCATATTTTCGTAAATTCTGGCACTTCTGAGAACCTGGAGACATTCTCCTGTGGTAACATCCCAAATTCTAACGGTTTGATCTTGAGAACCACTAGCTACAGTTTTACCATCGGGATTAAAAGCTACAAAGGATACTAGATGAGTATGAAGACGACAAATATGTTGACACTTTCCTGTTTGAATGTTCCATAATCTTACAGTGCGATCATGGGAAGCACTAGCTACAGTTTTACCATCGGGACTGAAAGCCACTGAAAACACCCAGTTATCATGTCCTGTTAAAGTTTTGAAACACTTACCAGTAGAATAATCCCATAATCTAACTGTGCTGTCGGTACTACCACTAGCTAAAGTTTTGCCATCGGGACTGAAAGAGAGAGAATATAATAAATCGCGGTGTCCCTTTAAGCTATTGAAGTTGTTACCTTGAGGATAATTCCATAGCTTATTGACGACTCCCGCCGATAAATCGGGGGATTCTAAATCTCACGATTAAGAATTCCTGCTTCTACTCCTCTTATCTAGCCCACTTTGGTTCAAACGAATGTTAATTTCTCCCACTGGTACTGACCCCGACAGAACGGTCGTCACGAGTGCCTGGGGTTTCCCCAGGCAACGCGACCTCACGAATCCACAGGCATTTTGTTTTACTTCCACGACGCGCGGGAGCCACAGAAGGATTTAAAGACTTCTTTTGTTTTAGTTTCCTTTTAGTTAGCTGCACGCGTCACCATTTAATTTCGTGGGTGATATTTTCCGCGACGTGCCTAATAAGTACCTAAGCAAAATTAATTGTATATTTTGTCCCAAAATCTTTTAAAACGTTTTCCACATACTCAACTAAATTTTTCCAACTCAAATATGCTTCTTTTTCAATCCACTCATATTTCATAAATCTCCAGAGAGTT
>JASJCP010000198.1 GCA_030065935.1 Xenococcaceae cyanobacterium MO_167.B27
TACCGTCCCAGAAAAAGCTTGTGGAGATGATGCGACGGGGATTAAACAACTGACGTTGTTTAATCTAGTTGGCAATCTATGAAGCAAGAATCCCTCGTTATAGCGCGACTTTAGGAGCGTTTAACGATGGGAGTGTCAACAAGACGATATTATCCTTTCGGACAAACCTGAAATCAAAGAATTAAATCAATATGCTCTAGATTTAGAAGACCAAATAGAAGGAGACTTGGAGCTAAAATATCTCAGCTTCGAGTTTGCCCACAATCAACTAGGATTCGTCCGTAACGGCTTGATACTAGCTAAAATTAAATTTCTTAAACTCTATAAAAACTACGGCGACGGTACTTTTGCCTCTTTCTGTCGAGAACAATTGAGAAAACAACGCTGGCAAATTAACGATACGATCAAAGCAGCACGAGTAGTATTAGAACTAATGTATGCTGGCTTCGATATTCTCCCTACCAATGTTTCTCAAGCAGTAACTCTAGCAAAACTAACAGGAGAAGAATTAATTGAGAAATGGCGCAGCGTAATAGAGACTATTCCTTTAGACAAAATCACTGCTAAAAGTATCCGCAATTTCGTCTTTCCCCAAGAAGAAGATAAAGCAGTCACTACCATTAAAGTACCAGCTAAAGTTCATGAAGATATCCACAGAGAAGCTTCTGAAAGAGGAATGTCTATTGTCGAATTACTCGTAACCATGCTGGATTTCTTCATCAATAGTGAAAATTCACACCTTTTGCAACATGAAATAGATATGATAGATTACGCTGATAAGAAGCGTATTTGGCGAGAAGATTTAGCTAAAATAACCGCTAACGCTTGATTTTTTCTTCCATCCAAGCATTCGATCTCTCATTTACCACTGGGATTTCGTTGGTAGTATAAGCATCTTGCGATCTAATGTTGCGAAACATCATCAAGCAAGTTTCCTACTGCATCAAATAACTGAATATGTAAGGGCATCTGTCCTACTGCATGAGTCGAACAACTCAGACAAGGATCGAAGGCGCGAATACCTGCTTCGACTCGATTTAGCATTCCTTCAGGAATTTTAGTACCGCTTATAAAATGTCTGGCAATTTGAGCGACAGTGCGATTCATTGCTAGATTATTGTGACCAGTAGCAATTATTAAATTGACTTTTTTGATTAAACCATTTTCATCGATCTGATAGTGATGGAATAAAGTACCCCTTGGTGCTTCACTAAATCCAATACCTTCAAGTTGATTGATACCTGCTTTGGCACGTAAATGACTAGAGTGTAAGTCTGAATCTTCTAGCATGATTTCAATGCGTTCGATAGAAGCAAGGATTTCAATCAATCGAGCGTAGTGATAGAAGAAAGAGGAATTGACTGTACCTTTACCTCTATCTCTAAATTCTCTCAATTCGCGATCGCTTAAAATTGTACCAATATTTCTACAGATATTCAATCTTGCTAAAGGACCTACACGATAAATACCACTCTGCAAACTACAATAATCTTCTTTTGTTGGATAACCTAAAGAGCGATAATAGGGAAACTTCAGATAAGACCAAGGTTCGACGGCTTCAGCAATAAATTCTTGATAGTGAGTAGGATCCAGTTGGTCGGCGATAATATTGCCCCCACTGTCAACAAAACGAATTTTGCCCCCGTAGTGTTCCCACTCTCCATCTTGTCCTACTAGTCCCATAAACAGGCTAGGAAAGTTACCAAAAGTCTGTGCTTCTGCTGCATAATCTGTCACTAAGCCTTTGAATTTATCTAGGGCATTAAGTACAGTGGTTTTAACTTCAGGAATGCCATCTCTAATTTTAATTTTTCCCTCATTAGATAAACATTCTCTGACTCCTCCTGGTACAGCCCAAGCAGGATGAATCTTTTTACCGCCCAGTATTTTAATAATTTCCTGTCCGAATTGGCGCAAACGAATCCCACTACGTGCCAATTCTGGTTCAGCAGCAATTAAGCCAAAAACGTTACGGGAAGCAGGATCGCTATCCATACCCAATAGTAAATCGGGCGCACTAAGATGGAAAAAACTCAGAGCGTGGGATTGAATTATCTGTCCGAGATTCATCAAACGACGCAGTTTCTCAGCAGCAGGAGGAATATTTACCGCTAGAAGGCGATCGCCAGCCTTAGCAGAAGCGAGTAAATGACTAACGGGACAAATCCCGCAAATACGCCCTGTAATCCCTGGCATTTCCCAAAATGGACGACCTTCACAGAATTTTTCAAAGCCTCTAAATTCCGTAACGTGAAAGCGAGCATTTTCTACTTGTCCTGTCTCATCGAGATGGATAGTAATTTTGGCATGACCTTCAATGCGTGTTACAGGATCGATAACAATTTTTTGGGACATTTCATTTGGTTAGTGGTTAGTGGTTAGTAGTTAGTAGTTAGTGGTTAGTTGATGGTTGATGATTGATGGTTAATTACTGATTACTGATTACTTATGGGTCATCTAATTCTGACCCCTTGTCTCCCTTGTTCCTCATTCCTCATTCCTTATTCCTATTCTTTTTCCCAATGGCAAAACCAAGGGTCGTATCGCCGAATATCTTTAGCTTCTGGATTTTCTTGGCAATATTCGTCAAAAGCTGTTTTTTTCAGGTCTTCTGCTTGTTGACGTGCTTCTTCTGCCTGTAAATCTTCTACTACATCCCAAGCAGCAGCACATTCTTCTGAGACAAAGCCTTTTTCCGCACAAATTTTACGAGCATCGGCAATTTTCTGTTCGATTTGTTTTCCAAGTAATACTGTACCAGGTTGTTCGAGAAAGTTACTTCTAAGCAGTAAATCCGTAAGAGAAACGATACCTACAAGTTTGTCTCTAATTATTGGGGCGCGACGAATACCAGTATTTGCAAATAACTGGGCTACAGATTTGGTGCTTAGATCAGGATTCACCACAATACAGGGTTTGGTCATAATTTGGCAAACCCGCACTTCGTTGGGGTCGAATCCTTTGGCTGCTACTTTATAAATAATGTCGGTTTTGGTAACAATGCCATAGCTGTCTGATTCATCCAAGCGATCAACAATCAGAGAACTTAAACCATGCTCTCGCATTAGCTTGACTGCATGGGCTACTGTGGCAAAACCACGAATAGTTATGACTTTTTTGCTCATAATATCTGCGACTTTCATTATTTGCTTCTCCAAAATTTGGTTTTAGTTGCGCTCTTGTTGATAACTGATAACTGATTACTGATAACTGATAACTGATTACTGATTACTGATTACTGATTACTGATTACTGATTACCCACTACACCAATTTTCATAGATGCGATCTGGCTCAATTTCCCATTCGTTTTCTACAGATTTATCTAGAGGAAGTCTCGCTAATTCTTCTAGTTTTTCAAGTGTTAACTGGGCTTGAGTTGGAGTTAAACAATTGGTTTTAGTTAAGATATCGGTAAGAGAAACAATACCCAGTAGTTTGTCTTTAATAACTGGTGCAATACGAATTTTGGCTCTAGCAAATAAGTTCGCAATATGTTCTACAGGTAGATCGGGATTAACCACAATACAAGGCTTGGTCATCATTTCGCAGACATAAGTTTGTTCGGGGTTTCTGGAGTTTGCGATCGCTCGCGAGATATCGGTTTCGGTGATTATGCCATAAGCATCCTGATCGCAGACGCGCTCTACAATTAACGCCCGTACATTATGCTGTTTCATAACTCTAGCTGCTTCAGCAATAGTCGCCAAGCTATCTATGGTGACTAGCTTTGTGGTCATAATATCTGCTGCTTTCATGGATATTTTTTTCCTCCACCAACTAGTATCGCTATACGGAAGTTAGGAATCGTATCCGTAATTCATCAATTGCCCATACACCAAGTCAGAAGCTTTTTAGAGCCAAGATTTCTAACTTTTTGAATAGGTGTTTTATTTACCCCCACTTCCACTCTTTTCAAAAAACCAATTGCAAAGTCGGTCTTACTTTTCAGTTTTAAATTAAAGCAATAACTTGAGAAAATTGTGAGGAATAGTGCGTGTACATCATAATCTTGGTAAAAAGGGATTAGTGATTGGGGATTAGGGATTGGGGCGGTTCGGAGACTTCATTACAAAACCGATCTATTTTGGGTTCAATACCTAGATATATTAAGTCTCCTCCCGGGGGGATTGGGGATTGGGGATTGGTGATTAGGGAATAGGGAATGGTGATGGTTGATAGTTGATGATTGATTGTTAATTACTGCTGACCTCTAACCTCTGACCTCTGACCTCTGACCTCTGACCTCTGACCTCTTCCCAATCTATTCTCCCATTTCTTCCATTAAGATAATAACTCCCTGACGTTCTTTTTTATGCCCGATTAGGGGATTGAAACTGAGGCGACACTCAATACTGCGCCCCCGTCGGTTAATCGCTTCGACGAGCATTCCCTGGCGATTGCCAGTATTGGCAAGACAGTTACGGATTGGTTCGCGTAGTTGTTCTACAGATAAACCAATATCGAGACTTAACAAGGACTGACCTTTCACTTCATCAAATCGCAGTCCCCACATATTTTCCGCTTCATCGTTCCAAGTTAAGATATTAAACTGGGTATTTACAACCACAACTCCCGCTTGCAAACTAGCGAGAATTGAATTTAAAAAAGCATTTGTTTGGTCTAGTTCGGCGGTACGCTGGCGCAACTCTTCGTTGATCGTCTGCAATTCCTCGTTAGTAGATTGGAGTTCCTCATTCATCGTTTCCAGTTCTTCATTAGTCGATTGGAGTTCTTCATTAGTGGTTTCCAGTTCTTCATTAGTCGATTGGAGTTCTTCATTAGTGGTTTCTAGTTCTTCATTACTAGACTGGAGTTCTTCATTGGCTGTTTCTAGTTCCTGATTAGAACGTTGTAATTCTTGCTGGAGTTCGTGGTAACGGGTGACATCCACAAAAGAAATACTCACCCCTAATATCTCGCTATTACCTTCTTCTAAAGGATTAAAATGTATGTCTAGATATTGTGTATTACCTTCTGGTAAGTGACGTACCACATCTCTAACTATCAAGAGACGGCGATCGCTGTAAATTTGCTCGATATGAGAACGTAACTCTAATGGTCGATAAGAAATTTCCAAATCTTGTAAAGGACGACCTATATCCAACAGGTTGAGGCTAAACATCCCACGGGCTGGTGTATTGGCTAACACCAAAATACCATTAAAATCTATAATTATTTGAGCTACAGAACCCCCATCGAAAGCCAAGTCCTGTATGCGTTGCTGTCGTTCAAGATTGTTGGTATGATTATTAGTTTCTGTCTGAGTTACATATAATAGGCGATCGCGTCTATTTTTACTAGGTACACGGCGAAAGATTCTATGTTGTAAGCTCAGGGGAGTAAAGATATTAGTATGGGTCAACATCATCTCTGCCTTACCCAAAAACAGAACTCCCGTGTTGTTTAGGGCGAAGTGAAAGCGATTGAGAATTTTGCCTTGGGTTTCCGCATTAAAATACATGAGAGTATTACGGCAAACCAGCAAATCGAGACGGGAAATAGGTGCGTCTTGCACCAGATCGTGACGACCAAAAATGATCCCACGGCGTAGATCGGGACGAAAAACATATCTTCCGCCTGTCGGTTCAAAGTATTTCTGTCGCAACTCATCGGGAACGGGTTTTAAATCTTTGTCGGTATAGCTAGCATGACGAGCTTGGGTGAGGGCTTCTTCATCTATATCAGTAGCGTAGATTTTGATGCGCTGGCGGAAATTTTCTACGCCGATCGCTTCTGCTAAAATCATTGCCAAGGTGTAGGCTTCTTCCCCAGAAGAGCAACCCGCACTCCACACTCTGACTTGGGTTGTAATTGGTTTTTCCTGAAGGATGCGATTGATTGCGTGACGCTGGAGATAATTCCAGGCAGATTTATCCCGAAAAAAAGCAGTAACATTAATCAAAATTGTGTTAAACAGAGGCAAAAATTCCTCTGGGTGAACTTGAAGATAGTCCAGGTAAGCTTCAAAATTGTCAATCTCAAAAGTTTGCATACGCTTGCTGACGCGACGCATCAAACTCGAACGCTTGTAACCCGTAAAATCAAAACCTCGCTCTTGTCGCAAAAATTCTAGCAGTGCTTCAAATATATTATCTTCATTATTATTAGTCATCAGTTTAGATTTGGGGTTTGCAGGAGTGAGGAGTAGTATTCGCAAGGCTGGGTTGATAGGGACACAGGGAGACGAGGGAAGGAAGAGAGTTTTGATTCAACCAGATTATATTATTAAAATACATAATTTTTTGAATTTCAGACTCAATAAACCGTCAAATTATTCAATTATTAAAAACATACCCTTGAAACCTCTCTCTCTCCACCAAATTTCGGGGTTAGGGGGGCTAAAATTAATTGCGAGGGAGACTAAAATTAATAAAGATAAAGCTTACACTCCAAATACAGACAGCAATGGAAGTTTTAAAACTCACAACGGAAATTGATGAGACGGGACAGTTAAAGATCGATCTGCACACTAATTTAGAGGCGGGAAAAGTGGATTTAGTAGTGATTGTTAATCCCTTGGTAGAAAAGGCTAAGGGACTAAGTAACTATGATTTTTCTGATTTAGAAGGAAAACTTAGCTGGCAGGGAAACGCAGTAGCAGAACAGAGACAATTAAGAGATGAGTGGTAATCGTTATTTATTTCTTGGCTTTTTCTGGCTTGAGCTATCATAAGTAGCCAAAAACTTATCTATAATTGTCCATAGTTCTTCATTATGGATAAGTTTTGGTATATCGAGTTAAAGAGTTCGCCAAGTTAATCGGTAAATCCCCATCAACTTTGATTTAATGGCGATAATACATATATTTTGGTGTAGTTTGAAGCAAAAAGTAAACTCTATAGGGAGACAGCTTTTGTTGCCTCTGTCCAACTAAATGGACAACTATGGATAAGTTTTACGGAGCAGTGAAGCAGATAAACAACTTTTTCAACGATTTTTACAACGAGTAGAAGTTGTTGATCTCTCCAGTGAAAATAGATCGCTCATCGAGCAAATTATTTCAATTCGCCAACAATATAGCTAGAAACTACCTGATGCGATTATTGCTGCAACGGCAATACAAAATGAGGCAAAATTGGTAACTCGCGATGTTCAATTAAACAGAATTAGTGAATTAACAATCGTTGATTGGTGAGTAATTTAAGCGATTTAAAAGATAAGGAAAACTTAAAATCTCCCTAATCCCCCAATTTCCCAACCTCCTATCCCTGCACCACCAGGGAAATTAAAGCAGAAGCTATTTCTGTTAATGGCAAGACAAAATCTACTACGCCTGTTTCGATCGCAGCACTGGGCATTCCAAAAAACTCGGCGGTTTCTTTATCTTGAGCGATGACTGTACCACCCATTTTATTGATCGCCTGCACCCCCATTGTACCATCATTGCCCGTACCCGTAAGTACCACTGCGATCGCTCTTTCTTTGTGGCTGGCTGCTACCGAGTCAAACAGCAAATCTGCGGAGGGACGGACAAAATGTACCAACTCAGATTGAGTCAGAGAAAGAGTACCATCGGGGTTAACCAGTAGGTGTCGGTTAGGAGGAGCAATATAGACCATTCCTTGTTCTAAATGATCCCCTTCTTGTGCCTGTTTGACTTTTAAAGAGGTACGCCGACTGAGAATATCTGCCATCAGCGATCTGTGTCGGGGATCGAGATGTTGGACGACCACAATGGTAGCTGGAAAATTGGCTGGTAAGCCTGATAAAACCGTACTCAGAGCATTTAATCCACCCGCCGATGCTGCTATGGCAATTATATCAAAGGGTTGTTCAGGAAGATTGTTCTGGGGGTCTGTAACTTCTAGTGTCATTTTTCTTATACAAACCTATATATTATTTATTATTGTGCGTAGGTATATCCGTCTTTTTGATGCACTTTTATTAACTTATCAATATGAATTTTTTGCTCTTTCCCGATAGTGACTCAGCTTGATAATTTGACATTTTTTTTTGTGGCAATATCTATTATTTTAAAGATAGATAGTCATAGATTAAATATTTTCCAGAAACTCCAAGAAAATCGTTTCAATGTATTTGAGAGATTGTATGATTCAATAAAGATAGAAAAGAGGGATGTAACAAAAAGGCAGAAGACAGATGTTTGCGATCTAGCCTAGGTCTTGATTATTAACCAATCGGGGAAGAGAATTATTAGAAATTATGGAGCTTAAGGTTTTTGAGCAAAAGATTGGGATTGCCCAAGCCCGTTTAGAAAATTGGCTACAAAAGATCATGGATGTTACACCTACATCAGATCAGCTATGTCAAGCCACAGAGGAAATAGTGGTTGGGATGGAAGAGCTAGAGGTAGCTATTGAGGAACTATACCAACAGCAAGAAGAATTACAAGCTGCCAACCAAAAAGCAGAAGCAGAGCGTGAGCGTTATCTAGAACTATTTGATTATGCTCCTGATGGCTACTTGATTACTAATATTTGGGGAATTATTCAAGAAGCAAACCTTACCGTTACCGAGATGCTTAACCGCCGTCAAGATCATCTAGTAGGTAAACCAATGTCTATCTTTATCCCCCAGACAGAACGTCGCTCCTTTTACAATTTGCTGAACCGCCTACGTCAAGAAGAATCAATAAAAGATATAGAAATTTGCCTACAACCAAGCAATAATCGTTCTTCTTTTACTGCTGCTATTTCTATTGCTCCCATAAAAGACAAACAAAATCAATTAGTTGGCTTTCGCTGGTTACTGCGGGATGTGACTCAGCTAAGAGAGACTCAAGCAGAAAATCAGAGACAACAAGAGCGATCGCGATTAATCGCCGAAATTACCCTCAAAATTCGTCAATCTTGGCAGCTAGAAACAATATTACAAACTGCCGTCACCGAGAGTCAAAAGCTACTAAAAACAGATACAGTTTTAATTGTCCAACTCGAATCAAATAATTCAGTAACAGTGGTAGCGGAAGCAAGCTCGGCTGAAAAATCTTCTCTCTTAGGTCAGAATTTGACCTGTGCTTTTCTAGCTACTAAATCCAAAAGACAAGATATTTGCGGAGTTATTCAAGTAATACCAGAATATTACTTTGAGCCAGCCACAACCCAGAGCCAGTTAGAAGCAATATCAGAACTTACTAATTTAGTTGCGCCAATTTTTGTCCACCAAAAACTGTGGGGTTTTCTGGCATTTCATCGCTCTCCTGCACATGGGGACTGGGGACTGGGGACTGGGGACTGGGAAAGAACCTAATAACCCCGGGAGGAGACTTAATAAATCTAGGTATTGAAGCTAAAAGAGATCGACTTTGTCATGAAGTCTCCTTCCCGCCCCAATCCCCAATCACCGAGGCGGAAAGCATTACACTATCCTCTGCCTCAAATGAAAGAACTTCCCGCCGACTTACTTCCCAATGGGAAGATTTCGAGATCGATATTTGCGAACAGCTAGCAGACCAAATCGGTATTGCCATCACTCAAGCACAATTGATCCGCAACATGGAACAGTTAGTTACTGAACGTACTCACGAACTCAGAGAAGCTAACCAACAACTCCACCAAGGAATTGAAGAGCGTTTAGAAGTAGAAGAGTCACTCCGTCATAGTCAAGAACAATTATACTTAATTGCTGACTCTTTGCCCGTCCTCATCTCCTACGTCAATGTCGATAGACGCTACTGCTTTAACAACAGGGCTTATGAAGATTGGTTTGGTAAACCTCTGACGGAAATTTGTGGCTCTAAGATTCGGGAAGTTTTGGGAGAGAAAGCTTACGAACAGATTGAAGACAAGATTGAAGCAGTTTTGTCTGGTCAGAAAGTTACCTTTGAAATGGAAATGCCTTACAAGGATGTTGGTTTGCGTTGGGTTAAAGTTAATTACATTCCCCATCAAGAAGAAGAAAAAGTTATTGGCTTTTTTACTCTCACAGAAGACATCAGCGAACTTAAAGCTATTGAACAGATTAAAGATGAGTTTGTTTCTGTAGTTAGCCATGAACTACGTACCCCCCTCACTTCAATTCATGGTTCGTTGAGACTGTTGAACGCTGGTAAATTTGGTTATCTTGGTGATAAAGGTCAGCAACGAATAGCAATAGCAGAGAAAAACACCGAACGCTTAGTACGTTTAGTTAATGATATCCTCGACCTTCAGCGTATGGGTTCAGACAAGATAACTCTAGAACTAAAGCCTTGCAATACAGCAGATTTGATTTCCACAGCAATAGAAACCATGGAGGAGCTAGCACAATCTCACAACATAAAGCTAGGGGCTACTTCTGATTCAATTCCTTTATGTGCCGATCCCGACAGTATTTTGCAAGCTCTCACCAATTTAATCAGTAATGCAATTAAATTCTCTCTTCCTGATAGTACCATTTGGGTTCAAGTGGAAAATCGCGACACAGACATTTTATTTCAGGTTGGAGATCAAGGACGAGGAATTCCACCAGACAAATTAGAAAGTATTTTTGAACGTTTCCAACAAGTTGATGTATCAGATTCCCGTCAGAAGCAAGGTACTGGCTTAGGACTAGCTATTTGTCGAAAAATTGTTGAGTTGCATCAAGGAAAAATCTGGGCTGAAAGTACCCTAAACAAAGGCAGTACTTTCTACTTTACTATCCCTAAAGCCAATATTGGGCAAAATAGGGCAAAAAAGCCTAGCAAAACGCCCTTCAGGGCGTTTTGCTTCGATAAGCGTCAGTAGTTATGCAAAATTCCTTAGATAGTTGAAATAGGGCGGGAAGGAGACTTTATTACAAAATCGATCTCGACGCAGTTCAATACCTAGATCTATTAAGTCTCCTCCCAGGTCACTCTTGCTTTTCTTGCAATAGTTAATATGCAATAGTTAATAGTGAATGTACAAATAATTTCGCGCTTGGTACTTATACCAATTCTGAAAAGTCAAGCTACAGAGGGGGAAGTGGGGAAGTGGGGAAGTAGGGGATTGGTATTAGATGGGGAACGAAAGTAGCAAGTCTAAATAGAAATGGTATTACTCTACAAAAGACGAACCCCGCTATATTCAGTTGTGCATCTTTGCAGTTTGTCAGATAATAGCTCATCCCAATATTCATCAAAGATAATATTTTCTATATCTCTAATTCTTTGACGAATTGATGCTTCTCTTAATTCATCGTCAGCGATCGCATTTACAGTCAGTTTTTTGTTAAAAGACTTTTCATAATCACAGTGTGTTTTTGTAATGATATACATTTTCTTGCACCCAATTCCAATGTTAGTTTTTGCTGTGGTGAACGGTGTTGCTCTCTCATCTGACTTACTCTTGATTTTTTTTTATTACTTCTTATGCTGACTCCTTTATCCTACCCTTACCTAGTTTTGTCTTTCCTCATGTGAGAACACGACCTTTCTCTTTGTTCTTCCTATCTTTAATATAGACAAATAAATTGAAGAAATTGTGAGTAAAAACGAGTAAAAGTCAGTAATTTGAGTTTTTAACCCGTAAACTGGCTATGAGAAAATCTTTTTATTTTGCGATCGCCAATATTGAGAGTTGCCAAAAATTATTCGGTTTCTAAAGGTTCAGTATCATGAAAGCGCTCGAAGTCTTTGAACCTCCCTCGCGAGACACGAGGGATTCCCTTTTAGACTCTTATCTAGGGTTTGCTGAATAAGTAACCCCAAAAAATTGCCAAGAATCAGCTTGGTTTAAAGATAAGTTTTTATGCTAGCAAGTAAGGTTTAATATCAGTTTTGATAATAAAATCTTCAGAAATTAAGCCTAATTTATAGTCCTGAAGAAATAAAGACAAAAAAAGACAGTTAACCTGCCTAAGCAGGGTGGAAAGATTGATAACTAAAAAAGTAATGGCAATGGAAGTTTCTGCTGTTTCAGAGAGTTTTGCCATGATACAATTAAGTCCATAGCGTCTTTTTGCTTGACCAAACTTTCCTTCAATTCCATTACGAAATCTTTCATAAAAGGAATTAAAATTTAGGGGGTCTTGAAACCTGTCCATTGATGGGTGGGTGCAGCCGTCTAATCGCTGAAGACCCCCTAAATTTTTTTCTCCTCTCTCATCATCTAAAGCTTGTTTTTTTGTTTCTTTACTTACATTTTTAGGTGGTCTTCCCAATGGAGATCCACTAATCCTAATGCCTCTTTCTTTACACCAAGCTCGATTTTCTCTGGTTCTATAAATTCGGTCAACATGAACTGAAGAAGGATAGTATCCAGTAAACTTTTTATAGGATTCTACTTGTGTTTTAAAGTCTCCTGATTCATTAAAATTATCCCAACTCAAATGGTCTAAAAAAACATATTGGTTGAAGCAGCTTACTGAAAGTTTTGCTCCAAACTCAACAGGTTTACCTGCTTTTCCTCTCACGATAGGGCGGATATGTAGTTGAGTTATACTTACAATTCTATCGTCAATTCTGTTGGATTCATTCTCATACATCCAGAATTGTTGACGATAAGAGAGGAATTAGAGTCGAGAGGAGTGTTACCACTCGCTCCCTCTCCTTGTCGGGTAAGATTGGAAAGTCGCCTTTCCGCACTCCCCTAAGAACCGTACTTGTCTGTTACCAGTCATACGGCTCAAGCCTTCTACAATGAAGATTGTTTACCCATATGTAGGTGTTGATGACAAACTTGATGAAGG